>NZ_BAAJXA010000007.1:0-296885 GCF_057537855.1 Streptomyces diversicolor
CCATGAGCCGGCACCCGCGGTCCTCGACTTCGTCGGACCGGCACCGGACGCCGCACACCCCGACCGGTTCACCGCTCCCGGCAGCAAGGACGCCGGGATTCTCTCGGCGATGGTTCCCGGCGCGGCAGCGGGCTGGTCCGCCGCCCTGGAACGCTACGGGACCATGGACCTCGCCACGGTGCTGGCACCGGCCATCGCCTACGCCGAGCAGGGTTTCCCGGTCTCCCACTATCTCCACCACTACCTCGCGGCGGCCCGTCCCCGCCTCGAACTCGCCGCCACCAGCAGAGAGATCTTCCTCCCGAACGGACGTGTCCCGCGCCCGGGTGAACTCCTCGTCCAGAAGAACGCCGCCGACACCCTGCGGCTCATCGCCGAAGCCGGCGCCGAAGCCCTGTACCGGGGTCCCGTCGCCGAGGAGATCGTCCAGTACTGCGCCGACCACGGCGGCCTGCTCGCGGCGCCCGACCTGGCCGGCTTCACGCCCCGCTGGCAGAGCCCGATCTCCAGCACATATCGGGGGCTGACCGTCTACTGCCCGCCCGCGCCGAGCGCCGCGCTGGAATACCTCGTGAGCCTGCGCATGCTCGGTGAGTTCCCGCTCTCCACGATGGCGCCGGACAGCGACACATATCTGCACCTGCTGTCCGAGGTCTTCAAGGTGGCGATCGAGGAACGCAAAGCCCACCTGTTGGATCCGTCACCCCCGTACCAGGACCTGCTGTCCGGCGCACACATCACAGCGGCGACGAAGCGGCTGGACCTGCGGCGGGCAACCGCGTTCCCAGGGGAGCGTCACGAGTACAACCCCGCGCTGGAGTGGACCCGGGCCGTGTTCAACGGCCCGGAGAACACGACGCACTTCGTCACCGCCGACGCACAGGGCCATGTGGTGTCCTGCACCCAGACCCTGGGGGGCGCGTTCGGGTCAGGTGTGGTGGCCGGCACCACCGGACTGCTGCTGAACAGCTTCGCCTCCTGGTTCGACACCGATCCCACAAGTCCCAACGCGATCGGCCCCGGCAAGAAAGTGGAGGTCTGCCTGGCTCCCTCACAGATCTGGTCGGACGGCGAACCGTTCCTGGTCGTCGGCACACCCGGATCGCACGGCATCCTGCAGACCACACCCCAGATGATCATCAACGTCGTCGACCACCGCATGGGCATCCAGGAGGCGATCGAGGCGCCTCGGATCCGTGTCGGGCACGGCACCCTTCTGGGCGCCGAGAGCAGGATCAGCAGGGAAACCCTGGCCCGGCTGCGTGGCCGTGGACACCAGGTGCACGACCTGGGCGCCTGGAGCCGCGTGGTCGGCGGCGGACACGGCGTGGTCTTCGATCCGGACACCTCGACCATGTGGGGCGGGGCCGATCCCCGACGCGACGGCTTCGCGTTCGCCTGGTGAACGAGAGCCCGCCGGCTGTGAACCGACACGGCGGCATCGACGTTCACGCACACTTCCTGCCCAAGCGGTACCGGACGGCGTACCAACGCCTCGGCACACCTGGCCCGGACGGCCTGGCGGCATGGCCGGACTGGTCTGCCGGCCAGGCCCTCGCCACGATGGACGAACTCGACGTCGAGCTCGCCATCCTGTCCGTCTCGTCGCCGGGCGTCCACTTCGGCGACGACCGCGCGGCGACGGTGCTCGCTCGCGGCGTCAACGAGGACGGGGCAACGCTGGCCGCCCGGCACCCGGACCGGTTCGGGTTCTTCGCCTCCCTGCCGCTGCCCGACGTGGACAGCGCGCTGGACGAGATCGCGTACGCACTCGACCAGCTCGGCGCGGACGGCGTGGTCCTGCTGAGCAACTACCACGGGACATATCTCTTCGATCCGAGGTTCCGCCCGGTCTTCGACGAACTCGACCGCCGGGGCGCCGTGGTCTTCCTGCACCCCACGTCGCCACCGTGCTGGGAGCAGACCGCGTTCGGACAGCCCCGCAGCCTCATCGAGTTCCCCTTCGAGACCACCCGGGCGGTCACCGGTCTGCTGCTGACCGGTGCGCTGAACAGGTACCCGCGGCTGAGCGTCATCCTCCCCCACGGCGGTGGCGCCCTGCCCTCACTCGCCGACCGGATCCACACGCTCGGGCAACTGACAGCCGAGCGGCGCGGCGCCGACCCCGTCGACGCTCTGGCGCTCCTGCGTCGGCTCCACTACGACCTGGCGGGGTTCCCGCTCGACACCCAACTGCCCTCGTTGCTGCGGCTGGTGCCGCCGAGCCGGCTGCTGTACGGGACCGACTGGCCGTTCACTCCCCGAGCCCAGATCGCCGAGTCCGCCCGGCGCATCGCGCACACTCGCCTGCTGTCCGGCGACGACCGCCACATGATCCGGCACCGCAACGCGCGCCGCCTCTTCAAGCGCTTCACACCCTCCGGCACACCCGACCCTTCCTGAAGGAGTTCCCATGGCTACACCCCACGCCGACGACCTCGACCGCTGGCACGGGCTGACCAGCAGCACCGTCTGCGACTGCCTCAACCGGTTCCAGGCCATGCACGCGGCCATCCGGCCGGTCGCGGGCGGCACACTGCTGGGACGCGCATGGACCGCCCGGAGCATGCCGGGCGAGAACAACACCCTGCTGCGCGCCATCGAGACGGCACCGGCCGGCAGCGTTCTCGTCGTCGACGCCGGCGGCTTCGTGGACCGGGCCGTCTGGGGCGAGGTCCGCACCATGGAGGCCGTCCGGGCCGGTCTGATCGGCCTGGTCGTCGACGGCGCGGTCCGCGACGTCGAAGCGATCCGCCGGCGGGGCTTCACCGTCTACGCGCGCGGCATCTGCGCCGCCGGGCCGAACAAGGGATGGGACGGCGATGTCGGCGGCCAGATCCAGTGCGCGGGCGTCGTCGTCAACCCGGGCGACCTGGTGGTGGCCGACACCGACGGAGTCGTCGTGGTCCCCCGCGACCGGGAGGAACAGGTGCTCCTCGACGCTCGTCGACGTCAGCAGGAAGACGCCGACCTCATCGCCCAGGCCGCCAAGAGTCCCCGATGACCATCGGATTCGTCGGTCTGGGCATCATGGGCCTGCCCATGGCCGCCGCCCTGCTCGACGCCGGTCACCAGGTGATCGGATACAACCGGAGCACCGCCCGGACGGACGAACTCGTCCGCCGCGGCGGTGCCGCGGCCGGCGACCTCACCGAGGTGGCACGCCGCTGCGAGGTGGTGATCACCATGCTTCCGGACACCCCCGATGTCGAGGCGGTCGCCCTCGCTTCCGACGGGCTCCTCGCCACCATGCGTCCCGGGAGCCTGCTCATCGACATGAGCACCGTCCATCCGGACACCGCCCGCCGGATCGCGCAGGCCGGTCGCGAGCGCGGTGTGGACGCCCTCGACGCCCCGGTGTCGGGCGGCGAACAGGGCGCGATCGACCGGGTCCTGTCCATCATGGTCGGCGGTGAGGCGGCCGCCCTGGAACGGGCACTCCCCTGCCTGCGCGCCATGGGCCGCACCGTCGTGCATGTCGGCCCGGCCGGTTCCGGTCAGACCGTCAAGGCCGCCAACCAGCTGATCGTCGCCGGGAACCTCGCCGTCCTCGCTGAGGCGCTGGTGCTTGTCGACGCTGCCGGAGTGCCACTGCCGAGGGCGCTTGAGGTGCTGGGCGGCGGTCTGGCGGGCAGCCGAGTCCTCAGCCAGAAGGGCGCGAGCATGAGTGAGGGGGCATTCACGCCGGGATTCCGCGTCGCCCTGCACCACAAGGACCTCGGGATCGCGCTGGAGACCGCCCGGGGGCACGGTGTCGCGCTACCCGTTGGCTCGGTCGCCGCACAGCAGATGGCAAGCCTGGTCGCCATGGGCGCGGGTGCGCTCGACCACGCGGCCGTCGTCACTCTGGTCCGCCTGCTGTCCGGCGTCGACGCCGGACAGCGGTGACTCGCGGGCATATGTCCGACGCCTCATGGGACGTCATGGGGCGTCAGCGCACCGGAGACGACGAGGTGAAGATCCTCGGCGGCCAGCCACAGCTCCTCGATATGGCGTGCCGTGCGGCGGGCACCGGCGGCGCCGAGGAAGAAGAAGTGGTTGCCGGGCATGAAACGGACCAGGTCCGTGGACAACCGCCGGCTGTACGCTGTCAGGCCCGCCCAGGTGCCGGCCGGCAGGGCCGTCGCATCCGACAGGCGCCATCCCAGTGAGTAGGCGGTGATCGCCGGCCAGGTGAGGTGATCGCACAGGGCGTGCCGGGCGTCCTGTGCGCCCTCCGGGACGATGGCCGCGCAGAGGGGGAACTCCGCCCACCGCCCCACCCCGGTCTCCCGGATCGCGGCCTCGGCGTCATGGGTGTCGGCCTGCCCGTCCCAGTGCTGCGCCTCACCCCGCAGAGCGACCGAGTGCCGGCACAGGTAGTGCCGTACGTACTCGTCCCGCGACATGATCGGCCTGCCGTGTTCCGCCTGAGCGGAGATCTGCCCGTACCAGTTGTCCAGGCGCGTCGGCGGCTGCCCCAGGGCGGCTTCCCACAGACCGTCGGGGGTCAAGGGCTGCCCTGCCGGGGGGACCGGTACGAGGCCGGGCAGCGGAGCCGAAGCGGCGAGCGACACGAAGCACCGCAGATCGAGGCCGATGCGCCGGGCGGTCCTGGCGAACGGCAGGACGGATCGGCCGGCCATGCTCCAGCCGCACAGGATGGCTCCGGCCCCGAGCCGGTGCTCGGCGACGATCCGCTGGGTGAGCACCGCTGCCGCGGCACCCCACCGGTCGACGGTCAGCTCCGGGTGCGCCGCGGGAAGGGCCGGATGGTCCGACGGATACGACAGTGCGAGCACCGTGAACCCGCGTGCCGCCAGCCAATGCGCGAGAAAGTCGTCCGGGCGGCCGTCCGGGTGCCCGTAACTGATGCGGGCCAGGTGGCCGCCGCCCGGCAGGAACACGACGAGGGGCCGACCGGGGTCGCCCACCCGCAGATAGGTCAGGAGCGGGATCCCCTCGCTGTACTCGACGGACTCACCGCTGTAGGGAAGGGCCTCACCACGGCCCAGGTCTTCCCTCACAGCATGTGCTCGGCGTGGACGTCCGCGATCGCGTTCAGGTACGCCCTGGACCGATCCGGATCGCGCAGGGCGAGTCCGACGAACAGCGCGTCGGTGATCGCCAGGTGTGCCAGTCGGCTGGCCGTGGCCTCCAGCCGGAAGCCCTGCCCCGGGCTGCCCGCGATGAGCGGCGCGTCCGCGATGTCGGCCAGCGGGGAGCCGTGAAAGCTCGTCACCGCGATGACGTAGGCGCCGCCCGCCTTCGCGGTCTCCGCGGCCAGCACCGTCTCGCGTGTCGCGCCGCTGTGGCTCATCGCCAGGCAGACGCCGCTTTCGCCCAACTGCCGGGCGGCGATGTGCTGTGTGATCGCGTCCATCGGCGCTGCCGTGGCCAGCCCCAGCATCCGCATGCGGTGTGCCGCGTCTCGGACGGGTGTGGTCGACTGGCCGTTGCCGACGAAGAACACCTTCTGGCGGGTGCGCAGGGCGCTCAACGCACCGGCGAACGCGACCGGGTCGACCGTGCTGATCGCATCGGACAGCGCACGGCTGCTGGCCGCGAGGATGGTGTGCAGCACCGTATCCGGAGGCGAGTCGGTGTCCAGCTCGTCGGCGAACACCAGTTGGTCGGCGCCGCGCAGGGCCAGGTCACGGACCAGGGCCAGCTTCAGGTCCTGGAAACCCTTGAACCCGGCTTGCTGGCAGGCTCTGACCACGGTCGACGCCGCCGTGTCGGCGCGCGCGGCGAGGTCCGCGGCGGAGTACCGGGTGGCTGCCTCGGGGTCGGCGATGATCACCTCCATGGCCCGCCGCGCACTGGGCACGAGCGACGGCGCCGCGGCCTGAATCTGCGCGAGGACCGCGCCGCTGGTCAGCGGGCCGGTCGACCGCCCGGACGGGGGGGTGTGAGGACCCGAGTCCTGTGCGCCGTCCCCCTCGGCTCCCTGACGTCGGGCTGCCTTGGCCGTCATCCCCGCCCCTTCCTCCATCCAGGGAATGTTGTTGCGGCGCCAGTGTACCGCAGGGAACAACGTCTCCCGTGCAACGCTCGTGCCTCAATTTAACCGCGGTACGGAATACAATTCCACCTGAGCCACATGTTCCGTCTTCGCTGCGGCCGGACCACGGTCCCGCGGTCCGGCCTCGCCGTATGGGGCGTACCGGTTGTCTCACTTGGGCGGATGCGCGCGACACGTTGCGGATGCCGCCTTGGTGTTGCGGCCGGCCGCGACCACAGTGCGCAGGGGAAACGCGATGAGCAGGGTGATCGCGATGAGCAGGCCGCTTGCCCACAGCGGCCCGAGGTCTCCTGCCGCGGTACTCAGGGCGGTCGCGGCGATGAGGGAACCGACGGTGGCGCCGATGTTGAGTGCCGCGGTCGCATACGCCCCGGCCATGGTGGGGGCTCCCGCGGCCTCGTAGAGGATCCGTGTGATCAGTGTGCTGCCCACCGCGAACGACAGCGTGCCCTGCACGAACACGAGGGTGAACAGGGCGACCGGCTCGTCGGCCAGCGCCGCGAGGGCCGGCCAGCCGATGAGCAGCAGCGGGCCACCGACTGCGATGACCGGACCGGGACGCCGGTCGGACAGCCGGCCGGCGACGGTGACCCCGGTGAAGGAACCCGCGCCGAAGAGCACCAGGACGACAGAGATCCACAGCTCGCCCAGTCCCGCGGTGTCGGTCACGACGGGGGCGAGGAAGGTGAAGCTTGCGAACGTCGCCGCGTTCACCAGGGCGCCGAGCAGCATCACCAGGATCAGTGGCGGCCTGGTGAGCTGGGCAAGCTCCGCGCGCAAGGCCGGACCGCCGGCCGTCTCCTGCCTCGGACATGCCGTTGGGATGCCCTTCAGGATGCCGAGGGCCGCAGGCAGGCACAGAGCGGCGACGGCCCAGAATGTGGCTCGCCAGCCGAGCAACGTGCCGAGCACGGACCCGCCGGGGACGCCGGCGATCGTGGCCGTCGTGGTGCCTGACAGCAGCACGGCCAGCGCACGTCCCTTCTTGTCCGGCGAGACCAGTGTGGCGGCGGTCGTCAGGGCGACGGCGAGGAACCCCGCGTTCGCGAGCGCGGCGACGATCCGGGTGGCGAACAGGACCGGGAAGTCGGTGGTGCCGGCGCCCACGGCATGAGCTGCCGCGAAGGCGAGAACGAAGCCGAGAAGGCCGGCGCGCCTGGGCCAGTTGCGGGCGAGTACGGCCACAAGGGGGGCGCCGACGGCCATGCCGACCGCGAAGGCCGAGGTGAGCATGCCTGCCGTCCCGACGGTGACGTCGAGATCCGTGGCGATGTCCGGCACGAGGCCGGCGAGCATGAATTCCGAGGTGCCCATGGCGAAGACGGCCAGGGCAAGCAGGTACAGCGGGAGAGGCATCGGGTGGCTCCGGGGTGAGGAGAAGCACGAGGAGGTCGTCTCGTCACCGCGGCCAGCCCCAGCACACCCTCGTCGCACCTCACAGTGCGGTGTGACGACAGGGCTGTGTTCAGTGGGTCAGGGGGCTGACGGCGTGACCGAAAGCCCCCACCTCGCTCGCTTCAGGGCTCACCATGATCCGCACGCTACGTGGCCGAGGTGCGCTGGTGCAACCGGCTTTGCCGGCGGCCCTCGACGTACGCCGTGGGTGTGTCACCGGGCGCCGGTGGCGTCAGTCGCGGCGGGCCACGATGCGGTAGGCGTTGGACAGACGCCACCGGTGGGCGAACGGCTTGATCGCGAACCGGTCCAGCAGGGTGGCCAGCAGGAAGACGGGGACGCCGGCCAGCAGCAGCCCGGTGCGCAGGGCACGGCGCAAGGCGCCCGGTGGCCGCGGCAGCCAGGGAAGGTCCTCGCGCGGGGCCACGGCGTCGAGCGCCAGCCAGACGGCGGCGAGCAGGTCGACCGGGTCGTGCGGGCCGGCGTGCTGTTCCGCCACGACCGTGAAGCCACGCTCCGTCAGTCTGCGCCGCAGATTGGCGGCCGGCATGAGGTGGAGGTGCTGCGGCTGGAGCCAGGGCAGCCACCAGCGGCCGAGGAGGCGGGCGTAGCGGCTGTCGGGGTCGGGGACCTCGATCAGCAGATGACCGCCCGGGCGCAACGCCTGGTGCGCTGCGGCCAGTTCGCGGTCGGGCCGTGTGCAGTGCTCCAGGTAGTGGAACATGCTGACGACGTCGTAGTGGCCGGGCAGTCGGGGGGCGAGATCGGGCAGGCTCCCCCGGTAGCCGCGCTCCACCCGCCCTGCTCGCTCGGCGAGTTCGGCGCCGTCGGTGAAGTCCAGGCCGTCGAAGGCCGTACCGGGCAGGACGGCGCGGGCCGCCTCGCAGAAGTGGCCGTGGCCGGTGCCGACGTCCAGCCACCTCTTGGGGTCCGGCGCGTACGGCAGCAGGGACTGGGCGCGCCGCCGGTACATCCTCGTGCGCCCGGCGAAGGCCGTACCGCGGTCCTTCTCGCCGAGGCCGTCGTAGAAGTCGCGGTAGTAGAACTCAAGTCCGGCCGCGGTCAGCCGCGGGTTCTGGAAGACGTGCCGGCAGTCCTGGCACCGGTCGAGCAGGAAGCGGCCCGGTTTGTGCTGGAGCAGATCGGTGGTGCTCAGCCGTCTGGTCAGCCGGTCGGAGCCGCACCAGGGGCAGTGGGTACGGCGGGGTTCGAAGAACCGCTCCGTGCCCTGGTCGAGGCAGGCGCGGTAGTGGGGGCGCAGTGCGGCGACCCGCCGGCTGCGCGGTGGCGCCGGAGGCCGGGTCTTGTCGCTCATCGGGGCTCCTTCGCGGGCGGGCCGGCGGCGAGTTGTTCGAGGTGCGAGGCGGCTGCTCGGGCGCCGCCCGCGGCCCGGAACGCGGCGCCGATCCGTTCGGCGGCGGCCCGGTGGCCCGGCTCGTGGAGCACGGAGTCGAGCGCGTGGCCCAGCCCGGTGGCGGTGACGCGGCCGAACCGGACCCGGATGCCCGCTCCCGCCGCGGTCACCTGCCCGGCGATCACGGGCTGGTCGTCGCGGATGGGCGCCACCACGAGGGGGACGCCGTGCCACAGCGCCTCGCAGACGGTGTTGTGCCCGGAGTGGCAGATCACCGCGTCGACCCGTTCGAGGAGCGGGAGTTGGGGGACGGAGGGGACGATCAGCACGTCCTTGTCGAGTGTGTTGTCCAAGGGGCGGCCCGTACCCGGCGGGCCCGGTTCGTCCGGCTCTTCCAGCACGCCGCCCGGGTCCACGATCACCGCCTGGAGCCGGTCCGTTCGGCGGCGCACCGCCGTCAGGCACGCGGTGAGGAAGCGGGACCCGACATCGGTGTTGGCCGTGCCGAGGGTCACGAGCACGGTGGCCCGGCCGGGGTCGAGCCAGTCCCAGGGGAATCCGGAGCCGGTGGGGCGAGCCGCGATGGACGGACCGATGTAGCGGATGTGCTCGCCCTTGCGGGCCGTGGGACCGACGAGTTCAGGAGTGCTGAACGCCAGCGTCAGGTACGGGGAGAACCGCGGGTCCAGGATGCCCGACGGATCGCCGATGCGGGCGCGCAGTCGGCGCAGCAGTCCGTCCATCCAGTGGGAGATCCCTGGTGTGCCGTCGAGCGCGTCGGTGAACTCGGCGGAGGTGGTGGCCGAGGTGGCCCAGGGCAGCCGTAGCCGCTCGGCGACCAGCCCGCCGGCGAACGCCTGTTGGTCGGCCACGACCACGTCGGGCCCGAACTCCCGGGCCGCCGTGGCCACTCCGGGCGCCATCGCCTCGGCGAGCGGCACAAGGAAGTCCTCCCACAGGAACTTCAGCGCCGCCGGGCCCCGCAGGTCCGATGGGCGCGCCGTGGCCGCCTCATCGAGCAGCGGCCCGGCGCACGGGAACACCGTGGCGTCGTCTGCGGTGAGCCGTCGTACGAACGCGGGGTCGACGGACGCCCAGGCCACCCGGTGTCCCCGCGAGGTCAGTTCGGCCGCGACCCCGACGGTGGGATTGATGTGGCCGACCAGCGGCGGCACGACGAAGAGGAATCGGCTCACCCTGCCTCGCCTCCCGACAGGCGTGACACGGCCGCGGTTGCGGGCCCCGGGACAGGTGACTTTCCGGTTTCAGCGGTGGGTTCGCGGCCTTCGAAGCCGGTGAGGTCGGTGGTCCGGGCCGCTGTCTCGTGGATCAGGGCCAGGATGTGGGCGCCGACCGTGTGCGGCGCCTCCACCAGGACGGAGTGTTCGTGTCCGGGCACCACCACGGTCCGGCAGTCGGGCAGCAGCGACTCCAGCCATGGTGCCTGTTCGGTGAGCGCCGAGTCACCACCGTAGACGACGAGCACCGGGCAGCGTACGGAGCGGATCTGCTCGTCGGTCAGGACGCTGCTCGCGGGGATGTCGCGGGCGACGGTGGTGGCCCGTACGAGGCGGGCCGCGCTCTTCGCCAGCCGGGCGGTGTTGTGGCCGCGGTGGGCGCTGATCCATGCCAGCGCCTCGGTCTCGTGCCGCGCCAGTTCGTCCGTCGCGCGCCGCAGGACGCCGCCCATGGTCGCCGCCCAGGCCGCGGTCGCCGGGCCGGATTCGATCACACTGACGCTCGCGGCGCGCTCGGGGTGGCGTTCGGCGTAGCCGAAGGCGACGGTGCCGCCGTAGGAGTTGCCGACCAGGTGGACCGGGCCGGTGACCTCCAGCCGGTCGAGCAGCGCCGTCAGGTCGTCGAGGGTGTCGTCGAGTGTGTAGCCGTCGGCCGGACGCTCGCTGCGGCCGTGGCCCCGCTGGTCGTACATGACGACGTCGATCCCGGACGCCGTGAACGAAGGCGCCACGGTGAGGTAGTAGCTGGCCAGGCTGTCGGTGAGCAGACCGTGGACGAGGACCGCGGTGGCCTTGACGCGGCCGTCTGTGGGCCTCAGCCGCTGGACGTGCAGCCGGACGGCGCCGATGTCGACCATCGCCATGCGTCAGCCCGCCTCAGCGGCCTTGAGGCTCTGTACGACATGCTCGACGAGCCGGCCGACGGTCAGTTCGATGATCTCGTCGAACTCCATGCCCGCCACGAACTCCGCGAAGTTGATCCGCCTGCCGTACCGCTCGTCCAGCAGGCCCGCCAGGGTGACCAGGTCGATGCTCTCCAGCTCCAGATCCCGGTTGAACGTGGTCGTCATGCCGATTTCCACGTCGTCCTCGCCGTACTCGTCGAGGATCGTCGCGAGCATGCCGGCGATCACGGCGAGCACCGCTTCTTCGGTCACGGCGTCATCGGTCACTTCGTTTTCGGCCACGGCGTCATCGGCCACTTCGTTTTCGGTCACCGGCTCTTCGGTCACCGGTGCGTGCTTCTGCGGCTCTTCGGCCGGGGCCGTCGAAGGGTTCGGGGTCATCGGTCGTTCTCCTCTTCGTCCGTCATCGGTGCCGTCGTGGGTGCCGTCGTGGGTGCCGTCGACCGGGCCGTGTCAGGGGTGTTGCCGGGGCGTCGCCCATGGCGGTTCGAGGGGGTCGTCCGCGGCCCCGTCGTCCAGGCCACGACGTACTGCCGGTCCGGGAGGCGGGGTGGGTTGCCGACCCGCTCGCAGTGCACGGTGTAGGCGGGCGCGAGGCGTCCGGAGACCAGCAGCCGGCCGGGGTCCGCCGCCTCCAGGACGGCGAAGTCGCGCGGGCGTCCGCCCAATCCGGTGCCCTCCGCCTTGGCGACCGCCTCCTTCGCGGCCCAGAAACGTGTGAACCACAGCGCCTCGGGCTCACCGGTGGCGGCGCACCGGGCGCGCAGCAGACTCGACTCGTCCTCGCCGAGCGCGACGGCGAGGGTTTCCGGGGAGCGGTCGACGACCTCTTCGATGTCGATGCCCGGTCCGGGGCCCGGGGTGCGCGGCCGTACGATCGCGACCGCGGCCTCCGCGCGGTGGGCCGACGAGACGTCGAGCGGGGGCAGGCTGCGGCCGTGCAGCCCGGTGACGTACGGGCGGCCGTGCTCATCGTTGTGCACCCGGATCTCCGCGGGGAAGACCGGGCCTTCGCCGTGGTCCCAGAGCCATTGCCGTACGGCGTCCTTGACCGCGATACGGCCGAGCAGCCACTGCCGTCGGCCGCGCGGGGGATGCCGCGCGTACTGGGTGCGTTCCGCACCGCTCAGGGAGTTGCGCATGATCAGTTCGCGGGAGGCGAGGTCCGGCCACCGTTCGTGCAGCAGTGACCAGCCGCCGGGCCGGGTCCGGGAGAGGGTGTTGCGTTCGGGGAACCGCTCCGCGGGCCTGGTCTGCGGGTCGTTGTCGAAGCGGCGGTCCTGCCAGCCGGTCAGCTCCGCCCAGACCTCGCCGGCGACGGCGAGTTGGACGTCGGCTTCGAGCAGGGTGTCCGTGAGGGAGCCGATCCGGACCAGGCACTCGACCCGCGTTCCGGGACGAGGGTGCGGTCCGTAGAAACTCATCTTGCGCATCTGGACGGGGAACACGACGGTCCGCTCACTGCGGGTGGCCATGATCCAGTAGCCGAGGAGCTGGCCCACGTTGTCCAGCAGCGCGCCGGGCGCCGGTGGTGTGGTGATGACACCGCGTACGTGGTGGTCGCCGATCGCGGTGAGTTCGGTGACGCCTTGGTACTGCGGGCCGTGGAACATCCAGCGTTCTTCGTAGAGTTGCGTGGCGATGTGGGCGGGGGCGCTCTCCGACGCGGTGTCGGTGCGCCAGCGGGCGGGCCTGGGGGTCGGGTAGGCGTCGGCGAGTTCGACCACGGCGCGGGCCCGGGCGCCGAAGGACACCTTGAGGCGTCCGGGCCCGTCCGGTGTCGCGGTGACCGTGACGTGGACGGGCGGCACGGCGGTCAGCCACTCGTCGAACCGGGCACCGTGCACGGCGACGGCCTTCGGCCCACAGCCGGTCCGCGGTCGCGTGCCGGCCTGCGTCCTGCGGGCGGTCGGCGACTCCAGGGCCGCCTGCTGGGCCGCCTCCATGAGGTGGTGGACGATCGTGGTGGCCGGTACGACGGGCCAGCGGTCGCCGATGTCGGGCCAGCCGGGCCGCTGCGGGAAGAAGCAGTGGTCCAGCAGGTACGGCATGGTGTCCGGGGAGACGTGGACGACGGTCTGCCACTGCCGGGTGCCGGGTGCCACGCCGGCCGGTGCCTCGGGCGTCCGGTCCTGCGCGGTCGACGGAATCGAGGGGGCTGATGGGGTCGCCGCGGCCGGTGGGAGCGTGGCCGGTGAGGGCGTGGCCAGGGAGGACGTGACCGGTGGGAGGGGTGGCCTCGGCCGGGTGCGGGCCGCGGTGAGCAGTGCGGCGGCGGTGTCCGCGGTGTCGCGCAGCAGTGCGCTCAGTTCGGCCGCGACCGGGAAGCGCGCGACGAGCGCGTCCAGTTGCGACGAAGCCCCCGTGGCGGCGTCGCCCCCGACGGCCGCCGGCGGCCTCACGGTGGCAGGGACCGCACGGGGTTCGGTACGGGGTCCGGCGGAAGGTCGGGCACGCAGTTCGGCGCGGAGTTCGTCCAGGACCGGACCGGCGAGCGACACCAGCGCACCGCCCAGGTCGAGCCGGACCGGGGGCCGCCCGGCCCGCCCGGCGCCGGAATTCCGGGCGGGCACGGCGGCGGTGGCCGCTTCCCGGGGCGGCCGCGGCAGCGCGGGCGCCACCGGTGCACCCGCCGTCCACAGCGCCGTCGCCACCCGGCGCAGCTGTGCCAGACCGGAGCGGTGCGGCGAGTTGGCGGCCACGGCCAGGTGGTCGCGGCCGCCCAGGATGTCGCCGATGAGCGAACCGAGCCGGCCCGTGCCGACCTGGACGAAGACACGGTGGCCCGCGGCGTACAGGGCTTCGACGAGTTGCCGGAAGCGGACGGGTTCCAGCAGGTGCCGGACGAACAGGTCACGCACCGCCGACTCGTCCTCGGGGAACGGTGCCGCGGTGGTCCCGGACCATACGGGCACACTCGGCGGACGCAGCCGGAACCGGCCCGCCGCCTCCTTGATGGGCGTGAGGTAGGGCTCCAGCATCGGAGTGTGGAATCCGGAACGGAACGGCAGGACCTGACCGATCACTCCGCGTTCCCGGAAGGAGCGGACGAACCGGTCGACGGAGGCGTCCGGGCCGCACACCATCGACTGGCCCGGCGCGTTGTCGTGCGAGAGCACGAGCCCGGCCCCGGCCCATTCCTGATCGGCAAGGGCGGCCAGGACCCGTTCGGCGGGCGCGCCGACGGCGCCGAAGGCGAGGCCCGCAACGGTCACCGTGTCGGGGTCGAACGACTCCATGAAGGCGTTCACCTCGTCCGCGGCGTACAGACCGGCCGCCGCCATGGCGGTCCACTCCCCCACGCTGTGCCCGGCCACCGCGTCCGGGACGAGCCCGATGCGACGCAACGCGCCGTCGAGCAGCAGGCCGACGCCGACGACACCGAATCCGTGCCGGCCCACGTCCGAGACGCTGACGCGTTCGCCGCAGGGGTGGGGGCTCGCAACGGCGGGCAGGGCGAAGTGCGCGGCGACGTCGTCCACGCGGGGCTCGAAGTCGCCTTCCAGGCCGGGGAAGACGAAGGCGAGTCTCCCGGGGTCCGGGGCCCCGTGCCCCAGGAGCGGTCCGGGGCGGAACCAGACGTCGCCCCGTCCGTGCCAGGGGCGCTGCCTGGCGACCGCACGGCGGGCCAGGGCGAGCCGTTTGGCGGTCGGGTCGATGAGGCCGAGCCGGGCCGGGCCCGCGTGCGAAGGGGGCTGCCGGGCGTTGAGCCCCGAGCCGAGCAGGGTGGCGTCGTCCGCCTCCAGCAGGGCGGCGAGTTGTCCGGGGCCGTCGGCGGCGAGCAGCAGAATCCGCTCCGGTTCGGCGACGACGGTGGCGCGGGCGACCGCCGGTGGGGGCGGGGAGTGGGCCGCCGAAGTGGCCGTGCGCCGGGCCGGTGCCTGTTCCAGTACGACATGGGCGTTGATGCCGCCGAAGCCGAAGGCGTTGACCGCGGCCCGGCGGATCGGCTGGGCGGGAGTGGTCCGCCAGGGTGCCGCCCGGTCCAGTGGGCGAAAGCGGGTGGCGGCGAGCGCGGGATGCGGGTCGTCGCAGTGCAGGGTCGGCAGGAGCGTGCCGTGGTGGACGGCGAGGGCGGCCTTGATCAGACCGGCGATGCCGGCGGCGGGCATGGTGTGGCCGATCATCGACTTCACCGAACCGATCACCGCGTGGCCGGTGCCGTCGCCGTGTCGTGCCTCGTCGGGCCCGAAGACCTCGGTGAGGGTGGCGAGTTCGGCGGCGTCCCCGGCCGGGGTCGCGGTGCCATGGGCCTCCAGGAGGCCGACCGATCCCGGCCGCGCGGGGTCGAGACCGGCGGCCTGCCATGCCTGGCGCACGGCGTGTGCCTGGCCGGCGGGGTCGGGGTTGACGAGGCCGGCGGCGCGGCCGTCGCCGGCCACGCCGGTGCCGCGGATGACGGCGTAGATCCGGTCCCCGTCGCGTTCGGCGTCGGCCAGTCGTTTGAGGACGACGACGCCGGTGCCCTCACCGATCAGGATGCCGTCGGCGTCGCGGTGGAAGGGACGGATCCGCTGGCTCGGGGAGAGCGCGCGGAGTTGGGAGAAGACGCTCCACAGGGTGATGTCGTGGCAGTGGTGGACGCCTCCGGCGAGCATCATGTCGCAGCGCCCGGCGGTGAGTTCGCCGACGGCCTGGTCGACGGCGACCAGCGACGAGGCGCAGGCGGCGTCCACCGTGTAGGCGGGGCCGCGCAGATCGAGCCGGTTGGCGACGCGTGAGGCGGCCAGGTTGGGCACGAGTCCGATCGCGGAATCCGGGCTGTCGGAGCCCAGCCGCTCGGTGAACGCCGCTCGCACACGCTCTAGTTGACCCTCCGTCAGTTCGGGCAGGAGTTCGCCCAGGGTGCGCACGAGCTGCCCGGCGGTGCGGACCCGCTGGTCGAGCCGGGCCAGTCCGGGGGTGAGATAGCCGCCCCGGCCGAGGACGACGCCGACGCGGGGCCGGTCCGGCAGCCGTTCGGTGCCGCCCGCGTCGGCGAGGGCGGCGGCGGCCACGTGCAACGCGATGAGCTGGTCGGGCTCGGTGCCGGCGACGGAGTTCGGCATGATCCCGAACCGGGTGACCTCCACCTCGGCCAGGGTGTCGACGAACCCGCCACGCCGGCAGTACACCCGGTCGGCGGCGGCCGGGCCCGCCGCCGCCTCCGGACGGTAGTAGTCGGCGTCCCACCGCCCTTCGGGTACGTCGGTGATGGCGTCGGTTCCGTCGAGCAGGTTCCGCCAGTACGCGTCCAGGTCCCCGGACCCGGGCAGCAGCACGGCCATGCCCACGATGGCCACCGGTGTCTGACGCCTCGTCATGGCGTTCATGTCACCAGCCCGAGGCGGTGTAGACGACGGCGCGGGTGGACTCGTCGCCCCAGGCGAGTTCGCGCAGCAGGGCCGCGGTGCCCTCCTCGGGATCGATCAGCGTGATTCCGCGCCGCGCGTACTCGCGGGCGAGTTCCGGGCTCACCATGCCGGTGTGGCCGCCGGTCGGTGCCCAGGGACCCCAGTGGACGGTCAGCGCGCGCCGTCCGGTACGGGCGGCCCAGGCGGACCCGATGCTCTCCAACGCGTCGTTGCCGGCCGCGTAGTCGGCCTGGCCGCGGTTGCCCAGGACGGCGGAGACACTGCCGAACAGCACGGCGAGACCGGGGCCGTTCGGCAGTTCCTCGACGGCGGTGAGCAGTGCCGCGGCGCCGTCCGTCTTCGTGCCGTAGACCCGCTGGAAGGACTCGGGGGTCTTGTCCGCGATCAGCTGGTCCTCGATGACGCCGGCCGCGTGGACGACGGCGTCGAGGCGGCCGTGTTCGGCGTGGATCTCCTTCACCGCCTGGCGTACCGCGTCCTGTTCGCGCAGATCCACGCAGCGGTAGCGGGCCTGGCTGCCGAGCGCTGCGAGTTCTTCGAGTGTGGCGGTGATCTCCCGTTGCGCCAGCAGGAGTTCCGCCTTGCGGTTGAGTTCGGCGGGGGTGGAGCCGCCGTCCGCGCGCAGGGCGAGGGCCGTGCGCAGTTCGGCGCGGGTGCGGGCGCCGGCCGTCTCGGGGTCCTCGGGGCCGGCGGGTGCGGGGGTGCGGCCGAGCAGTTCGACACGGCACCGGGAGGCGGCGGCGAGCGCGGCGGCCACCTTGGCGGTGATGCCGCGTGCCCCGCCGGCCAGGAGGACCACGCTGTCGCGGTCCAGGCCGAGGGCGGCGGCCTCGGCGGCTCCGTCACCGGCCGGTCCTGCGCCGGTGGTGCCGAGTGCGCCGAGCGGCGTTTCCACGAGGTCCAGCCGGTGCCGGCCGGCCGCCGTGCGCACCACGACCGGGGCCGGTCCGGCGGTGAGGAGTTCGGCGAGCAGTGCCTCGGCCACCGCATCGGGTGCCATGTCGTCGAGGTCCACGATCCGGGTGACGGTCTGCGGGTACTCGCGCGCGACGGTGCGGAAGAATCCGTGCAGCCCGGCCGACCGCACATGCGGTACGGGTCCGTCGGCGGGCCGGGCGGCGAGCAGCCAGGCCGGGCGCGGTCGCAGGGCGGCCCGGAGCACCGGGAAGGCGTCGGGCAGCACCGGCTGCCGGGCCGGCGCGAGGGCGTCGAGGTAGAGCACGCCGTCCACGGGCCCGTCGGCCTCGGTGAGCAGGTGTTCCGCGGGACGGACCACGACGTGGGCGCCGTACTGGACGAGCCGGGCCGCGAGGTGGTGGGCCACGCCCTGGTGGGCCGCGTCCGCGCCGCCGCCGCCGGGACCGCCGCCCTCGCCGCCGTCCCCGTCCCGGCCTCGGTCCCCGTCTCCGTCGTCTCCGTCCCAGTCTCCGTCTCCGTCTCCGAGGACGACGAACCGCTTCTGGGAGAGCAGGGACGCGGGGTCGGCCGCGTCACCGGCCGGTTCCAGGAGCGTGGGCCTGAGCTGGTACCGCTTCGGGGCCCGGCCGGGCGTCGGCGGCTCCGCCACCGGCTCGGGCCCGCTCGTCCGGGCGGCCGGTGCGGTCAGTCGCGCGGCGAGCCAGTCGGCGACGGAAGCGGCCGTACGCGCCTTGGCCAGCTCCTCCAGCTCCCCGTCGCCGAGCCCCGTGGGCCCGCCGTCGCCCCTGGCCCCCAGGCGTCGCGCCAACTCGCCCGCGATCTCGGCCCGTTTGATCGAGTCGATGCTGAGATCCGCCTCCAGATCCAGGTCCGGCTCCACCATCTCCGCCGGATATCCGGTCCGTTCGCTGACGATCTCCACCACCAACCGCAGCACGTCACCCCGTGACACCGCCGCGGCGGGATCCGCGGACGGCGCGTCCTGTTCGGGCATCGGCTGCCGGGGCGCCTCCGGGACGGCAGGCCGCGGCACCGATACGGCGGGTGCGACGGGTGCGACGATCGCCTCCCCCGTCGCCGTACCGAAATGGGTGAGGAGCACGTCGCGTTGGGCGGCGACCATCTCCCGGCTGGTGCGCAGGAATTCGGCGATCAGCGCGTCCCGTCCGGCCAGGTGACCCGGGTCGCCGTCAGGGTGGTTCGTCGTCACAGTCGTCTCCACGACGCGTCGGGCCGGTGCCAGAGCACCGGGCAGAAGGTCTCCGGCGGCGGTGCGGACCAGGTGTCCGTCGACCGTCCAGCCGGGTGGGCGGGGTGCCGTCGTACGGCAGGCGTCCACGGCGTCGCGCCCGTGCAGCAGCCATCCGGTGCGCACCGGCCGGCCGGCGACGGCGATCCGGGCCAGGGCGTCGAGCCAGCCCCGCAGTCCGCTGTCGGGGCGCGGTTCACAGGCGATGACGCGGTGCGGGCGGTCTTCGAGGATCTGCCCGACGAGCCGGGTCAGCACGGTGCCGGGGCCCGCCTCGACGAAGATCCTCGCCCCGGCCTCGTACATCGCCTCGATCTGCGTGACGAAGCCGACCTGGGCGCCTATCTGGGCGGCCAGTTCGGCGCGGACCGCGTCGGGGTCGGCGTCGTACGGGGTGGCCGTCCGGTTGCTCCACACCGGGAACTCGGGCGGCCGCACCCTGCGGCGGGCGAGTGCCGTGGCGAACCGGTCGGCGGCGTCCGCGACCAGCGGGCTGTGGAAGGCGCAGGCCACCGGGAGGAGTCGGGCGCCGAGTCCGGCCGCGCGCAGCATCCGGACGGCGCCGGTGACCTCCTCGGTCGGGCCGGATATCACGGTCTGCCGGGGCGCGTTGTGGTTGGCGACGACGACCGTGGCTGGTGCGCCCGCGCCGTGCAGGGCCCGCCGTACCTCATCGGGGTCGGCCCCGACGGCGGCCATGGTCCCGGGGTCCGTACCGGCGGCCGGGAGGATCGCCTCCGCCCGCTCGGTGCTCAGCTCCAGCAGGGTCTCCGGGTCGATCGCACCGGCCGCGCACAGGGCGACGAGTTCCCCGTAGCTGTGTCCTGCGGCCATGTCCGGGCGGATGCCGGCGCCGGTGAGCAGGGTGTGGGCGGCGAGCCCGGTGAGGCCGAGGGCCGGCTGGGCGACCCGGGTGTCGGTGAGCGCGGCCCGCTGCCGCTCGCGTACCTCGTCGTCGAAGGCAGCGGGCGGGAACAGCGTGTCGACGTGGTCGCGGCCGAGTTCCAGGTAGTAGCGCAGCTCGGGGAAGGCGATGAACACGTCCGCGAGCATTCCGGGGCGTTGGCTGCCCTGCCCCGGGAAGAGGAACGCGACCTTCCCGCCGGTCACCGTGTCGGCATCGGTCCCGGGCGCGGACTCTTCGCTGCCGTCGGCGAGATGGATGCCGGCCGCCGGATCGTGCTCGCCCGCGAGCACCCGGCGCAGCTGTCGGATCAGTTCCGCCACGTCCGTGGCCACGACGGCCGCCTGGACCGGTTCGTGGGAGGTGTCGGAGCGGCGGGCCGCGCCCAGCGCGAGGTCGCGCAGCCGCCACGGGCGGCCGTCGGCCTCGGCGGCGGTCAGCACCTCCTCGACGGCGTGCCAGGCCGCCGCCCGGTCCCGGCCGCGGAACGTGAACAGTTCGGCGGGCCAGGCGTCCTGGGCGGGGGCCGGCGCCGTGGCGTCCGCGTGGCCGCTCAGCACCACATGGAAGTTGGTCCCGCCGAAGCCGAACGCGCTCACCCCGGCGATCCTTCGGTGTGCCGGTGCCGCCCAGGGCCGGGCCCGGGTGTGGAAGGCGAACGGGCTCTTCCCCTCCTGCCAGGCCGCGTTCGGCCGCTCCAGGTGCAGGGTGGGCGGTCGTACCCCGGTGTGGACGGCGAGGGTCGTCTTGATCAGTCCGGCCAGCCCGGCGGCGCACTTGGTGTGCCCGATCTGCGACTTGACCGAACCGAGCACGCAGCCGCCCGGTGCGGCGCCGGACTCGGTGAACACCTCGCTCAGGACGGTCAGTTCGGTGCGGTCACCGACCACGGTCCCGGTGCCGTGTGCCTCGATGAGGCCGATGTCGGCGGGTGAGAGGTGAGCGTTGCGGTAGGCCCGCTCCAGCGCGGCACGTTGTCCCTCGGGGCGGGGTGCCGTCAGGCCGAGCGAGCGGCCGTCGCTTGAGCTGCCGATCCCCTGGATCACGGCATAGATCCGGTCGCCGTCGCGTTCGGCGTCGGCGAGTCGTTTGAGGACGACACAGGCGACGCCCTCGCCCAGGGCGATGCCGTCGGCCGATGCGTCGAATGCCCGCGACCGGCCGGTCGGGGACAAGGCGTGCACCGAGGAGAAGAGCACGTAGTCGTTGATGCCGTTGTGCAGATCGGCGCCCCCGCACAGAACGATGTCGCTGGTGCCGCCGACGAGTTCCTTGCAGGCGACGTCGAGCGCGGCCAGTGAGGATGCGCAGGCCGCGTCGACGGTGTAGTTGGCGCCGCCGAGGTCGAGCCGGTTGGCGATCCGGCCGGAGATCACATTGGCGAGCATGCCGGGGAAGGAGTCCTCGGTGAGCCGGGGCAGTTGGTCGTCCAGGCCGTCGGGCAGCTTGGCGACGTACGAGGGGAGCACCGCGCGTAGAGTCGCGGCATGGGAGAGGTCGCTGCCCGCCTCGGCGCCGAAGACGACGGAGGTGCGCGCGCGGTCGAAGCCCCGGCCCGACTCGCCGTACCCCGCGTCCTCAAGGGCACGCCGGGCGGCTTCCAGGGCCAGCAGCTGTACGGGTTCGACGCTGCCGAGCGAGGCGGGCGGGATGCCGTAGCGCAGCGGGTCGAAGGGGATCGGCGGCAGGAAGCCGCCCCACTTGGAGGCGGTGGATCCCTCGCCGTCGTCGCTGTAGTGCACGGCGGGGTCCCAGCGTTCCGGCGGTACCTCGCCGACCGCGTCGTGGGCGCCGACGACGTTGGCCCAGAAGGCGGCGAGGTCGGGTGCCTGCGGGAACATGCAGGCCATGCCGACGACGGCGATGCCGAGCGGTGCGGGCGCCGTGGGGGCCGCGGCCGGCTCCGGGCCTGCGCCGCCCAGGCGGTCCTGGAGCGCTGCCGCGCGCTCGGTGAGGAAGGCGGCGCCGCCGTGGGTGACGCTGTGGTGCAGCGCGCCGATCGTGGTGGTGGCGGAGCGCAGCGCGGCGACCTGCCCGGCCATGAACAGGCCGTCGGTCAGCTGGCGTTCCTCGCCGAGCGCGGTGAGGGCACCGGCGGTGTCCCGTTCGACGCCCTTGCTGGCGATCCGCAGCCGTCCGACGTTGAGCCGTTCCAGTTCCTCCCAGATCCGCCGGTCCGCCGCGCCCCCGGCGCGCAGCCGTGCCTCGTGCGCGCGGAAGTCCCGGGTGAAGGGGCTGGGCAGGCACCGGGTGGCGTGGCCGGGCGCCGTCTCCAGCAGCGTGGTCCGTGACGCGGCGACGACCTGCCGTTGGAACAGCGGCCGGATCGCGCCGTGTTCCACCGCTTCCTCGGTGAACAGGTAGGCGGTGCCCATGAGGAGGCCGACGGCGACGCCCCGCGCGGTCAGTGGGGCGGCGAGGGCGGCGACCATCGCCGCGGAGCGCTCGTCGTGGACGCCGCCCGCGAAGAACACCTCGACGCTCGCCGCGGTCCCGTCCTCCGCGTTCGCCAGGAAGTCCTGCAGAACCGCGAGTTGGGCCTCCCACAGGGGAAAGCTGCCGCGGGGCCCGACATGGCCGCCGCACTCGGAACCCTCGAAGACGAACCTGCGGGCCCCGTTGTCCAGGAACTGCCGGAGCAACCCGGGCGACGGCACATGGAGAAAGGTACGGATCCCGGCCCGTTCCAGCGCCTCGGCCTGGGACGGCCGTCCGCCCGCGATGACCGCGTGGCTGGGCCGTAGCTCTCGTACGGCGTCGAGCTGGGCGTTTCTGACGTCCTCGGGGGCGAAGCCGAGCACACCGACGCCCCAGGGCCGTCCGGCCACCGCCTCGCGGGTCTCGGTGAGCAGGGCGCGGGTCTGTTCGCCGTTCGCGAGGGCCAGGGCGAGGAACGGCAGGCCGCCGTCGGCGGCGACGGCGGCGGCGAACCCCGCCTGGTCGCTGACTCTGGTCATCGGCCCCTGGGCGACGGGCAGCCGGGTGCCGAGCGCCCTGCTCATCGGGGAGCCCTCGCGCAGCGCCCGCGCGGGCCCGTCGTCGCCCGCGGCGTCCCGTACGACGTCTGTGATCGCGTCGGTCAGGGCGTTGACGGTGCGGCCGACGTCACCCCAGCGTTCGGCGAACCGGGCGGCGAGGAAGCCGTCCTGGCCCACCGGCAGGAGTTGGGTGCGCGGGTCGTCGGCGCCGAGCAGCGCCGACAGCGCCGCCGGATCACCGACCGGCGCGCGTGGGGCGTCCGGGCCCCGGCGGTGCAGCACCCGGTGGCCGGCGACGACGACGGTCTCCGAGCCGTCCATGGAGCGCAGGACGGCGGCCGTGGCTTCGGGCAGCCGGGATTCGGCGAGCAGCGCCAGTTGGCTGTCGAGGACGACACCGGCCGCCCCGCCGGCCACGGCCGCCGCCGCGGTGCGCGGGCCGATGCCGCCGCAGGCCCAGACGGGAAGGCGTGCGCCGAAGGCGCGCAACAGGTGCTGGAGCAGCACGAAGGTGTTCAGTTCGCCGGTCCGGCCGCCGCTCTCGCCGCCCCGGGCGATCAGCCCGTGGGCTCCGGCGGCAACCGCTTGTTCGGCCTGCTCCAGGTCCGTGACCTCGGCCAGGACCCGGTGGTGTGCGGTGATCTCCTCGATGCGCCAGGGCGCGTCGGGGGCGAGCACGACGGTGCCGGGCCCGCCGCCGTCGCCGTCCCGCGCACGCACGCCGGGCACTGCCCGAGGCGCACCGTCCGGCGCGAGGTCCGCGGGGTCCATGCGGCAGGATCCGCCGACCCGGACCCCGTACGAGACCGGCGCCAGGTGCCGTATCCGTGCCAGCGCCTCGTGGGCTCTTCGGTCGCCGGCGCCCAGGTCGAGCACCCCGAGTCCGCCGGCGCGACCGACCGCGGCGGCGAGTGCGGGGTCTGGTTCACCGAACGGGGTCACTCCAATGATCAGATCGACGGCGCGCAGGGCATGCGTCATGTCTCTCCGCCTCGTGAGGGAGATTGCACGGTGGGGGAACGCGGCAGGCACGGCCCGTCGATACGCGGGCAGGCTGTCGGCCTGGAATGCCGCCGTAAAGTCTTGCGCGAAACCACCGGGAAGCTAGCGCTCTGGTTACTGACGGGTCAATGCGGCCGGGTCATTCCCTCATCCCATTCACGCCGATCCGGTCGGCTCCCAGCTCCGGGCTCAAAAGCCGAAAAAACGAGCAATCCGCCGTGAGTCGCGGTGCCCCCCGGGCCGCGCCGCGGGACGACTCCGCGCGACGGAACCGTCGTACCCAGTGGCCTCACTCACGCCGCACGCTGGGGAAACATGGCGAGCGGCGCGCTACGGAGCTGATGAACGGCATGTCCATGCCATGATGGCCGGATCGCTTCCAAGCCCGGTCCCATCGAGGCCCATAACCTCCTTCGGCCCCGCCGACGGATCTGATTCCTTTCTTTTCCTTTCATTGCCAGGGGTTTACCCGAATTCTTGAAGAGGCAATTACTGACCTCGGTTCAACATGGGTCGTTTTCAAAGGTCTATGTTTTTGAAACGGCGGATGGGACAAGGGCAGAGTGTCCCGGACTGTCCGGGACGCGTCCCGGACGGCGGGACGCTGGAGCAACCGGTCCTGGCCTCCCTAGGATCCTCAGACGTCGCCAGCCGAACACGGCGAGAACCAACGGCTGTTCGCCGCTCCCGTGGAGCGGTTCGCGCGACGTTTTCCCGACGCACTCATCCCACGAGGAGGAGAACCATGTCCAAGGTGCTGGAAACCATGGGCGGCAGGCTGCTCGGCCTGTTCGTGCCCAAGGTGGAGGCCGCCGCTTCCGCCCAGGCGTGCCAGTGCTTCAACGAATGCTGGCAGTGCGCGCGCAGCGCGTGCTGCGTCAACACCTACTGCGGCTCCATCAACTGCTGGCGCAGCTGTCCGGGTTGCTGATCCCGTGACGTGACGGGGAACCGGCCGGGGGCACCGGCGTTGGGCACCGGGCGGACCGCCGTGCCGTCGTCCACCGGTGTCCCCGGCTCCCGGTTCCCGGTTCGTTCCCGGTTCCCGCTCGCAGGAGGTCCCCGTGCAGTACCTCGAATTCGGCATCCGCTGCCTGATCGGCACGGTGTTCCTGGCCGCCGCGGCCGGCAAGGCGGCGCGGGGGCGTTCGTTCGCCGCGTTCACCTCGTCCCTCAGCGACCTGGGGCTGGTGCCGCTTTGGGCCGTCCGCCCGGTGGCGGTGGCCGTCGTCACGGGCGAGGGGCTGGTCTGCCTGCTGCTCGCCGCGCCGTGGGCGCGTCTGCCGGCGCTCGGTCTGGCCGGGGCGGCGGTCCTGCTGCTGGCCTTCGCGGTGGCCATCGCCTGTGCCGTGGCCCGGGGCACCCACGCGGTGTGCCGGTGCTTCGGGGGGACGTCCGCCAGCCCGCTCGGCGTGCGCCACATCGTACGCAACGTCCTGCTCGCCGGGCTTGCCCTGGCCGCGGCCGGAACCATGCTGCGCCAGGACCTCGGCCCCGCACGGCCGGCCGGGCTGCTCGTGGCGGCGCTCGCCGGGCTGCTCGTCGGCGGCTGCGTCGCCGCGCTCGACACCATCGCGGGTCTCTTCCGGCCCATGAACCCCGTACCTGCCTCCCGGTCCCGGCACCCCGTCCGCCCGGGACGGTGACCCGGGCCCCGCGCCATCCCCTGCCCCCCGCACAGAAAACGGAGACCCACCGTGCCCATCGTCATCGCCGCCCTTGTCCTCGTCGGGCTGCTGTGCCTCCTCGATCTGGTGCTCACCGTCGGCGTCGTCAAGCGGCTGCGGGAACACACCGAACTGCTCGCCACCCGGGGCGGCGGCCGGCTCTCCCTGGGAACCGGGGACGAGGTCGGGGAGTTCTCCGGAGCCACCGTGGACGGTGAGCGGGTACACGACGGCATGATCCACAGTGAGACCGTCGTCGCCTTCTTCTCCCCGACCTGCGGCCCGTGCAAGGAGAAGCTGCCGAAGTTCGCCGAGTACGCCAGGAGCGTGCCGCGCGGACGCGAACAGGTCCTCGCCGCGGTGATCGCCGACAGCCCGGAGGAGGCGGAGGCCGCGGCCCCGATGCTGACCGCGCTGCGCCCGGTGGCGCGCGTACTGACCGGCCGGGACGCCGACGCCGTCGCCGAGGCGTGCAAGGTGCAGGGTTTTCCCGTCGTCCTCAAGGTCAACCGGAGCACGGACGGCCGGCTCCTGGTCATGGCCGACCAGGTCGACGTGGACCGTCCCGCCGTCGCCGCCCGCTGACCGGCGTCGCCGTCCACCGCGCCATGACGCGCAAACACCCCGCCGTGACGCACCCACGACCCGCCTCCCAGGCCACCGCCCCCGAGCGCCCCGACGACCGACACACACACCGCCTGCGGCCGTCCCATGTCCTGGACGCGGTACGGATGGTGGCGCGGGCGGCACCCGGCACCCTCGCGCTGTACACGGGGCCCGCGCTGGCCATGGGGTTCTTCCCGGTGGCGGCCGCCTGGTCGCTGAAACTCGTCATCGACCGCCTCGCCGCCGGTGCCGCCGTGGGCGCCCTCCTGCTCCCCGTGGCCGTGTTGACCGCGACCGGGGTGGCGACCACGGCGCTGCCGCATCTGGCCCACTATCTGCGCACCGAGATGGACCGCCGGGTCGGGCTGTACGCCCAGGACCGGCTGTTCCTGGCCGTCGACCGGTTCCCCGGGCTCGCCCGCTTCGAGAACCCGGTCTTCCTGGACCGGCTGCGCCTCGCCCAGCAGACGGTGGTGGCCAAACCGGTCGCCGGACAGGCCGTCGAAGGAGCCCTGGGCGTCATCCGGTCCGTCCTCACCGTCGTCGGCTTCCTCGGCTCCCTGTTCGTGATCAGCCCGCCGGCGACGGCGCTCGTCCTGCTCGCCGCGCTGCCGGTGCTGGCGGCCGAACTCCTGTTGTCGCGCAGGCGTGCCGCCACCGTCTGGGAGATCGGGCCCGACGAGCGGCGCCAGTTCTTCTACATGGGCCTGCTCGCCAACGTCGAGGCGGCCAAGGAGATCCGCCTCTTCGGCACCGGCGCCTTTCTGCGCGGCCGGATGCTCGACGGGCGGCGGAGCGCGGACGCCGCCCGCCGGACGGTCGACCGGCAGGAGGTCCGGATGCGCGCCGGACTCGGCCTGCTGTCCGCGTCGGTGGCGGGCGCGGGGCTGCTGTGGACGGTCGCGGGCGCCCGGGGAGGCGCACTCACCCCGGGCGATGTGGCGGTCTTCCTGGCCGCCGTGGCCGGGGTCCAGACGGCCCTGACGGCGCTCGCGGGCGACGTCGCGACCACCCACCACGCGCTGCTGCTGTTCGGGCACTACCTGGCTGTGGTGCGCGCCGGGCCCGAACTCTCCGCGCCCGCCGACCCCCGCCCGCTGCCGGAGTTGCGGCGCGGCATCGAGCTGCGCGATGTGTGGTTCCGCTACGCGCCCGACCATCCCTGGGTGCTGCGCGGTGTCGACCTGTGGATCCCCGCTGGATCGTCACTCGCCCTCGTCGGCCTCAATGGCTCGGGCAAGTCCACGCTGGTCAAGCTGTTGTGCCGGTTCTACGACCCGGTCCGGGGCAGCATCCGGTGGGACGGCGTCGACCTGCGCGACGCCGACATCGCCGAGCTGCGCCGACGCATCAGCGCGGTGTTCCAGGACTACATGGACTACGACATGACGGCTGCCGAGAGCATCGCGCAGGGCGACCTCGACGCCCTCGGCGAACCGGAGCGCCTGCGCAGGGCGGCGCGGCGTGCCGGGATCCACGAGGTGGTGGCGGCGCTGCCGCACGGCTACGACACCCTGCTCTCCCGGATGTTCTTCGCCGAGGCGGACAAGCGGAACCCGGCCACCGGAGTCATGCTCTCCGGAGGGCAGAGCCAACGGCTCGCGCTGGCCCGGGCGTTCGTACGCGACCGCCGCGATCTGATGATCCTCGACGAGCCGTCCGCCGGGCTCGACGCGGCGGCCGAGCACGAGATCCACACCTCGCTCAGGACCCACAGGCAGGGGCTCACCAGCGTCCTCGTCTCGCACCGCCTGGGCGCCGTACGGGAGGCCGACATCATCGTCGTGCTCGACGCGGGACGGGTCGCCGAGCACGGCAGCCACGGCCAACTCCTGCGCGCGCAAGGGCGGTACGCGGGGCTGTACGCCCTCCAGGCCGCCGGTTACCGCCAGGAGGCGGCCCCGGACCCGGCCGCCACCCCCGACACCTCGCCGCACATCGCCTGAGCGGATCCCCGAGCGGTCCTCGTCCCGACGCACCCCGCAGAGGAGAACACCACGATGAGTCCCGGCAGCGGCCCCGACATCTCACCGGCCCAGGCGTCCTGGGCTGAGACCGCCCCCGACCGGGCCCGGGTCCGCGCCCGGCGCGCACGCCGCACCCGGACCGCTCTGCTCACGCTGGACGTGGCCCTCTGGGCGGGCACCGCCGCGCTCCTGTGGCCCCAACGCAGCCCCGGCTGGGGAGCCGGGTGCGGGG
This sequence comes from Streptomyces diversicolor, assembly GCF_057537855.1. Taxonomy (NCBI): domain Bacteria; kingdom Bacillati; phylum Actinomycetota; class Actinomycetes; order Kitasatosporales; family Streptomycetaceae; genus Streptomyces; species Streptomyces diversicolor. Next base: position 27,774 of record NZ_BAAJXA010000007.1, read on the forward strand.
CCGCCGCCCTGCTCCTGACCGCCGGGCTCGCCCTCGCCCGGGCCGCGGAACGGCGGCTGGTGGCGGTCGGCGTCTCGGGCCGGAGCATGGAACCGGCCTACCACGACGGGGACAGCGTGCTGGTCCGCCGCGGCCGTACCCCCGGGCGCGGGGCGGCCGTGGTGGTGGAGCGTCCGCCGTACCGGGCGCCGTGGCCGGACCCGCCCCTGTCCAGGACCGCGCCCGCGCACCGGATCTACGCACGGCAGTGGTTCATCAAACGGGTCGCGGCCGTACCGGGCGATCCCGTGGCCCGGTACGGGCTGCCCGCGCTCGGGGACACCCCGGACCTGACCGTCCCCGAGGGCATGCTGATTCTGCTCGGGGACAACAGCGAGCAGAGCTACGACTCGCGCCACGTCGGCTACTTCCCGGCGGAACGCGTCCTGGGCGAGGTGGCGGGCCCGGATCAGCCCGCGCGCCGGATGAGGAACACCTGACGGCCCTTGCCCTCACAGCGCTGCATCACCGCCTCCGCACCGTGGACGGAGCTGGAGCCCGCGATGCCCACACAGCCGCGTCCCTCGACCCGGAGCACATAGCTGCCCCGCCTCAGCTCGCCCGACGGCTCGATGGTGAACAGGCTGCCGTCCGAGCAGACGTCCACCGGCTCCAGCAGTCCCGCGCCGTCTCCGTCGGCGAGCGCTTTCAGGCAGCCCCTGCCGTAGTCGGGGTGATACCACACGATGTGGTACCTCCCGTCGCCGGCCGCCTCCAGCAGGGTGCTCTGCGGCGCGGCCTCGGCACAGGGGCGCTGCACCGCGACGAGCGGTGTGTACCGCCAGTCGCGGACCCGGCCGTCGGTCAGACACAGCTCCGGGTCCTGCGCGATCCTGATCGTCACCCAGCCGCCGGGCGGTGTCGGCCGGCCCCCGGCCGGTGCGCCGGACGGCACACCGGCCGACGGGTCCGCGGCGCGGGACTGCCGCCACGGCACCTGATCCTGGCGGAAGGCCACGACGGCCCCGAGGGCGACCGTCAGCACAGCGGCGGCGACGGTCAGACCCCGCCGGTGCCGGCCGAGGCGCGCCCGCCGCCCGCCCGTCCCCGGTCCTGGCCCCGTCCGGGGACCGGGCTGCGGCACGGGAGGCGCGGCACCACCGCTCCCGCCGTCCGGCGCGCCCTGATCCCCCTGCGGCCGATTCCCGGCGCCCACCGTGCCGGACGACGGCGCCGACGCCTCCGCCGGCCCCCATGAAGCCTCCTTGGCCGGCGCGGGCAGTCGTGCGACCCGGTCCCTGGCCGCGCACCACCGCGCGGCCCGCTCCCCGTCCCCGCATGCCCGCACGAAGGCCACCAGCAGGTCCGGCCTGGGCGGTTGGTCACGGCTCAGCATGGTGGAGACGCTGCTGCGCGGGAGTACGTCCCCCACGGCGGCGGCCCGTTCGGCGAGCCGCCGGTACGACAGCCCGGAGCGGGCCTTGAGTTCCCGCAGCAACGCCATGAAGTGGCCTACATCCTGGACATCCTCAAGATCACCGGCCTTGTCACGTTCCATGGGCGGAATCGTCCCGGCGGTCACTGATCGCCCACAACGCCCATGTCCGCCATTTATTGACATCCACACAAGGGGGCGTCGACGCGTCGGCGTACCTGCTCGCCGTCCGGCCGGCCGTCTCGCGGGCCGGTGATTCAGCCCGTGGGGTTCGCCGACGCGAGGTCGAGGGCGATGTCGGTGATCATGTCTTCCTGGCCGCCGACCATGCCCCGGCGGCCGGCTTCCACGAGGATGGTGCGGGTGTCCAGGCCGTGGCGGCGCGCGGCGGCCTCGGCATGGCGCAGGAAGCTGGAGTACACGCCCGCGTAGCCGAGGGTCAGCGTCTCGCGGTCCACCCGCACCTCGCGGTCCTGGAGGGGACGCACGATGTCGTCGGCCGCGTCCATCAGCGGGAACAGGGCACAGCCGTGCTTCCACCCCATGAGATCGGCGACGGCGACGAACGCTTCGAGCGGGCAGTTGCCCGCCCCCGCTCCCTGGCCGGCGAGCGAGGCGTCCACGCGGGTGACGCCGTTCTCGACCGCCACCACCGAATTGGCCACGCCGAGACCGAGGTTGTGGTGGGCGTGGATGCCGAGTCGGGTGGCCGGGTCGAGGGCGTCGCGGTAGGCCCTCAGCCGGTCTCGGACACCGTCCATGGTGAGCCGCCCTCCGGAGTCGGTGACATACACGCAGTGGGCGCCGTAGGACTCCATCAGTGCGGCCTGACGGGCGAGTTCGGCGGGCTCGGCCATGTGGGACATCATCAGGAAGCCCGCGACGTCCATGCCCAGCTCGCGGGCGGCCGCGATGTGCTGCGCGGCGATGTCGGCCTCGGTGCAGTGGGTGGCGACGCGCACCGAGCGGATGCCGAGGGCGTGTGCCTGCCTGAGGTCGTGCACGGTGCCGATGCCGGGCAGCAGCAGGGTGGTGGGCACCGCGTTGCGTACGGCGTCGGTGACGGCTTCGATCCATTCCCAGTCGGTGTGGGCGCCGACGCCGTAGGTGATGCTGGAGCCGGACAGGCCGTCGCCGTGGGCGATCTCGATCGCTGCGACGCCGGCGGCGTCCAGGGCGGCGGCGATGGTGCGGGCCTGTTCCACGGTGTAGCGATGGCGGACGGCGTGCATGCCGTCCCGCAGGGTGACGTCCTGGACGTAGAGATCGGCAGTCATGCGGTCACCGCCTCGGTGGTGTGGTGGGCGGCCATGCGTTCGGCGGTGCGCAGGGCGGCCGAGGTCATGATGTCGAGGTTGCCCGCGTAGGCGGGCAGATAGTGTGCGGCGCCCTCCACTTCGAGGAACACCGAGACCTTGGCGGCGGCGCCGGACCGGGCGGCGGCCGGCAACAGGGAACGCAGCGGGTCGTCGGTGGCGACGGGGTCGAACTGGACCTTCTGCTTGAGCCGGTAGCCGGGGACATAGGTCTGGACGCGGGCGACCATGTCCTCGACCGACGCGGTCACCGCGGCGTCGTCGCAGTCGCCGACCAGGCAGTGCACGGTGTCCCGCATGATCAGCGGTGGTTCGGCCGGGTTGAGGACGATGATGGCCTTGCCGCGGGCCGCGCCACCGACCCGTTCGATGGCCGCGGACGTGGTCTCGGTGAACTCGTCGATGTTGGCCCGGGTGCCGGGGCCGGCCGAGCGCGAGGAGATCGAGGCGACGATCTCGCCGTAGTGGACGGGGGTGACCGCGGCGACGGCGGCGACCACGGGGATGGTGGCCTGGCCGCCGCAGGTGACCATGTTGACGTTGGGCGCGTCGAGGTGTGCGGTGCCGTTGACCGGTGGCACGACGTAGGGGCCGAGCGCGGCCGGAGTCAGGTCGACGACCGTGCGCCCGAGGGAGCGCAGCACCTCGTCGTGACGGCGGTGGGCGCCGGCGGAGGTGGCGTCGAAGACGTAGCGGACGTCGGCGAACTCGGCCATCCGCACCAGGCCGGCCACGCCCTCGTGGGTGGTGGCGACCTTCAGCCGGCGGGCCCGGGCCAGGCCGTCGGAGTCCGGGTCGATGCCGGCCATCGCGGCGATCTCCAGGGTGTCGGACAGCCGCAGAACCTTGATCATGAGATCGGTGCCGATATTGCCGGATCCGATGACGGCGACCTTGGTGGTCATGCTCGCCTTCCTTCCTCGGCGGAGGCCGCGAAGGCGACTCCGACCGTGCCGAGACCTTCGATGTGCGCGCTGAACTCGTCGCCCTCGGCGGCGACCGCCATGGGTCCGAGCGCGCCGGTGAGGACGATGTCGCCGGCCCGCAGCGGGTCGCCCAGCCGCGCGAGCGTGGCGGCGAGCCAGAGCGCGGCGGTGAGCGGGCTGCCCAGGCAGTCGGCGCCGGCGCCCCGCGAGACGGTCTCGCCGTTCCTGGCCAGGGTCATCCGTACGGCGCGCACATCGACCCGGTCCAGGGGCACGGGGGTGCCGCCGAGGACGAACAGACCGCTGGAGGCGTTGTCGGCCACGGTGTCGACGATGGTGATGTCCCAGTCGGCGATGCGGCTGTCGACGATCTCCAGGGCGGGCAGGGCGAACGCCGTGGACAGCAGCAGGTCGGCGACCGTCGGGTCGCGGTGCGGCAGATCGGCGCCGAGCACCAGGGCGACCTCGGCCTCGACCTTGGGCTGGAGCAGTCGGCCAGGTGTGACGCGCCTACCCTCGGGCACCGCCATGTCGGCGAAGAGGGCCCCGAAGTCGGGCTGTTCGACGCCCAGTTGGGCCTGTACGGCGGGCGAGGTCAGGCCGATCTTGCGGCCCACGAGGCGGCGGCCGGCCGCGACGGCCCGTTCGACGTACAGCCGCTGCACGGCGTAGGCGGCCTCGATGTCGCCTTCCGGGAGGAGCGAGCGCACCGGAGGGCAGGCCAGGCCGGTCCGGGCGGCCTCGTCCAGGGCCTCGGCCGCCTTGGTCACGGCGCCGGCCGCGTCATGGGCGCTCATGCCGCCTTCCTTCCCGGAACGGTTCGGCGGCGGTGCGGTACGGGCATGCTGGTTACCTCCGGGAGCGGTGTACGGGCGGGTGTGCGGTACCGGACGGCGGTGGTCGCGGTCGCGCACCCCACGTATAGAGGCAGGGCTTGCGGCGAGGCAAAATATGTTCCATGACACGGAACAGCGCACAGGGCAACATGCTCGACAAGGCGGCAGCGGTCCTTGACTGCTTCCGTCCGGAGGGCGGGTCGTTCCGTCTCACAGAACTCGCGGAGCGCGCGGGCCTGGCCAAGACCACCGTGCACCGTCTGTGCGCCGATCTGGTGCGCCTCGGTCTCCTCGAACGCGACGCGGACAGCTACCGGCTCGGCGGAGTCCTGTTCGAGCTGGGTTCGCTGGTGCCCCGTCGACGTGATCTGCGCGAGGCGGCCCTGCCGTTTCTGCAGGACCTGTTCGAGGCCACGCACGAAACGGTGCACCTCGGGGTCCGCGAGGGCCATGAGGTGGTGTACGTCGAGCGCATCCACGGCCATGAGGTTCTGCGGTTGCCGTCCCGTATCGGCGGGCGGCTGCCGCTGACCTGCACCGGCGTCGGAAAGGCACTTCTGGCGTTCTCCGGCGCCGAGTTGACCGAGGAGGTTCTTGCCGCACCGCTGCCCCGCCTCACCGCGCACTCGATCACCGATCCGGAGCGGCTGCGCACCGCCGTCGAGCAGGCCCAGGTCGCGGGCCTCGCCTACGAGGAGGAAGAAGCGGCCCCGGGTGTCAGCTGTATCGCGGCCCCCGTCTTCGACGGGCCCGTCGCGGTGGCCGCGCTGTCGGTGGCGGTGCCCCGGGGCCGGTTCAGGCCGGCGCAACTCGCCCCGGCCGTACGGACGGCGGCACTCGGTCTCTCCCGCGCGCTGCGCTCCGGCACATGACCGCACCGCCCGGCGGGCCGCACGGCCGGCCGGCTTCGCGCGGCGTTGCTCAAGGGCCTCGGCACCATCGACGCGCCCGCGTCGACGCCCGCACGGCGCGCGAAGCCGGCGGCCGTGTCCCGGGCCCGCTCGGCGGACCTCGGTCCGACGTGACATGCGGGGCGCTACCGCCCGACGAGCCGGCACAGTTCCCGCCGCAGGCCGCCGACATCCGTCACGGTCTCCAGCGTCAGACACCGGGTGATCCACCGCTGCCAGTCCGGGTCGTCGCGTCCGGCGCCGGTCTGACCGCGGAACTTGGCCGTGACCGGCTCGGCGGGCGCGGACCGGGCGGTGTCGCGTCCTGCGCCGGTGACCTTCTGCTCCGCCTGCCGTCCATCGGCGAGTTCGACGGTCACCCGGGCACCCCAGTGGTCCGGCAGCCCCGGGTCCAGGCCGGGGTCGTGCCCCAGGACCACCTCCGGCGTGTCCTCGGGTAGGGCGCCCCGGAAGAAGGCGACGTCTCCCGCGGCCGCGTGGAGCCAGGCCGCGACGGCGAAGGCCGCGCTGGCCGCGGCCTCCGTCGGCCCGGCGGGCGCACGGTCGGCCGTGACGAAACGCAGCAGTGCCGCGGGCAGGAGAACCCTCAGCCGACGAGCCGTATGTACGGGCACTCCCCCGTCCGCCAGGGCGTCCAGAGCCTCCAGCGCCGCGTGCAGGGGCCGGGCGCACGGGTACGCCTTGAACACACAGTCGTCCAGGTGCGGCGTCCGGCCGCCGGTGGGGGCCGTGGCGCTCGCCCCCAGCGCGGCGGCTCCCGGCGCGTCCAGCAAGGTGCGGCTGGCCCGGGCTCCGGCGCGCGCCAGGTAGGCGGCCTCCATGCCGTCGGCCGCCGCGCGTCCGGCGAGCAGGTAGTGGCCCGTGGCCAGTTCGTCCGTGCTGAGCAGCCCGCCGAGTCCGGCCGCCGCCATGCCCAGGGCCGCGAGTGTCTGCTCGTCGTCCAGCCGCAGCAGGTGCGCCACGGCCGCCGCCGCGCCCAGCGCGCCGAAAACGGATGTCGGCCACCAGGCCCTGCCGTACAGGTTCGGCCCGCCGAAGCGCAGCCCCGCCTCGACCACCACCTCGTAGCCGACGATCACCGCGTCGGTGACGGCACTGCCCGGCAGCCCCTCGCGGTCGGCGACGGCCAGGGCGGCCGGGACCACCACGGCCGACGGCACCACCGCGGCGGCGGGATGCAGGGCGTCGTACTCGTCCACGTGGGCCAGCACCGACTCCATGAGCACCGTGGTGCGCAGCGCATGCGTCCCGGGCAGGGCCGGTGTGCACAGCTCGCCGGTGTCGCCGGTCCGCGTCACCCAACGCGCCAGCTGTGTCGCCAGGGGGTGAGAAGATCCGGCCACCACACAGCCCAGTGTGTCCAGGACGTGCAGCGCCGCCGTCGACCGTGTGGCCGCCCCGGCCACGCGAAGGCCGCGTCGGCCGCGCTCGGCCAGTTCCTCCAGCACGGTCACCGGGTGTCCCCGCTCCGCAGGGCCGCAAGCACCGAGGAGCCGACGGTCTCGACCAGTTCGGTGGGCGGCTCGTAGGAGCCCACGTGTTGCAGGAAGACATGGGTGACTCCGTCGGCGTGCAGCGCCCTGAGCCGTTCGGTGATCTGCTGCGGCGTGCCGAACAGGCAGAACTCCTGTGCGAAGCGGAGGGCCGCCTCGTCGCTCACCCACTGCGAGCAGATCTTGACGGCGGCGGCCCAGTCCTCGGCGTGGACGAGGTCCGGGTAGACACCGTCCACCCGCGCGGGAACGTCCAGTTCTATCCCGGCGAGCGCGAGGAACGGGGCTCCGCCGTTCTGGGCGATCGACGCGCAGATCGGCTTGAGCTGCCGGGCCTCGGCCGCCACGTCGTCGGTCACCGCGCAGTACGCCGAGACGGTCAGCGGGATCGAGGCGGCGCTTCGGCCGGCGGCCTCGGCCCCTTCACGGACCCGGGCGGTGGCACTGGCCAGCGTCGTGCGCGAGACGCCGCTGAGGAGGATGACGCCGTCGGCGATCTCCCCGGCGAGCCGCAGGTTCCGGGGGCCGCTCGCGGCCAGATGGATCGGCACATGGGGGCCCGGGTCCCGAAGGCGGGACCGAACGCCGCCGAAGTCCCACTCGCGTCCCTCGAACAGTGCGCGCAGCATCGCGCATCCCTCGCGCAGCTGCGCCCCGGTGCTCTGGCGCATGCCGATGGGGCCGACCGAGCTGTTGCCCACGCCGAGACCGAGGGTGAACCTGCCCGGGGCGATCTCGGCCACGCTGCGTGCGGCCGAGGCGACGACGGCCGGGTGCCGGGTGACCAGGTTGGTGACGGCGCTGCCCAGGCCGATCCGTTCGGTGGACAGGGCGGCGGCGGTCAGCACCGTGAACACGTCCCGCCACAGCAACTGCGAGTCGGGGAACCACACCTGGTCGAAGCCGTGTCCCTCCGCCCGCCGTACGGTCTCGACCAGCCGGTCCACTCGGTCGCACGGCGGAACGCGGACGCCGACCCGAAGGCCGCTGTGCTCCGACGCGCTCACGCCTGCCCTCCGCGCAGGAACTGAAGGTGCAGGGCGTTGAACCGGTCGGCATGCTCGTGCTGGGGCCAGTGGCCGCACTCGGGGAAGATCTCCAGGGTCGAGCCGGGGATGCTCCGGTGCAGGGCGTGGGCCTCGGGGACGTCGCCGAAGGGGTTGTCCGCGCCCCAGACGATCAGGGTCGGGGCGCTGATCCGGGCCATCTGCTCGGGGCTGAGCAGGTCCTCCAGGCGGTTGTCCATCTCTTGCAGGCACAGCAGGTTCGGCAGCGCCTTGACGAACTCCGGCTGGTGGTAGATGGCATGCCGGACCGCGACCAGTTCGTCGCTGACGCTTTCGGCGGGGTCGTACATGAGCAGTTCGAGCCGCTTGCGGGTGAAGGCGATGTCGTCGCTCTCCACCGCCCTGCGGGTGCTGGTTTTGATGCGTTCCATCACTTCGGGGTTGGCGACGGTGCCTCCGGGTGCCACCAGGGTCAGACGGCCCACCCGGTCGGGGTGGTCGGCGGCCAGCCGGCCGGCCACCCAACCACCCAGGGACTCCCCCACGAAGTGGGCGCGGTCGATGCCGCAGGCGTCCAGGTAGGCGAGCACATGCTCGACGTAGCGGGGGATCCGGTAGGGATAGTCGGGGCCGGCGGTGTAGCCATGACCGATCATGTCGATCGCGTGGCAGGCGTATCCGGCCGCCGCATGGGCGGGAATGTTACGGACGAATGCCTCCAGGTGGCCGCTGGTGCCGTGCAGGAACACCACGGCCTCGCCCGCCCCGGCCCGCAGGGTCCGGGTGCGGATCCCTCCCGCGTTCACATGTCCGAGGCGGAAGTCGACGCCGGTCAGATCGGTCCAGATGCTCATGTGGGATGTCTCCAGTGACAGGGTCAGGCAGGGGTGGACAAGGTCAGGCGTGGTCAGGAGCGTGGTTCGAGTACGGCGACGGCCATGCCGGTGAGCCAGTCGTCCATGGCGGCGTAGGCGAGCGTGCGTCCGGTGCAGGGGCCGAGAGCGGCGGCCATGGCGATCCATGCGCGGATCTCCTGGGCGCCGTTGCCCGCCTGGGCCGCCACCTCCGCGGAGCTGAGGCCGAGCAGCGGGCCGAGGTCGCCCGCCTCGGTCATGGCGAGGAAGCGCCGGTCGAACTCCTCGTTGATCCGCGGCCGGGCGGCCCGGATGATCTGCCGGCGCCGCACCTCGTACTCGGCCCATGAGTGCCGGCCGTTCAGCCATGCCTCGACCAGGAACCGGTCGTCGTCGCTGAGCGCGTCGAACCAGGCGGGCCACGGCAGTTGGTGGGACAGCCCGCCGGAGGCGATCACGGCGACCCGCTTGTCCGCGCCGTCACGGCCGACCGCGGAGGCGATGGCCCGGCCGAGGGCGTGGCAGCGGGCCAGCGCGGGCAGGGGCGGCGCGAACATGTTGATGACCACGGGAACGATCGGCACACCCGGCTCCGGCACCAGGTATTGAAGGCTGTGGGTGATGCCGTGGTCCACCGTCAGCCTCAGCGAGAACGCGGGGTCGAACCCGTCGTCGACCAGGGAGTCCACCAGATGGCGGGCGAGTTCCGTGTCCACGGCAAGCGGTCCGGACGGCGTCCCCGCCTCGCCCGCGCCCAGGACCTCGCCGACGCCGACGGTGAACGCGGGCATCAGGTCGAGGAAGAAGCCACGGAAGTGGTTGGAGCCGATGATGACGACCGTGTCCGCGCGGGCCTCGGCCAGCATGCGACGGGCCGCCAGCAGTCCGTCCCTGAACCGGTGTGCCCCCGGCAGGTGGTCCACCTCGTTCCAGTGTGTGTTCATCAGGGTGCTGTGGGAGGCACCCACACCCAGGACCACAGAGCTCATGACGGGGCACTTCCTTCCGCGGCGGTCACGTCCGCCCTGGTACGGGTGCAGGTGTTGACCACGGCGTGCACCAGGCACCGGGTCAGGCGATGCGCCTCGCGGAGGTCCACGACGTTCATTCCGGCGGGGAAGTCCAGCGCCAACGGGGCGTTGCCGTCGATGCGGTCCATGCCGATCCGGGCCGTGGGGATGCCCCGGTTGCGCAGGATGTTGGCGTCGGTGGCGCCGCTGTTGCGAAGGATCGGCTCGTGCGGCCTCCCCTCCAGTTCCTCCCAGGCGGCCTTGCCGGCGCGGACGATCCAGCTGTCCTCGGGGGTGGACGTGCCGGGGATGGCGAGCGTCATCTCCCAGTCCAGGTCGATTCCCGGGTGGGCGGCGCGGATCGCGTCGATCGCCGCGGCGAACTCCCGCCGGGCCTCGGCGGGGCTGGTCCGGGGGCTGATCCGCAGGTCGACGGCGAACCGGCACAGGGCGGGCGACAGTGAGGCCGTCCGGGGCCAACCGCCTTCGATGGAGCCGATGTTGCCCTGCGGGGCGACCAGCCCGTCGGTGTGCCGCGCGGTGTACTCGGGCAGCCACCGCTCCAGCGCGGCGATCACCGAGCCCGCGTCCACAATGGGATTGCGGTACGTCATGCGGTGCCGGCTGCCCACATAGCCGTAGGTCCCGTGCAGCCGGACCTCGAACCAGCACAGGCCGACCTCCTCCCAGGCCGTCGTCCAGCCGGGTTTGGCGATCAGCGCGTAGTCCGCCCAGGTGCCCTGCTCCAGCATGAAGGAACAGCCGTTGCCCTGACCGGCGTTGTACCGGGCGCCCGCGACGGGCCGCCGGTTGGTCGGCATACCGCCCGCTCCCAGGCCGATCAGCACATCGCCCCGCAGCGGCACCCCCGCCCGCCGGACCGCCTCGACGGCGGCGATCAGACAGGCGCCGTGCCCCTTGGGGTTGCTCGCGCCGAGGCCGAGGACGTAGTCGCCGTCGACGGTGGGTTCCGGGCGCATGTCCGGGCGCAGCACCGGGCCGGCCCACGGCAGGTCCTCCTGCGGGGTGCCGACGGTCAGCGTGTCGATCGGGGCGTACAGCAGCAGATCGACGCCGGTGCCGTCGCCGCGCAGCCGGCCGATCGCATTGCCTTGGGCCTCGTCGATCGGCTGGTAGCGGCCCTCGGCGCCGGACTCGACGAGTCGGTCGGCCAGCCAGGCGGCCAGTCGGCCCTCCTGTCCGGTCGGGCTGGGAATGCCCACCATGCCGACGATCAGTTCGGTGAGCCGACGGCTGTCGATCTGTTTCCATGCGGCTTCCAGCCAGGCCCGTCGCCGCGGGTCGAGGCCGACGGTGTCAGCGGCCATCGGGGGTGACACCTGCCGTGTGGGCCCGGGGCCGCTCGTCGCGGACCACGGTGCCGGTGGTCTTGAGGATCAGTGCGGCTCCGGCCCGCCGAAGGGGTGCGGCGGCGGCGAGGGCGACGAGGGCGCCGACGAGGCCCGTCAGAAGTGCGGTACGTGGCATGGGGGGTGAACCTCCTCTTGTTCTGGGCGCGGTGCGCCGATCACGGATGGGCGGACGGGGGGCCGTCGGGGCCGTCCGTCAAAAAGGCGTCGACCGCGCGGGCGTAGTCCGCGGGGCGCTCTTCCTGCGGGTGGTGCGAGGTCCGGCCGAGGACGAACACGTCGGCGCGCGGCAGCCGTTGGGCCAGGGCGAGGGCGTAGTCCGGGCCGCAGAACGGGTCGTGCGCGCCCCACAGCAGCAGGACCGGCGCGGTCACCTGGGCGAGCGCGTCGCACAGGTCCTCGGGTGTGCCTCGCCGTACGGGGTCCATGCCCAGTTCCAGGGCACGCCGGGTGGTGCTGTGGGCGTGGCGCAGCGCGACCGTCCGTGCGGCCGGGCCGGCCGGGCCGTACCACTCAAGCCTGGTCATCAGGGCGCGCATCTTGTCCGGGCTCGGCCCGCCGTTGCCGTAGTACTCCTCACGGGCCCGCGCGGCGAGCGAGGCGTCGTAGCGGTGTGGCTCCGGCGGAGGGATCGGCTGGCTTCCGGTGACCACGAGGCGGCCGACGCGGTCCGGGTGGTCCGCCGCCAGGCGCAGGGCGACCGAGCCGCCGAGTGACTGGCAGACGAAGTCGGCGCGGGCGATCCCGAGGGCGTCCAGCAGCCCCGTCAGGTGTGTGGCGTGGAAGGTGAACAGCGGTCCGGTGATGTCGGGGCTGTCGGAGTCACCGTACTGGAGCAGGTCGACCAGGATCAGCCGGCGCCGTTCGGCCAGTGGTCGGGCGACGGCGGCGAAGTCCGTCCAGGCCGAGCAGCCCGGCCCGCCGCCGTGCAGCAGCACGGTGGGTGTGCCGCGCGTGCCGAGTTCGGTCACCCGCAGTGCCAGTCCGTCGACGTCGATGTGTCGGCCGCGGGGACGGTCAGCGGTCATCGGCGCGCGCCTTGGGTGAGGGCTGGACGGTCGGGTTGCTGCGTTCGATGTGGCGGCGCCAGGCGGTCAGGGACAGGTCGGGGCGGTACAGCCGCTCCGGCGGGGCGTCCATGACGTCGACCATCCAGGCGTCCTGGCCGGTGAACTGTCCGTGGAAGAGCCATCGGACGGCGGCCAGATACTTGGCCTTGAACACGGTGGCCCTGGCTCCGGTTTCATAGCGGACCATGATCTGCACATAGCGGACGTGGTCGGCGTCCACCGGGACGTACCACTCGTAGTGGATGAAGTGGGGGTAGGCCACCCGGAGCAGCCCGGGAAGGCGCACCGAGACAAAACCGGGGAGGTCCATCGCGGCGATGACCGGGTTGACGCTGTCCGACTTGCCCGGGTGGTCCGGCAGCGGGGCCCGCTTCCACCAGCGCTTGTTGGTCCAGGTGCCCAGACCGGGGAACTCGGCCTCCCAGTGCACCTCGTCCTGGACGCGGATGAGCCACGGCCCGGACTCCACGATGCGGGTCTTGTTCCAGGCCGGCATGACCTTGAACAGCCTCCACAGGGCCGTGTTGTGCAGGTACTTGGCGTGCCCCTCGTCGAATCCGTTCTCGGCGGCGAAGCGCCAGTTGCCCGGGCGGATGTCGGTCCTGCCGCCCATCACGAACGGCTCGCTGAGGAGTTCTTCGGGTATGTCCCGTTCCACCGGCGGGGCCTCGCCGTCCCCCACGTACACCCAGATCAGTCCCAACCGCTCCGCGACCGGGTAGGTGCGGACCGCCAGCTTGCCGCAGATCGGCGAATCGGGGCCGTCGGTGAGGACCGCGCACAGCTTGCCGTCGGTCAGGTCGTAGGTCCAGCCGTGGTAGGGGCAGCTGAGCGTGCCGGGGTACTGGCGCCGGCCGAGGGACAGGGGCACCCCGCGGTGCGGGCAGCGATCGTGCAGCGCGCGGACCACACCCTTGTCCCGGACGAGCACGATCTTCTCGCCGAGCAGAGTGATCGGGACGGGTTTCTCGCCGACCTGGCCGGTCCACTGCACGGGGTACCAGTAGTTCCGGAAGCCGAGGGTGGCGCTGTTGTAGACGGGCCAGGCGGACCAGTCCTGCCCCTCGGGGTCCGACACCGGCCGTTCGGCCGCCGCGGCGACGGTGGGCCGCGCGGTGGCCGGGGTGCGCGGCCTGCGCCGGGCCACGGGCGGTTCCTCGGCGGGGCCGGAGCCGTGTGCCGCGTTGTTCCGGCTGTTCACCATGGCTGATCTCCAAGTTCGTTTGCTGGCTGCGATACCGGTTCGGCGGGGAGCCGGGCGGGGCGGTGCTTCACAGATCGAGCACCAGTCGGTCGCAGGCGGCCCGGGAGACGCAGAGCATCATGGTGTGCCCCGACTCCCGCTCGCTCGCCGAGAGCAGTGAGTCGCGGTGATCGACCTCGCCGGCCAGTACCTTGGTCTCGCAGCTTCCGCAGACGCCTTCCCGGCAGGCGCTCGGGACGGCGATCCCCGCCTCCTCAAGGCAGTCGAGGACCGACCGGCCCGCGGGTATGCGCACGGCTGTCCCGGTCCGTTCGCAGACCGCCTCGAACTCCCGGTCGTGCGCGGGCCCGTTGGCCGGCAGGGCCTTCGCCCTGAACCTCTCGACGTGCAGGCTGCCCTCGGGCCAGGACGCGCACCGCTGCTCGACGGCCGAGAGCAGGCCCTCGGGGCCGCAGCAGTACACCGCGGTGTCGTCCCGGGGTGTGCCCAGCAGGGCGTCCAGGTCGAGCGGGCCGTGCTCGGCCTCCACCACGATGTCGGCCTTGTCGCCGTAGGCGGCCAGTTCGCCGAGGAAGGCCATCGACGCACGCCGCCGGCCCCCGTAGGCCAGCGACCATTGTGCTCCGCCCGCCTCGGCAGCCGCGACCATCGGCAGCACGGGGGTGATGCCGATGCCGCCCGCGAGGAACAGATAGCGCTCCGCGGGCACCAGGTCGAAGCGGTTGCGGGGTCCGCCCACCTCGACCAGGTCGCCGACCCGCAGGGTGTCGTGCACGAACCGGGAGCCGCCCCGCGAGCGTTCCTCGCGCAGCACCGCGATGCGGTACTCGTATCGGTCGTGCGGGTCGCCGCACAGCGAGTACTGCCGGGTGACGCCGGGGAGCACGAGGTCCAGATGGGCGCCCGGGGTCCAGGCCGGCAGGGCCGCGCCCTGCGGGTCGGCGAGGGTCACCGAGACGACTCCCTCCGCTTCCCGGCGGATCTGCTCGACCCGCAGATCGAGGACGCCGTCGTCGTCCAGTGGTTCGTTCACGGTCTCCTCCTAAGCGGCCGACTCGGTTCGTACTATGTACGGTACGTCGCACGGACGTCAATGCCCTTGAGCCCCGGCCCTCGGTGTCCGCGGGCCGTGGGGTGGGGTGGGGTGGGGTGCCTACCGGGGAACGTCCGTGACCGGGACGTCGAAGAGGTGCTGGATCGCCGCGCGTGGCCGCCGGTCGGCCAGGGCGAGGCTCAACAGGAGCCTCGCCTTCCACGGGCTGAGGTCCGCGGCGGTGAGGAATCCGCCGGTCCTCGTTCCGGCGTGCGGCACGACCCTCCCGGAGCCGACGCGTGACGCCTGGCACACCACGATCCCGTCGCGCGCCGCGCGCTCCAGGGCCCGTTGTTCGGCCGGTGTGGGATATCCCGCGCCCAGGCCCGCGCTGACGATCCCCGACGCCCCTGCGGCGACCGCCGCGTCGACCAGCGCGCCGTCGGCGCCGAGGTACGACACCACGACGTCGACCCGTGGCAGTACGGCGGGAAGTGCGCCCAGGTCGAACGGCGGCCCTATGCCCTGCCGTTCGGTGCTCCGGTGGAACGCCACCTCGCCGTCCGGGCCGGCGAAACCGATCGGGCCGAGTTCAGGGGAGCCGAACGCGCCGAGCCGATACGTGGCCGTCTTGGCCACGTCCCGGGCCGGCAGGATCGCGTCGTCGAACACCACCAGCACGCCGCGACGGGCCGAGCGCGGATGCGCGGCCACCCGGACCGCGTTCAGCAGGTTCAGCGGGCCGTCGCCGCCCAGCGCCGACGCCGGACGCATGGCCCCGGTGACGACCACCGGGGTGTCGTCGCCGATGACCTGGGAGAGGAAGAACGCCAGTTCCTCAAGGCCGTTGGTGCCGCAGCTGACCACCACACCCGTCACTTCGGGATCGGCCGCGGTACGCGCCACCGCATGGGCGAGGCCGAGCAGGTCCCCCGTCGTCCAGGCGTGGCTGGGCGGTCGGGGACGCTCGACCCCGGCGGGGGCGACCCATCGGACGTCGGCGGTGGACGCGAGTTCCGGCAGGTCCGCCAGGATGTCGCGCGGATGCCTCCACCGACCGCTTTCTCCATACGCCGTACGGTCGAGCCGGTCGTGCCCGCATGCCTCGACGGTCCCTCCGGTGGCGATCCACGCGACCACCGGCCGGACGCGAATCTGCCCGCCGGCCGCCCGCGAGGTGCGCGGGACGATCACGGCTCGCCCCGCATCAGCGCCGTGCCGCCGTCGGTCACCAGCGACGGCCGGGCGGGCGGCGCGGTGGTGTCCGCGGCCGGCTCACGCAGGAACAGGGCCGCGATCAACGAGACCACCGACATGGCCGCCATGTACACCGCGATTCCGAGCCATCCGCCCGTCACATGCAGCAGATACGCGGCGATGTCGGGGGCGAACGCGTTTCCGGCGATCAGCCCGACGGTGAACCCGATCGACATACCCGTGAACCTCAGACGGGCCGGGAACACCTGCGAGAAATACGCCGGCACCACTCCGTAGTTCGCGGAGTAACCGATGAACAGCAGCGCGAAGCCCAGCAGCATCAGCCCGTACTGCCGTGTCTGCAGCAGCGCCAGCCACGCGAACGGCAGGACGATCAGCGACGCCGCTCCGGCGAGGAAGACGGTCCGGTTCCCGAACCGGTCCGCGAGTTTCCCGGCGAGCGGCACACAGACGATGATGACCACCGTGGCCGGGAGGAGCACGGAGATCATGGTGTCCTTGCTCAGCCCGAGACCGGTCTGGCCGTATCCCAGGCTGTACACCGTCGCCAGTGTGAAGGCCACCCCGGCGCTCAGAATGCCGAGGGCCACCAGCAGAACTCGTCCGCCGCACTCACGGAACACGTCGACCACCGGAAGCCGGCCGACCGCGTTCTCCGCCTTGACCGCCTCGAACTCGGGGCTCTCCTCCAGGCTGAGACGCACGAAGAGTCCTACGCCGACGAGCACCGCGCTCAGCAGGAACGGCAGGCGCCATCCCCAGGCCAGCAGTTGGTCGTCCGGCAGCTGGAGCACGCCCAGGAAGACGAGGTTGGCCAGCAGGAGCCCGGCCGAGGTCCCGGTGTTGACCAGTGATCCGCGGAAGCCGCGCTCATGCCCCTCGGCGTGCTCGACGGTCATCAGGATCGCCCCGCCGTACTCGCCGCCGACGGAGAATCCCTGGGCGAGCCTGGCGATGATCAGCAGGACGGGGGCCAGGCTCCCCGCCTGGCCATAGGTCGGCAGCAGCCCCACCGCGAACGTCGCGAGGCCCATCAGGCCCAGTGTGGCGACCAGAGTGGACTTGCGGCCCATCCGGTCCCCGAAGTGCCCGAACACGACCGCGCCGACCGGACGGGCGATGAAACCGATGGCGAAGGTCGACAGCGACAGGAGTGTGCCCACGAGCGGGTCCGAGTGGGGGAAGAAGAGCTGCGCGAACACCACCGACGACGCCAGTCCGTAGATGGAGAAGTCGTAGTACTCGACGGTGGTGCCGAGCCAACTGGCCACCAGCGCCTTGTTGCGCTGGCCCCGGCGGGATGCACGAACATCGGTAGCTGTCATGAAGGTCCTTTGTCCGTAGGGACGGCGAAGCGTGTGAACGAGATGCGCCGACGCCACCGCGGCAGCCGGAGCGTGCATCGCCACGCCGGGGCTGCGTCGTCCCGTGCGGCGGCAGGAAGAAACGAGGAACCTGCGGCCCGATCGAGGCGTCGGTCCATGACCCTGTGATGCCTGCCTCGTCGGGCAGTCACCCGGCCCAGGCGCCACAAGTGCTCGTACTATGTACCGTTGGTCGTACGTCGTCAATACTCCCGGCCGTGCCCATAGCGGCACACCGACCGGGCGACGCCGACCATGACGGCGCCGAGAAGGACCGGGGCGGCTGCGCGCCGCGGGTCAGGACGCCGTCGGCGCCGCGTCGCCCGCCGGACGGGCCGGGACCCGCCGCAGCACGCCTTCGATGAGGCACTCAAGCCCGAAGAGGAATTGTTCGTCGCTGGGCAGCGCGGTCAACTCCCCGGCCAGTTCCACCATGTTGGGAAAGCCACCCTGCGGCAGGGCCGCGTAGAAGTGCCGGCGCTGACGCCGCAGCTCCTCGACGTCGGGCAGATCCGGCCTCCCCCATGGCCGGGGCGCCTGGTAGCTGGCGAAACCCAGGCTGTACTGCACGATCAGACCGTAGACGCGCACCGCGTCCCCGTCGGTGAAACCCGCCTCGCGCAGCCGCCCGATGACCGCTTCGAACGCGCCCCGCATGGACTCCGGGGTGGTGTTCACACGGGTGGAGAAGAGCCGCACGATGCTGGGGTGTTCCCGCATCATCTCCAGGAAGGCGAGCGCCAGGTCCCGCACGACCGCGGCGGGCGAGGTCTCCTCGGCGGCGGGAAGACGGAAGGCACCCATGACGTGGTCGGCGATCGCGTCAAGGATCTCCTCCTTGCTGCGGAAGTAGCTGTAGAGCGTCATCGCGCCGACACCGAGATCCGAGGCGAGCCGCCGGATCGTCAGCACCTCGATGTCCTCCTCGTCGCAGATCCGGGTGGCCACCTCGATGATCCGCTCGGACGTGAGCGTTCTCGTGCGCGACCGCGGACCCGCCACGGGGGATCTCCTCTCCCTAGCACCGCCGAATCCCGGCGGCAGCCGTCCTCGTACGGCACACCGTACAGCCGTCCTGAGTCTACAAAGGCCGCGCGGGGCGAATGCCACCGCGCCGCACACCCGGCCGGCCGGACCCCTTGACGCGGATCCAGCCATCCGTACAAAGTACGACGAGAAAGTGAACGAACGCACTGCCGCACACCTCCGAGCATGTGCGACGGGCTGACCCGCCCGCGCGGTGCCCCGTCGTCTCCCAGCGTCTGGCCTGGCTGCCGCAAGCCGGGGAATCGCCCGTGGTGACCGCCCGGCGAGCCGGACATCGCCCCCGACCCGAACACCTCGGTCCTCGCCAATCTGTCCACGTCAGGAGAGTTCGCATGCTGACCGCCCATTACGTCTCCAGCCGGTTCGGGCAACTGCACTACGTCGAATGCGGCGAGGGCGAGCCCGTGCTGCTGCTCCACCAGACTCCACGGTCATGGACCGAGTACCGGGACGTGCTGCCGCTGATCGGCGCCGGTCACCGGGCCATCGCGATGGACACCGTCGGATACGGGGCCTCGGCGAAACCCGCTGAGGACCAGAGCATCGAGATGTTCGCCGACGGGGTCGAGGATCTGGTGGACGGGCTGGGACTCGGGTCGTTCCATCTGGTCGGCCACCACACCGGCGGAGTGGTCGCCGTGGAGGTGGCGGCACGGCTCGGCCCCCGGGTGCGCAGCCTGGTGCTCTCCGCGGTCCCGTTCATCACCGCGGACAAACGTGCCCGGGCGGCGTGGCGGCGCCCCGTCGACTGGGTGCAGCCGAAGCCGGACGGCTCCCACCTCCTGGAGCTGTGGAACCGGCGCCGGCACTTCTACGAACGGGGGCAGGAAGCCGCGCTGAACCGCTTCATGGCCGACGCCCTGCGTGTGCTGGAGCGCGTGGAGGACGGCCACATCGCCGTCCGGCTGTTCCCGATGGACGAGCGGCTGCCGCGGATCACCGCCCCGACGACGGTCATCTGCGGGCAGGACGATCATCCGTCGATGCCCAGCTTCGAACCCATGGTGAACGCGCTGTCGGCCAAGGGACACATCGTGCCCGGCGCCGGTGTGCCCCTGCCCGAGCAGCGGCCGGAGGAGTTCGCCAGGCTCGTGCTGGAAGCCGTAGCCGCAGGGGCGACATCTCACTGACGGCAGCCGAGGCCCGCGAACCGGCCTGCTGGTTGCGGCAATCGGATGCGGTCGCGGCCATCGCATGCGCGGGTCCGCCGAGCGGATACGCCCCTGCCCCGCAGGAGAAAGTACCGGCCACTGTTCACGATCCCCATGACGGATCTCAACCGAGAGGTCTGGCAATGCTCCATGTGACCGGGCTGGGCCCACCCAGCCGCCCCCTCGCCGCCGTGGGGCGGGCAAGACGGGTGATGAGCCCGCCACCGCTGCTACGGTTCCTCGCCGGCCGGGTCCTTCGTGGACTCGCCGTCCTCTTCGTCCTGTCGATCCTCGCGTTCGGGCTCGTCCGTATGCTGCCCGGGAATCCCGCGGAGGTGCTGGCAGGACCGTACTCCGACGCGGCCACCCGGGCACGGCTGGCCCAGGATCTCGGGCTCGACCGGCCGATGGCCGAGCAGTACCTGATGTGGCTCGGCAGGCTGCTGCACGGGGACTTCGGACTCTCGGTCTACAACGGACTGCCGGTCCTGGACCTCATCAGGCAGAGACTGCCGAACACCTTGGAGCTGGCCCTCGCCGCGACGGTGGTGTCGCTCCTGTGGGGCGTGCCCGCCGGCGCGATCGCGGCCCTGCGCCAGGGCCGGATCTTCGACCGGCTGGCCCGCGCGTCGGCCTTCCTCGGCCTTGCCACACCGGTGTTCGTCTTCGGTCTCGGTCTGATACTGGTGGCCTCGTTCGCCCTGCCGAACTGGCCTTCCGTCGGGTTCGTGCCCCTGACGGACCACCCGTTGAAGAACCTGCAGAGCGTCGTCCTGCCCGCGCTGGCTCTGGGGCTCCCCCTTGGTGCGACGCTGTGCCGGTTCATGCGTGCCTCGATGATCGAGGTCTACGAACAGGACTACATGCGCACCGCGCTGGCGACCGGGGCGACCCGTCTGGGGGCGACGCTCCGGCACGGGCTGCGGAACGCGTCGGGCCCCGTGGTCACGGTCGCCGGGCTGCAACTGGCCGGTCTGGTCGGCAACTCCATCCTGATCGAGAACGTCTTCGCGATCCCCGGTATCGGCCAGCTCACCGTCAACTCGCTGCTACAGAAGGACTACGCGGTGACGCAAGCCTGCATCCTGCTGCTGGGCCTGACGTACATCCTGATGAACCTCGTGGTGGACCTCCTCCACCGGATGATCGACCCCAAGGTGGGTGAGGCGCGATGAGCGAGTCGTCGTTGCTGCCGGACGCACATGCGGCCCGGACACAGCCCGCGGCCGACGCACCCGCCGCTCGCCCCGCACGACGCAGCCGCCGGCTTGGCGCCGGGGTCGTCTGCGGACTGGGCATCCTGGTCGTGCTGTTCGCCATGGCGTATGTGGCCCCCTTGATCCGGCCCTTCTCGCCGAACGACGTGGCAGGACCGCCCTTCGCCGCTCCCAACGGGACCAACTGGCTCGGCACGGACGACCTGGGCCGCGACTATTTCGTGCGGCTGTGCGTCGCCGGGCGCACCTCGCTGTCGATCGCGCTGGCCGGTTCGGTGCTCGCGCTGGTGGCCGGTTCGGTCATCGGGTTCGCGGCCGGCGTCGGCGCCCGATGGCTGGACACCGTGCTGATGAGCGGGGTGGATCTGCTGCTGTCCTTCCCCTCTCTGCTGCTCGGGCTCGCGGCGGTCACCGTCCTGTCCCCCTCGCTGACGACCCTGATCGCGGTGCTGTCGTTCGTGTCACTGCCGCACTTCGCCCGGATCGTCCGTGCCAAGTGCCTGGAACTGCGTGATCTGGAGTTCGTGCTCTCGGCGCGGATCTCCGGGGTGCGCTCCCCCGTGATCGTCCTCAAACACCTGCTCCCCAACGTCTTTCCGCTGATGATGGTCCAGCTCGCCAACTCGGCGGCCATCGTCATTCTGCTGGAATCGGCTCTCAGCTATCTCGGCCTCGGAGTTCAGCCGCCGACACCGAGCTGGGGCCGGATGATCGCCGAGTCCCAGATCTACCTGACGATCTCCCCATGGCTGGTTCTCGGAGCCGGCGGGGCCCTGCTGCTGTCCTCGATCGGCTGGGGACTCATCGGCGAAGGTTTCGCGACGTCACGCCGCTCCGTCGTCTGACCGGAGCGTCACACACAGGGCCGTGGTCACCTGTCCCCTCCCCGGGGCGCGGAACGGAGGAACCCACACCATGGCATCACCCAGGCCGGTCAGACGACTGGTACTCGCCCTGGCGGCGATACTCACCGCCTCGATGTCCGTCACCGGTTGCGGAGGCGGCGCCCAGGCGCAGCCGGGTGGCTCGGACGGCACCCCGCATCGCGGCGGCACCCTCACCATCGGCGACGAGAGCCAGCCGCTGAACGGGCTCGATCCCGTGCTGGCCCAGGCGTTCGACGCGAAACGCATGGCCGCGCAGTTCTACGAGGGACTGCTCTGCCTCGGACCCGACGGCAGCACACTGCGACCGTCGCTGGCCACCTCGTGGAAACAGACGACGCCCACCACTTACGTATTCACACTCCGCGAGAACGTCACCTTTCACGACGGCCGGCCGCTGACGGCCGACGACGTCGTCTTCAGCCTCGAACGGATCGTCGATCCCGCGGTCCACTCGCCGTACGCGTCGCTCTACCACATCCGGGAGGTGACCGCGCCGAGCGACCACACGGTCGTGGTGAAGCTGACCAGACCGCAGGCGTCGCTGCTGCATCTGCTCGCCCAGCCCTGGAGCGCCGGCATCGTGAACGAACGATGGGTCCGCTCCCACTCGGCCGACCACCTCAAGACACACGAGAACGGGACGGGGCCCTACCGGCTGGCGGAGTTCCGGGAAGGCGCCCTGATCAAGACCGTACGGTTCGCCGGCTACTGGGACCGGCCGAAGCCGTACATCGACCGCATCAACTATCAGGTCATGCCCGATGAGTCCACCCGGGTCCAGGCGCTGGAGTCGGGAACCGTGGACGCCATCCAGGTGACCCTGCCGAAGATCGCGACGATGCTGAAGCAGCGCGGGTTCTCGGTGGGCCCCGGATACGACGTGGGCGCCTACTGGCTGGGCCTGAACACCCTGGACGGCCCACTGGCGAACGAGAAGGTGCGCGAGGCGGTCAGCATCGGCATCGACCGGAAGCAGCTGATCGGCATCGGGGCGCAAGGGGCCGGTGTCGCCTCGGGGATCATCCCGCCCGGCGACCCCTTCGTCTCCGAACCGGCGGGGAGCCTGCCCCACACCCAGTACGACCCCGCCCGGGCCAAGCGGCTCCTCGCCGAGGCGGGGGCGCCCGCCGTGCGGCTCAGGCTGGCGATCCGCTCGAACCGGCCGGACAAGCTCGCCACCGCCCAGCTCATCAAGGAACAGCTGTCCAAGATCGGGGTGACGGTGGACATCACCCAGGTCCCCTTCGAGCAACTGGTCAGCAATCTGCTGTCCGGCAACTGGAACGCCGACATGATCCAGCTGACCTCCGCCCTCAACGCGGACGCCAGTCAGTACCCGAGTCTGTGGTTCGAGAAGAACGCGAAGGCGACGAAGGTCGACGACCCGGAACTGTGGCGGCGGATGTCCCAGGCCGTGGAACGGGCGGCCGGCGACCAGGACCGCCGGCGGATGTACCGGGATCTGAACCGGTACGTGGCCCAGCGGGTGTACATGATCGTCCCGTATGCCACACCCACGGTGTACGACGTGTGGTCCGGCAAGCTCGCGGGATTCAGGACCGAGGCGTCGAACAGCCGGATGTTCCTCAAGGACGCCTGGATCTCATGAGGGAGAGACGATGAACTCCGCAGTTGTGGACGGCTCGGGCCCGACAAGGAAGGACGCGGAGCGGCGCGCGGAAACCGTGCTGCGGTTCCGTGATGTCAGTGTCCGCTACGGCGCGGCGCCGGCCAGTGTCCGGGGAATCGACCTGACGGTCAGGAGCGGGGAGATCGTCGGCCTGATCGGCGAGAGCGGGAGCGGCAAGACCTCGCTGGCGATGGCCTGCCTGGGACTGCTGCCGAAGCAGGCACATGTGTCCGCCGAACGTTTCGAGGTGTGCGGCACCGACCTGGCGGACGCGGACGACAAGGCGCTGACGCGGTTGCGCGGCGGTGAGGTCGCGATGGTCTTCCAGGACGCCATGGGAGCGCTGGACCCGAGCATGCGGGTCGGGCGGCAGATCGGGGAGGTGGTGGCGCGGCACCGGGGTCTGAAGGGCGAGGAGCGGCGGCAGGCCGTCCGGGAGCTGTTGCGCCGGGTGCGGGTGCCGGAACCGGAGCGCAGGGCACGTCAGTATCCGCATCAGCTCTCCGGCGGGCTGCGGCAGCGGGTGGCGATGGCGCTCGCGCTGGCCGGCGAGCCGCGGCTGCTGCTGGCCGACGAACCGACGACGGCCCTGGACGTGACCGTGCAGGCGGAGATCCTGCGGCTGCTCAGGACGATCCGCGACGAGTTCGGTGTGGCGATCCTGCTGATCTCGCACGACATCGGTGTGATCGCCCAGACCGCCGACCGGGTGGCGGTCATGCGGGACGGCGAGATCGTCGAAACGGGCACCGCCGAGGAGGTGCTGGTGAGACCTGACTCGCCGTACACGAAAATGCTCCTCGGCTCGGTGCCCACCGTGGGCAGGCGCATCCGGCACGATCCGGCCGAACCAGCGGATCCAGCCGAACCGGCCGATGCAGCCGAACCGGCCGACGCAACCGAACCGGCACGAGGAGAGGCCGGTCCGCGGCGAGGAGAAACCGGTCCGCACAGTCCCGTGCTCTTTGCGATGGACGGCCTGAGCCGCAGTTTCCGCTCGGGTGGCCATGCCGTGCACGCGGTCCGCGATGTCTCGCTGCGGGTCGGCAGAGGAGAAGTACTGGGTGTCGTCGGTGAGTCCGGTTCGGGCAAGAGCACCCTCGCCAAGATGCTGGTCCGGCTGGACCGGCCCACTTCGGGCCGGCTGGAGATGGACGGAGCCGACTTTGGCACGCTGCGGGGCAAGCGGCTGAAGGCCTTCCGGCGGGCCGTGCAGATGGTGTTCCAGCATCCGGCGGGTTCGCTCAACCCGAAACTGCGGGTGGCGTCCTCGGTTCGTGAGCCGCTGGCCGCCGCCGGCGTGAGCGGAGACACGGCGCGGCAGCGGATCGACGAAGTGCTGGCGGAGGTCGGCCTGCCGGCGCAGGCCGCGGACCGGCTGCCGCACGAGTTCTCCGGCGGCCAGAAGCAGCGCATCGCCATCGCACGTGCGATCGCGGCCCGGCCCGAGGTGGTGGTCCTCGACGAACCCACCTCGGCCCTCGATGTGTCCGTACAGGCCCAGGTGCTGGATCTGCTGCTCAGGATCCAGCGGGCGCAGGCATTGACGTATGTCTTCATCTCCCATGACCTCGCGGTGGTGCAAGCCGTCTCCGATCGGGTGGTGGTGATGTACGCGGGCCGGGTCGTGGAGATCGCCGAGGCGCGGACCCTGTTCGCGTCGCCCGCGCACTGGTACACCAGGGCGCTGCTGGAAGCCGTTCCGTCTCCCGATCCACGTGCCCGGCCGGAAGCGGTGGCGGTGGACCCCGCGCAGGACAGGCCGGGCGAACACCGGGCGGACGCCGGGGGATGCCCCTTCGCCGCCCGCTGTCCCAAGGCCCGGCCCCGTTGCCGCGAGGAGGCACCGGAACTCGTCCCGGTACGGGCGGGGCACGCGGCGGCCTGTCACTTCCCCGCCACCGAGGAGATGTCCCTATGACGAACCTGGCCACCCTGGATGCCGTGGCGCAGGCGGATCTGGTCCGGCGCGGTGAGGCATCGGCGACAGAGCTGGTCGAGGCGGCCATCGAACGGATCGAGGCGACCGATCCGCGGATCAACGCCCTCACCCACCGCAGGTACGACCGGGCTCTGGACGAGGCGGGCCGCATCCGCGGCGACGCGCCCTTCGCGGGAGTGCCCGTACTGGTGAAGGCGCTGAGCGACAGCGAGGGCGACCCCGCGAACTTCGCAAGCGCCTGGGTGGCCCGGCACGGCCGCACCGCCCGCCAGGACGCCGTCATCGTCCGGCGTCTCAAGGACGCCGGCTTCCTCGTCGTCGGCCAGACCTCGGCGCCGGAATTCGGCCTGGCGTCTGTCAGCGAGAGCGCGGTCCACGGGGTGACACGGAATCCCTGGGACACCGGTCTGACACCCGGCGGCTCGTCGGGGGGCGCGTCGGCTTCCGTCGCCGCGGGCATGGTGCCCGTGGCCCAGGGCGGCGACGGCGGTGGTTCGATCCGGATGCCGGCCGCGTTCTGTCACCTGGTGGGTCTGAAGCCGAGCGTGGGGCGCATCAGTGCGGGCCCGGGCCGGAACGACCGCTGGGGGCACAGTGTCCCGGCGGTGGTCACCCGGAGCGTACGCGACACCGCGGCGGTCCTCGACGCGGTGAGCGGGCCCGCCCCGGGAGACCGGGGCGGCCCCGCCCCTCTTCCGGCGGGCGGCCTGGCCGCGATGGCCGGCCGTGACCCCGGGCGGCTGCGGATCGGAGTCCTCGCGCACGCACCCGACCACGCACCCCAGGTCGCGGCCCCGGTGCGGGACGCCGTACTGGAGACCGCCCGGATCTGCGAGCGGCTGGGACACGAGGTCGAGTACGCCCATCCGGAGCTGATGCTGGATCCGAGGTGCCTGAAGGCGTTCTTCGACGCGCTCAGCGTCACCGCGGTCCAGACCCTTGAGGCACTGATCACGGAGCTGGGTGAACGGCCCGGTCCCGACGACCTCGACGCCGTCACCCGGTTGTGGGTGCGGCGCGGACGGGAGATCACGGGACTGGAGCTGGCCGACGCCTTCGTGTGGCAGGGGCGGCTGCGGTCCGCCATGGCGCACTGGTGGCAGGAGTTCGACCTGCTGTTGAGCCCGGTGTTTGCCACACCTCCGAAACCGGTGGGCTGGCCGTGGCGGGAAGCCGACGGCCTGCGCCAGACGGTGGATGTGCTCACCTTCACCGCGCCGTTCAACACCACCGGGCAGCCCGCGATCGCGGTGCCCGCCTCGCTGACCGAGTCCGGTGTGCCCATCGGCGTCCAACTGGCGGCGGGCTACGGACGCGAGGACCTGCTGGTCTGCGTGGCGGCACAACTGGAGTCGGAACGCCCCTGGGCGTCGCTGCGCCCGCCCGTCTTCGCGGGATGAGGCGCTGCACGGCGGATGGGCCATGGCGGCGCTGCACTGCGGCCGGCCGACGCACGGCGGCCGGCCGGCCATCCGACGCACCGGACCGGCCGGTCCGGGCCCCCTCTTGGGAGAGGAGAACACCATGACCGAGGACCGCACAGGCCGATCACCAGGCCCGACCGTCTTCACCGGCGCCCGGGTCGTCGACGGCACCGGGGCCGCCCCGGTCGAGTCGGTTGCCGTGGTGGTGCAGGACGGCCGGTTCACCTACGTGGGGCCGGACAGTTCAAGGCCGCGGATCGACGCGGCGACGGTCATCGATCTCGGCGGACGGACGCTGCTTCCGGGGTTCTTCGACTGCCATGTGCACTTCCTCATGGACAGCAACGCCGACTTCACGGGAAGGCTGCTGACCAATCGGCCGATCGTCACCGTCTTCGAACGCGCACGGCGTATGCGCGAGACGTTGCATGCCGGGATCACGACGGCGCGCGACCTCGGCGGTATCGACGCCGGCTACCGGGACGCGGTGGCCCTGGGCCTGATCGAGGGGCCCCGGCTGCATGTCGCGTTGCGGCTGATGAGCCACACCGGTGGCCACGCCGACTTCCGTATGCCCAGCGGTTACGACCCGTCGGCCCTGCTTGAGCCGTTCAGCGAACTGGCCGACGATCCCGCCCAGGTACGGCTGGCGACGAGGAAGCTGCTCCGCGACGGCGCCGATGTCATCAAGGTCTGTGCGACCGGTGGCGTCAACAGTCCGAGCGACCAGCCCGAGGACGAGGGCCTGACCACCGAGGAGATCGCGGCGGTCGTGGACGAGACACGCCGCCATCGTGGCCGGCCGGTCGCCGCGCACGCGCAGGGCGCGCAAGGCATCAAGAACGCCCTGCGCGGCGGGGTGAGCAGCATCGAGCACGGCTATCTCATCGACGACGAGGGTATCGACCTCATGCTGGAGAACGACGCGTTCGTGGTTCCCACCCTGTCGACCTTCCACGGCGACCGGGAACGCTTCACGGCCGCGGCCTACGAGAAGAAGATGCGCATGGCCGACGCCGCCATGGAGCGACTGGGCGAAGCGGTACGGCGCGGGGTGAAGGTGGCGCTCGGCACGGACGCGGGTGCCGGCCCCCATGCGCAGAACCTGCGCGAACTGGGCCATCTGACGGAGCTGGGCCTGACACCGCTGGAGGCCATCCGCGCCGGCACCCTGAACGCCGCCCGCCTGCTGCGACTGGACGAGACGCTCGGCACCGTCGAAGCGGGCAAGACCGCCGACCTCGTCGTGTGCGACGGCGACCCGGTCACCGACATCGAAGTGCTCGGCGACCCAGCGAACGTGGTCCTGGTGATGCAGGAAGGCCGCATAGCCAAACACACCCTGCGCACACCCGCCCACCGGGAGTTGTCCTCGGATGTCACACCCGCAGCAGGAGCGAAGCGAGGGTGATGCTGCCTGGGCCGACGATGCCCGCGACGGCAGGGACGTCGCATCAGTCCGCAATCAGCTGAGGGGTACGACGATTCCGGTGCCGTGCTTGCCCGTCTCCGCCTCCTCCAGCATGAGAGCGGCGAGGGTGGCCCGGGAAATCCTGGGCGGCAGCAACGGGCGCCGCAGTTGTGCGAGCGGCACGATGTGGCGGGTGGGGCTGAGAGGGCCGTCCGTGACATCGGGGGCGTGGAACACGGTGGCGCCCCTCTCCGGCACAACGGCAGCCGGCGGTATCGCCCGGCGTCGCAGCCGGCGGAGGCCACTGAGCCGCTGCCCGATGTCGTCGCGGTCGAGGTGGGCGACGACGGCCAGGGCGGTGAAGAACATGCGCGCCCGGTAGGCAGCCGGGCCGCCGCGGTCCCCCGTCAGACCGAGAGCAGCATCGCGACGGTCACCACGGCAAGCAGCCCTGTGTACGCCCAGGCGTAGATGCGGTCGGGGATCCGCGGTGGGCGCCGCCGCAGCACCGCGATCACCGGCAGAGCACCGAGCAGCAGCGCCGAGGCGGCGCGAAGGTCGATGAGACCCACCAGGTGCACATGCGCGTCAGCGGCAGCAGGGACCGCGGCGCCGCCCAGAGACACCACAGTGGCCGGCAGCGCGATGGCAAGGGTGAGGGGGTTGGCCAGCGCGGTGGCCACACGCATGGTATGCCCGGCCCGCCGCAGCGCGGGAACGGTCATCACGCTGCCACCCACGCCGAGGAAGGCCGCGACCGCACCGGCCGGCACACCGAAGAGGGCCGGTAGTGGACGTGGAACACCGCGGGTCGCCTCGATCCGGGGGCTCGGGCGCAGAAAGCCAGGGCGCAGAAGCAAGTCGACGAGGGTGAGAGCGACGTACACCACGAAGGCCCAGCGGGCCAGATCGGCCGGGGCGAGGCGCGTGGCAAGCGCGCCGACCGAGGCACCGGCCGCCAGCAGGAGGAGCAGCGTGCCACTGCCGCGGAGGGCGAGGAGCACCCGTCGCGGTGTGACGGCAGTCGCGAAACCCGCATTGACCACCATCACCAGGGCCGAGGTGGCAGTCGCCACCGGCATCGCGTCCGCGCCGAGCGCGGCGTCCGCCCACACCACGACCGGCACCGTGACGAACCCGCCGCCGAACCCGAACAACACCGTCGTCGCCCCGGTGAGGAGCCCGATCCCGATCAATGCCGCACCATCCACACCCCCCACTCCACCAGGCGGGACGTGTTTCCCGCATGCGATATCCGGCACCATTCCTTTGCGTCTCAGCCAGTAGGGTGGCCGGGTGAAGAACGTGTCCCTTGCCGACGTCGACCACGCCGACCGGGTCGTCCTGCCCATCGGCACCGACTACCCTCCCGGCCACGTACTGGACTGGCACGAACACCGGCGCGCCCAGTTCCTGTACGGCGCCACGGGGGTGATGGTCGTCGACACCGCCGAGGGCACCTGGACCGTGCCGCCCGAGCGCGCCGTACTGATCCCGGCCGCCACCAGGCACCGGGTCCACATGCTGGGCGTGAGCACCCGGAGCCTGTACATCGAGCCGAGTGCCATTCCCTGGTGGCCCGTCACCTGCACGGTCGTGAACGTTCCCCCGCTGTTGCGCGAACTGCTCCTGGCCGCTGTCGAATTCGAGATCGACTACAGCCTCTCCGGGCGGGAGGGATGCATTGCCGCACTCCTCCTGCACGAGATCGCTGAGCGCACCCCGCTCCCGTTCCACGTCGGGATTCCCGCCGCCGCCGATCTCGCGAGACTCTGCCGCGCATACCTGGCATCCCCAGATGCCGGCGTCACCAACGCCGCATGGGCCGCCAGGACGGCCATGAGCGAACGGGCCTTCACCCGGCGCTTCCGCTCGGAGACCGGTGACAGCCCGGCCGTCTGGCGGAACCGCGCCCGCCTGCTCGCGGCCATCCCGCTGCTGCGCACCGCGTCGGTCAGCGAGGTCGGTGCCCGTCTCGGCTATGCCTCTCCCGCCGCGTTCACCGCCGCCTTCACGCGCACCTTCGGCACACCCCCGTCGCGCTTCGCCACACGTGGCGCCGCGCCCGCTCGCCCGCCCGTCTCGCCCCCGAACTGATCGGTGAGCCGGGCCCTGACAGCACGCGCTGGGCGCCGTACGGATCGACCCTCCTCGCCGGATCCCGGCTACGTCGAGGAGCTGCGGCAGACCCGCTACCACGACACCTGCGCCGACCGCTTCGACCGCCGGCGCTCCGCGCTCAGCCCCGATCTCCCGCGGCCCTGTGGAACACAGGGCGACAGCCGCACTCCAGCCGGTCACCGGATCAGGAGCGATCCGATGTGAACCAGGAGTCCCCTGCGGTGGCGGGGAATACGGTCGTCGCGCACAATGTTTCACAACTTGCGGCAAGTGGGGGCATATCCGGAGAAGGTGAACGGCCACGGGTATTCCTTTCGGACCCCATCTGTCGGTGCCGGGAATGTCACCGGTACGCGGCGTGGGTGTCGAGGCAAGCAGGGCCGCGGCGCGGCTGGTGCGTCTCCCGCTCGACGCGGCGGTGGTAGGTGTCGGGCGGGCCGGGCGTCTTCGCCGTACCGTGTCCGAAGCAGACACGGTACGGGACGATCCGCGACTGGCACAGGGCGGCCTTCCGGTTCTGTTGGTGCATGGGCTGGCGGACGGGGAATCGGTCGTCGCGCCGCTTCGGCGAGGGCTCGACGGCATCGGTGCGGGACCCTTCACCACGGTGGGCTATCACGCCTTCACCCCGGACATCCGCACGGCGGCCCGCGTCCTGGGCGAGCAGGTGGAGCTGGCCTGCGCCCACAGCGCCGGGCGGAGCGCCGTCGTGATCGGGTACAGCCTGGGCGGGCTGGTCGCCCGCTACTACGTGCAGGTGCTCGGCGGGGACGCGCATGTCGTGCTGGTGATCACGCTGGCGACGCCGCACGGCGGGACGGCCGCGGCTCTGCTGGCACCGCCGCATCCGCTGCTTCGCCAACTACGGCCGGGAAGTACGCTGCTGACCGAGCTCGCCGCGCCTGCCGCCGGATGCCGTACCCGGTTCGTGGCGTTCTACAGCGACCTCGACGAGGTCGTCATCCCGGCGTCCAGGGGCCGCATCGACCATCCCGATCTCACGGCGCGCAACGTGCTCGTGCCCGGCGTCGGCCATCTGACGCTGCCGCTGCACCAGCCGGTCATCGGCCAGGTTCGTTCCCTGCTGACGGCAGCCCGGCAGACCGGCTCCGACAGTGTGCTGCGTCGTGTCGCTCCCGCACAGCCCGGCCGGCAGCGCACAGCAGTGCCCAAGGCGCAGCCGCCGTTGCCGTGACAGCCGGGCCGCGGCGGGGTGACACTGAGAGGTAGCCGACAGGAACGCCAGCAGGTGTGGGGACGGACAGCATGGCCTCCTCGCCCAGCCCCGAGAGCGGGACGACGGTACGTCCCTTTCGCCCGCAGGACGAACCAGGGGTACGCGAACTCATCAATGCCGACCGGCTTCCGGGGCAGCCGTACTGCGTCTCGGAGACATCGGCCGAGGCATGGTGCGGCCCCGTCGCGCCGGCCGGCTGGGCCAGGCAGGCCCGGCCGCGGATCGGGGTACTGGCCAATGCCGAGGACCGTCCCCGCGGAACCATCGCCTATCTGTCCTGGGCCGATGTGCGCACCGGTCTGATCTGCTGGGTCCACGCGTACGAGGACCGCCCTGCCCTGCGCGCCCTGATCGGCCACGCTCTGGGCGCGCTGTCCCGCTTCCCGCGGATCGAGGCGTTCGTCAGCACCGCGCCGGGCCCGCTGGGGCCGGGCGGCCTGCCGCGCACCAGACGCGGCGCCACCCACGACGCGCTGGTGCACGCCGGCTTCACGGGGCGCTGTCTGGGCTGCTACCTGCATCGCACACTCCCCGCCGAGCCGGCACCGGCCAAACAGGTCGCCGATGTCTTCCCCTGCGACTTCCCGCCGGGCCATCGGCTGATCGTTCGCGAGGAGGCAGAACCGGTCGCCGAGGCCGTGGTCAGCACGGGTCCCGACCGGACCGCGACGCTCTACTGGATCGAGACCACGCCCGCCAGGCGCCAGCGCGGTCTGGGCCGCAAGCTGCTCGGTCAGGCCCTGGCCCTGCTGGCCGAGCAGGGCGCCGCCGAAGTCGCCCTCGTCCTCGACGACGCCCGACCGGACACGTGCGACTGCCAGGCCGCCACCCGGCTCTTCCGCTCCTGCGGCTTCACCCTCGTCGACGAGCTGTGGACCTACCAGCATCGACGCGTCGAGCCCCCGCGGCCTGGCACATGAGCCGCCCGCCGGACCGGAACCGGTCAGGCGGGGACCCGTTCGGCCGCCGCGAGAATGGTGGAACGTGCCTGGTGACGGCGCTCGTAGTCCAGCACCCGCCGGGTCACACCCTCTCCGGCGTCGGCGAGCCGCTTGCGGATGTCGCCGGCGTTCATGCCGTCGTAGCCGGGCCAGGGCTCGGGCCCGAGCAGGTCCGCGATCCTGTCCAGGACCGCGGGACGGGCCGCGTGGGAGCGCTCGTACGCGCCGACCGTGGCGAGATCCGTCTGCGACAGCTGCGGGAGCCGTTCGACGATCATCCTGGTGCCGAGCCTGCGGTAGTC
Organism: Streptomyces diversicolor; assembly: GCF_057537855.1. Taxonomy (NCBI): domain Bacteria; kingdom Bacillati; phylum Actinomycetota; class Actinomycetes; order Kitasatosporales; family Streptomycetaceae; genus Streptomyces; species Streptomyces diversicolor. The sequence goes on from NZ_BAAJXA010000007.1 coordinate 60,110, forward strand.
GGCAATCGGCAGCTCTTCCTCCGAGATCAGAGCGCCCTCCGGCATCCCCTGGAGCCGGTCCACTCCGGGCATCCGCTCGGCCGTCTCCCGCAGCCAGGTGCTCCAGTCCCGCACCGCGCGGGCGGCGCCGCCGACGCCCACACCCTCAGCGGCCACCTCCGCCTCGGCGGCCATCACCGCCGCCTCGGCCTGCTGCTCCAGGAAGGCCGCGAGTTCTTCCAGGATCTCCTCGCCGTCGCGGCGCACGGAGCCGAGCAGGTCCTCGGTGACCGCGTCCTCCGCCTCCTGAGCGATACGCTCGGCGACCCGGCAGATGGCCACGGCGAAAGCGGTGGCCGCGTACTCCTCCTCCACGTTCTTCAGCAGCCGTTGCTCCGTCGCCCTTCCTTGCTGGCTGCGCAGCAGGGCGTTCGGAGCGAACATGGCCGCGTCCATGGGCAGCCGGAATGCCTGCCTCGTCACGTCCCAGGCGTTGCCGAGGACGTTCTCCACGAGCCGTCGAGGCTTCAGCGCTGCCAGACGTTCGTCGAGCACATACACGTGCCCTCGGGCATCACCGGCACGCCGCTCCAGGAGTTCCCGGTACTCACCCGGGGGCGTCACGGCCAGGTCGGCTTTGAAACGGTCGGCCAGCGCGGCTTGGGCCTCACGGACCTCCCGCAGCGCAGGAACGAGCATGTCTGTGGCTACGGCCATCACGTTTCCTTCGGCTAGGGCGCTGCTCGCATGACATCGGACCAGAGCGGCCCGCCCCCTCCTTCCCTACCGTGCCCCGAAACACCCTCCCCCGCATCTCGCCAACACCCCCGCGGGAACCGTCCATCGCGGGTGACGACGCCCACGACCGGCCGGACCCTCGCGCATACTTCACGCGACTGGCCCAAGCGGCGCCGACCGGACGCGGTGCACGACGACGAGGTGCACCGCCCGGTCCCGGGCAGGGCCCTGACGGATCTGGCTACCCGGTTGCGTCGCCGGCGCCGGGCAGCGGTTCGAGCCGGGTCACCGCGAACTCGATCCGGACATCGTCGGCCAGCTTCAACGCGCCGAGGAAGGCGCTGTAGGGCTTGATTCCCCAGGCGGACTGGGTGACGGCCGCCGCACCGCACACCGCGCCGTCACCGTCGCTGCCACCGTGCACGGTCACCGGATGCGTACGGTTCTTGATGGTGAGATCTCCGGTGATCTCGAAGGACTCACGTGTTCCCGTGACGCTCGTGGACCGGAAGGTGATGGCCGGGTGCCGCGCTGTGTGCAGCACAGCCTCGCTCTCCAGCGTCCGTTTGATGTCGGCGCGGTCGGCATCGGTCAGGGGCTTGATCCCGCCCGTTCCCTCCCTGACGGTCAGCGATCCGGTCTCGACGGTGACGGTCACCGACGACTTCCCGGGGTCGCCCGCGGCAACCACCGCGTGCCCTGACCATCGCGTGGCCTCGATCGTGAGGTCGTGGCCCGCCTTCCGGCCCAGCCCGGCGCGGCTCGTCCTGATCAGCAGACGGCCACCGGTGGACGACCCGAACCCGTATGTTCCCTCACTGATGGGCATATCTCTGACTCTAGGCGCTTTCCACCGGGCGGGAGCGAGGATGGAGAGGAGGCGTTCCGTCATGGCAGGGCTGCTCGCCGTGGAAGATCACGTGATCGTACGTCTGGCATGGTGGGAGAAGGCGGCCGCCCGTCATCGGAACGTGTGTGTGCCGCTGGAGGCGGTGTGCCGGGTCACCGTCGAGCCCGACTGGTGGCGAGCCCTGCAGGGTGGTCACGAGCGAGGTGTCTGCGTTCCCGGCGCTCTGTGCGTCGGCACACGCCGCCATCAGGCCGGGAAGGACTTCGTGGCCATGCGCGGGGCCAGGCCCGTGGTGTGCGTCGAACTCCGTTCCTGCGCCCCCTTCCACCTCCTGGCCGTCTCCGCACGCGACGACAAGGATGCCGAGTCGACAGCGGGTCACATCGCCCGGGCCGCACCGAACATCGACACATCGACGCCGTGTCGGCAACCCCTGCCGGTGCCGGACGAATCGCAATGAGCGGGTCGGCCGGGTCCCCGGCGAACGGGTTCCCGCACCGCGGGTCCGGGCGAACAGCCCCCATGCCCTGTGTTCCAGGGTGTTCGCCCGGGGCTGGTCAGCGGTAGAGGAGGTAGTGGCGGCGGAGGTCGCGGAACGCCGCCAGTTCGCTCGCCCAGGCCGCCGCCACCTCGTCGGCCCCGGCACCCGCGTCGATCATCGTGCGGACCCGTGTGCTGCCCGTCAGCCGGTCGATGTTGAGGTCGGACCGCCAGGCGAAGTCGCTCCAGACGCGCTTCGCCGTCACCAGCAGCGCCACTCCCGTGTGCACGGGGTCGTACACGTCCCGGTCGTGGACGTGGATCTGCACGCCGCCCACCGTCGTTCCCTGGAACTTCGAGAAGGTGGGGGCGAAGTACGCCTCGCGGAACCTCACTCCCGGCAGGCCGAGGGCGTCCGCGGCCTCGGCCCACCGGGCGTCGATGCCCGCGGCGCCGAGCAGTTCGAAGGGACGGGTCGTGCCGCGCCCCTCCGACAGGTTGGTGCCCTCGAAGAGGCAGGTGCCGGAGTAGACGAGGGCGGTGTCGGGCGTGGGCATGTTCGGGCTCGGCGGCACCCAGGGCAGACCGGTGACGTCGTAGAAGTCCGAGCGCCGCCATCCGGTCATGGGCACCGTCTCCAGGTGCACCGGGGCCGGCAGGAACTCGCCGTTGAACAGCCGTGCCAGCTCCGCGGCCGTCATGCCGTGCGCCTGGGCGATGGGCTGCCGGCCGACGAAGGACGCGAACTCCTTGTGCAGCACGGGGCCCAGCGCGCGGCGTCCCGTCATCGGGTTGGGCCGGTCCAGGACCACGACCCGCTTGCCCGCGAGCTGTGCGGCCTCCATGCAGTCGTAGAGCGTCCAGATGTACGTGTAGAAGCGCGCGCCCACGTCCTGGATGTCGAACACCACGGTGTCGATGCCGGAGGCGGTGAAGATGTCGGCCAGTGGCTGGCCGTTCTTGAGGTACGTGTCATACACCGGCAGGCCCGTCGCCGGGTCGTCGTAGCGGCCCTCCGAGCCGCCCGCCTGCGCGGTTCCGCGGAAACCGTGTTCGGGTCCGAAGACGGCGACGAGGTTCACACGGTCGTCCGCGTGCATGACGTCGACGATGTGGCGTACGTCGCGGGTCACGCCCGTCGGGTTGGTGACGACGCCGACGCGTTGGCCGTCCAGCAGCGCGTATCCGTCCTCGGCGAGGCGTTCGAAGCCGGTGCGCAGTCGGTGGCCGTTGCCGTGGGCCGCGGCGGCAGGTGCGGTGGCGGCGGTCGTGCCCGTGACGGTCAGGGCCCCCACGGCCGAGCCGGCGGCCAGCAGATTCCGTCTGGACAGGTTCATGGTGTGACCTCCGTGCTCTCCGCGACCGCGACGAACGCTTGTGGTTGTCGAGTATCTGAAGACCGAGCCCACAGGTCAATAAGTAACGCACAGGCTTTGGTTGTGGTTACTTTTTGACGCACCATGGCCTGGATCGCGAAGTCCGCGAAGACGGGCGCGACCCTGACAGGCGCGGACGGGGTGAGCCCGGCACCCCTCCGGGAGTTTCTGGTGCGGCCCCGAAAAAGCCTCGCGCGGGCCGTCGGCCGGATGGTGGGATGGCACGGTGACCGATCACGGTGAGGCGGCGGCTGTCCGGCCGTTGACGCTGGCTTGGGTGAGGCGGCACCTGGCGGTGGGAGAACGGATCGTCAGGACCGAGGCGCTGCGCGGTGGTATCACCGCCGAAATGCGGAGGCTGACCATCGCCACGCGACACGGCGGCAGCCGTGACCTGGTGCTGCGGAGCTTCGTCGGTCCGTTCTGCGCGGGGCACGCCGAGGACTCGCTGAGCAGAGAGGCCGGCGCCCTGACCCTGCTCGCGGGGACCGGCGTGCCGGCCCCTGGGCTGGTCGCGGTCGATCCGACCGCCGCGCATGGTGAGTATCCGTCGCTCCTGATGACGCATATGCCCGGCCGGACCGTCCTCGATGATGTGGGACTGGAGGCGCGCGTGCCGCTGCTGGCCCGTCAGCTCGTGGCGATCCACGCGGTGCGACCCGCCGAGCGGCCCCGGACGTATGTGGCGTTGACGACCGCCGAGACCGTCGTCGTTCCGGCGGGCGCCGACGCGGCGGCATGGGCCGCGGCGATCGACATGATCCGCTCGCCCGCGCCGCCCTATGCGGGGCGGTTCCTGCACCGGGACTTCCAACCCGGCAATGTGCTCTTCGACGTCCCGCCGCTACGGCCGGAAGATCCCCGGATCACGGGGGTCGTCGACTGGGCAGTTGCCTCCTGGGGCCCGGCGGACCTCGATGTGGCGCACTGCTCCACCCAGCTCGCGCTGCTGCACGGCCCGGCGTGGGGTCTGCGGTTCGCCGAGGCGTACGAGGAGGCTGGCGGGGTGCTGGCCGCTGCATCGAACGAGCGGTTGTACTGGCAGGTGCGGGACGCGTTGGCGTGCTCAGAGGAAGTGCACCTGGTGTCGCAGCCGTGGCGAGAGGCGGGGAGGACAGAGCTGACGACGCGAGCCGTCGAGGAGCGGCTGGATGCCTATGTCACCGCCCTGCTGGACGCGCTGGGCTGAAGCCGAGACGGTCTGCTGCACCTACGGCACCTTGTCGGTCGACGTCGAGGCCGGCCAGGCCATGGGCGTGCCGCCCGACCGAACCTCGCAGGCGGTGATCCGGACCGGGGCCCGCGGCAGCTCAGGGCCAGGACCGGATCGGGGTGGTGACGCGGCCGGGCCCATGCCCCCGAGGGCGCGGGACTCCGTCAACCGTCCGTTCCGGCCGCCCACAGCACGGTGTCGCCGGACTTGATGACAACGTTTCCGTCGGCCTGGAACACGAGGACCGCTCCCGGGTGGCCATTGGTCTGCGAGGCCCACAGCGGCTGCCCGCCGCTGTTGTAGACGACCAGGTTGCCGTCCGTCTGGAAGCGGGCCGAGTTGCCCTCGCCGACGGTCATCGTGGCCCAGCGCGCCTTGTCGTGCTGGTCGTTGACCACCAGGTTTCCGTCCTGCTGCATGACCAGGGTCCTGGCGCCGGTACCCACGGAGTCTCCGGTGGCCAGCTCGAACGTGGCCCGTATGACCTTGAGTGCCGCGCCCTTGTCCTGGGGCTCCCGGGACTCCTGGGCCGAGGCCGACGGCGTCTTCCCCGTGGTCGCCGAGGCGGACGGCGGTCCCTGCGTGGACGGGGAGGATTCGGCCGAGGAACGCTGCGTACCGAAATGGACGACGGCCACCACGGCCGCCACGACCGCGACCGCAGCGACGGCCGTGGTCAGCAGCCAGGCCCGCCGACGGCGATTGCCGGGCTCCGCCGGGGTGTCGAGGACGGTGTCGGACCTCATCGTCGGTAAGGCCGATCCCTGACCCGCGGTGGCCGCGAGGTCGACTTCGGTGCGCGCCCAGTGTTCGGCCTCGGTGAGCTGTCCGGCGAGACCCGTGGGGCATTCCTCAGGCCAACGCCCGATCCGGGCACCCTTCTCCTCCAGCCATCCGCTCAGCTGGGCCGCCGTCGGGCGCAGCTCCGGGTCCTTGGTGAGGCACGCGGTGAGCAGCGGCACCAACTCCGCGGGGACTCCTGTGAGGTCGGGTTCCTCGTGCACCACGCGGTACATCAGGGTGGCCGCGGGGATCTGTTCCCCCGCGCGTGAGAAGGGGCCGCGTCCGGTCGCGGCGTACACCAGCACGGCGGCCAGCGAGAACACGTCGGCGGGTTCGGCGGCGACACCGCCGACGGCCTGGTCCGGCGCGAGAAATCCGGGGGAGCCCACGGAGACGCCGAGGCGGGTGTGCCGGGCATCGTCGGCGGCCCGTGCGACACCGAAGTCGATCAGCCGGGGACGGTCGCGTGCCAGCAGGACGTTCCCGGGCTTGATGTCCCGGTGTGCGAGGTCGGCCTGGTGCACGGCCTGCACGGCGCCGCTCAGTTCGGCGGCGAGTGACAGCAGCGCGGTCCGCGGCAGGGGGCCGTGGGCCGTGACCCATTCGGCGAGCGAGGGCGCGGGCACATACTCGGTGGCCAGCCACTGCGGGCGCTGGCCCGGGGCACTGTAGTCCACGACGGTCACGGTCCACGGCGAACGGACCCGGTCGCTGTTGCGTATCTCACGGGTGAACCGCTCCTCGAACCCCGGCTCCGAGCTGAGATCGTCGCGGATGGTCTTCAGTGCGAGCAGGCGGCCCGACCCCGTACGGGACAAGAACACCTGCCCCATGCCTCCCGCGCCGAGCCGGCCGAGCAATGGATAGCCGCCTATGGACGTCGGGTCCGAAGGCTGAAGGTTTTTCATGACGACTTTTCCCCGGAAGTGTGCCTCAGGTTCGGACCACGCGCTGGGGCCTTGGCCTGCGTGCTGGTGAGCAGGGTGGTCCGCGCTCGTAAGTATGCCGGACGGGATCGCCCTGCGTCGTTCTTTCCAACTCGTCGGCGCCGAGCGGAGGTTGCACCGGCCCGGGAGTTCGCACGAGCACCGATGGATCGGACAGCCGCGGAAGACACCCCGTCGGTCCGGCATGGCCGGCGAGCACAGGCTCAGAGCCAGTTCCGGCGGGCGGCCTGCCAGGCCAGCTGCATACGGGTCTCGGCGCCGGTGAGGGCCATCATGTGCTGGATGTGCCGTTGGATGGTGCGCCGGCTCAGTTTCATCTGGCTGGCGATGGCCTTGTCGGCGACGCCCGCCACAAGCAGCGACAGCAGTCGGCGGTCGGTTTCGGACAGGGCGCCCGCGCCGTGGTCGTCGGTGCCGTCGACGGTGCCGGCCGCACCGACGCGCAGCGGGACGGCGTCCTCCCAGTAGCGTTCGAAGAGAGCTGTCAGCGCGTCCAGGAGACTGCTGTCGCGCAGCAGTGCCGCCGTCGGTTCGCCGGGGTTGCCGTGCGCGCCGCCGGGGACCAGCGGGCAGATGGCGATGGCCCGGTCGGCTATGGCCAGACGCAGCGGGAGGTGGGGTACCGAGCGGGCGATCTCACCGGCGCGCACGCCTTCGGCAACGTTGTCGATGGCTCCCTCGTCGTCGAAGAACGCCTGCTCGTACAGGACCCGGTAGCGCACACCGCGGGCGAGGGCGTCGTACTCCGCGCGGTTGCTGCCCGACGGCATGGCCACGTACTGGGCCTTGCAGAACCAGAGCATCTCGTGGCGCGCGTTGTCCTGCATCCGGCGCAGATGCTCACGCAGCGCCTCCGCCCCGGTGATCACTTCGATGAGCTGGCCCGCGTCCTGGCGGCGGCGTGCGCTGCGGTAGCTGTCCAGCAGGTCGCCGACCGCGGTGCGGGCCTTGTCGAGGGCGTCGGCGTGCCGCTGGAGCCGGGGCAGCAGTGCCACGTCGGGCGGCGTGGCGGCGAAGTGCGGCGGGTCGCGGTCGGTGGGGGTGGCGAGCCCCTTGCCGCGCAGGGACACCAGGGTCGACTCCACGGTGTCGGGCGGGAGTCCGGTCTGATCGGCGATCTCCTGGACCGACGCGGTCGCGGTGCCGACCAGAAGGCGGTAGACCGTTTCCTCACGCGCTGTCAAGCCTGCCGCCTCCAGCATGCCTTACCCCTTCTCGTCTCCGTCCGGTCCCGGGCGAAGCGGCCGGATGTCGTTGACGTTCGTACTGTAAGGCCCTGGTGCAAGCGTCGGCGGGCGCCGGGGCTCCTCGGCCCCGGCGCCCGCCGGTGTCACTCGCTGTACCGCTCCGCCGTCACCGCCGCGCGGATGGCCCGCGGTGCAGGTAGGCACGGTCGATGGTCTGCCGGACGCCGTCGCCGGCGGCGTCCGTCGCGGTGACACGCAGCGTCACGAACGCGTCCCCGTGCACCGAGGAGGGCCGCTCGACGGTGGCGGTGAAGTCCGTGCCGCCGCCGTGCCGGCTCGTACGGGCCGTGGTCCAGGTCCGCCCGTCGTCGTACGAGGTCTCGACCTTGAGCGACACCCCGCGCGGTGCGGCCAGGCCGTCCGGCATGCGCACGCGAAGACCCACGGTGTGCGACCGGCGCGGACCCACCGCGTTGCGGACGTCCACGGGCACCGCGTAGTCGACCTGGAGCAGGGGCAGCAGGGCGCTGGTCGCCGCGGTGTCCGAACTGAACGTCCAGGAGGTCGTGGTGCCGGTGCCGAACCGCCAGTCGGACGAGGCGCGGGCGGTGGTCAGGTCGAGCCGGTAACCGGCCTTGCCCGCGGGCACCTCGAAGTCGCCCCACGCGCCGTTGTCGGACTGCGCGACGCGCCGGCCGTTGCGGTACAGCTCCGCGCGGGCCACGTCGCTCGCGTCGGCCGCCGCGGCCGCTCCCGTGCCGATGCCGCCCAGCGCGGAGCGCTCCGCGAACGACCAGTGGCCGGCCTCGGAATCGGTGAACTCCGCGATGTGGAACGACAGGGTGTCGCCGTTGCGCGCCGAGGCGGGCCAGCCCGTCACACCGTGCGGGATCGACGGCCGCACCGGGGCCGCGAACCACCGCTCGGTGGCGCGCTGTCCGGGCTGGTAGGTGTGGGCCGCGTCACGCATCCCGGCGCCCAGCTCGACGTCCCGGTCCATGACGGTGTCGTGGTGCACGGTGTGGCTCCACCGCGTGTCACCGGCCGTCACATATTCCGTCCGTTCCTGGCCGGTCGGCACGTCGCGGGTGTACTGGTTCCAGGCCGTGTTCTGGTAGGGCCGCCATCCGAAGCGCTGCTCGCTCGTCCAGGCGGAGGCCCCCGTGCGGGTGTAGGCGGCGCGCACCACCGCGCTGTTGCGGTCGGAGACGGTGTGCACCAGGTGTTCGGGGATGCGCTGCTGGGACACCTGCATCACGTCGTACAGGTACGGGCTGCGGACCGTGCCGGAGAAGTTCACCGAGGTGGAGCGCTTCGCGGCGCGCCTGAGCAGGTCGGTGCCCTCCGCCGTGCCGGCCCGCATGACGGGCAGGGCCAGGCGGTCGCCCTCCGGGTGCCAGCGCGTCCAGGGGTAGGAGCCCTGCGGCATCACGAGCATCAGCGCCTTGGCCCCCGCGTCCGCCGCCGCCCGCGCAAGCGCCCGGTCGTCGCCGTAGTCGTAGCGGATGACGGCGAGCTTCCCGCGCACGCGGGCGGCCCTCAGGTCGGCGGCAGTGCCCGCGCCGGCGTCCACCGCGGTCAGACGGACACCCTTGTCGTCGAAGACAGGGGAGGTCGGCAGGTAGTACGGGGTGAAGGCCGAGGAGGTGCCGGACACCTCGGCCCGCAGCTGGGGCGCCGTCATCTGCCATCGGGAGGCGAACTCGAAGGTGCCGTCGGTGACCTGGGCGGTGGGGCTGACGTAGATCCGCTTGGCGATGTCGAAGTACATCACGCCCTGGAGCAGGCCGTGGCCGTCGATCTTGCGGTACGTCTGGTAGCTGAGGATGCCCCGCTGCTCGGCCGGCTTGGGCGTGCGGATCCGCACCTCGGTGACCTTCGAGGCGTCGAGCGTCACCGTGGTGTCCTTGGCGACCGTCACCTGCGGGTTGATCACCTCGCGCAGTTCCTGGCCGTCGGCGGCGTTGTCCAGCGTGCCGTAGTCGACCTGGTACGTGCCCTCCTCGACGACCGCGACCGCGGGCTCGGCGCTGGTGTACGAGACGAAGCCGTCGGCGCCCCAGATGGTCGGCAGCCAGCCGGGGAGCACCTTGCCGTCGCGGTCACGGACGACCACGGTCAGCCGGTGCTGCGGAGCGTGCACGACCAGGGAGAGCGTGGTGTGGGCGACCACCGTGCCGTCGGCGCGGCTCGCGGTGACATAGCCGTAGTACGAGCCGCGCTTGGCGTTCTTGGCGTCGGTGCTCAGCGGCACGTCGGCGGAGGCACCGGGAGCGAGGTGCACGGTGGCTGCCGCGGGCGTGACGACACCGGACGGCAGGGGGATGCCGTCGGCGTTCGCCAGGGCGGCGGTCAGCTTGAGGTCGACGGGCCGGTCACCGGTGTTGGTGTAGTGCAGGACCGCCGCCTGCCGCTGCCCGCCGGCGCCCGTCTGCAGGGCGGGCAGGGTCACGCCGCCGGTGGCCGTGACCGCTCCCATCGCGGCGGCGACGTCGATCCGGCCGCCGCCCTGCTCGGTCACCCCGGTGCCGGCCACGGTGCGGGCCGTGCTGGTCAGGGCGTCCTTCACCTGCTGCCCCGTCCACTGCGGATGCCGTTGTGCCAGCAATGCCGCCGCCCCCGCGACATGCGGGGTCGCCATCGACGTACCGGACGCGCTGGTGTAGTTCGCGTCGACGGGATCACCCATCGTGGTGCCCGCGGCGCGCGCGGCCACGACACCCACACCGGGTGCGGTCACATCCGGCTTGACGGCCTTGTCACCCGGGCGGGGGCCGCGGCTGGAGAACGAGGCGAGCAAGTCGTCGCGGTCGACCGCGCCCACGGTCAGCGCGGCATCCGCCGAACCCGGCGAGCCGATCGTCGAGGGTCCGTTCTGGCCGGAGTTGCCGGCCGCGACCACGAAGAGGGTGTCACCCGACGCGGAGAGCGTGTTGACGGCCTGGCTCATCGGATCGGTGCCGTCGGACGCCCCGTCCGAGCCGAGGCTCATGTTGACGACCTTGGCGTGCTCGGCCGCCGCCCACTCCATACCGTCGATGACCTGCGACTCCGAACCGTAGCCGTCGTCGCCCAGCACCTTGCCGACCAGCAGCTCCGCCTTCGGCGCCACACCGCGCCGCTTCCCGGCCGACGCGGCACCCGTTCCCCCCACGATCGACGCCACATGCGTACCGTGTCCGAAGTGATCCTCGGTGTTGGAACTGCCCGAGAAGTCCTTGGACTTCGCGATCCGTCCCACCAGATCCGGATGGCGCGCGTCCACCCCGGTGTCCAGCACGGCCACCTTCACGCCCTGGCCCTCGAAGCCGGCCTGCCACGCCGTCGGCGCGTTGATCTGCGCCGTAGTGCGATCCAGTACCGGAGAAACCCTGCCGTCCAGCCACACCCGGGGCGTCGCCGCGGCACGGGCCGCGCCGGATGCGTCGCCGGGGGTGAGTGTCTTCCAGAAGGCGCCGAGATCGCCGACCGCCACGCGCAGCGACCGGGCGTCGATGCTGTCCAGGCGGCGCTCGTCGGCGGACGCCATGGTGAACGCGGCGACCCGGTCCGCGACGGCGGCCGCGGCCTTCTCGCTCTTCGCCGTCGTCCGGACCAGGCCGGGACGCGGTGCGGCGGAGACGATCAGCGGCAGCGAGCCGGCCGCCTCGTCGTACCCCTGGGCCATCAGGGTGGTGACGTTGAACAGGCGCCGGTCCAGCGTCCCGGCGGCGACCAGGTCCGCGGCGTCCGCCGGCAGCACCGTCAGGTCGCCGCCGTCCTCCTGGTATGTGCGGAACACGATCCCCTCGCGCCCCGGCCCGGGCTCCACCGACGCGGTGTTCCGGCCGTCGGCGCCCGGCGTCACGCTCACGCGGTCGCCGGTCACCAGCCGCAGGGTCGTGGGGTGGGCCCCTGGTACGGCGGCGGGTCCCGCCGCGCCCACTTCGGATGTCTGCGCGGACACGGACTGCACACTCCCAGCGGTCAGGAGCAGTCCTGTCGATATCGCCGCCGTCAGGCGGATCCATGCCATCAGCCGAGCACCTTTCGTTCAGCGTGTGGTCACGCGCCATCCGAAAGAATCTGCTGATGTCCAAGCACATGTCACGGCCCTCGGGTGTCACAGCTGCGACATGTCGCAACGGCGCCAGGGCATGGACCCGTTGACGTTTCACCCCGGTTACGGACTCTTTGCCGGTGGCTGTGCCGTGTGCGTCCTACGACGGTCAGGAGCGCGGCCGGTCGGTGGCGTGGGCCTCGGCGAAGTCCCACAGCACCGGGAGCAGTTGCTCGGGGGTCTCGGCCTGGGGCATGTGGCCGGTGCCCGCCAGCAGACGGAACTCCGCGTCCGGGATGGCCTGCGCATAGGCGCGGCCGTAGTCGGTGTCCACCACTTGGTCGGATTCCCCCCAAGCGACCAGGGTGGGGTGGGTGACCTTGGCGAGGCGTGCGGGCAGGGCCGGATCGGCCATGGCGTGCGGGCCCGAATAGACCTGCAAAGCGGCCCGGTTGGCGGCCGTCACCGCGCGCTGGGTCTCGGTCAGCGCGCTGGGGTCGAAGCGGAACTTCGACGGGTCGTGGAAGGACAGGCGCGACAGCTCGACGGGGGTCAGGGAGAAGGTGTCGGCTATCGGGTGCCCGGGGACGGGGATGCCGACGGCATTCACGAGGGTGACGCTGCTGATCCGGTCGCTGCCCAGGGCTGCCAGTTCGGCGGCGATCCAGCCGCCGATCGAGTTGCCGACGACGGCGACGTCGTGCAGGGCAAGTTCCTCAAGCAGGTGTGCGTAGACCTGGGCCAGGGTCGTGACATCGGTCAGCCATGCGGGGCGGTCGGTTCCGTCGAAGCCGGGGTGGACGGGAGTGAAGACCCTGGCCGGCCGCTGCTCGGCCAGGAGAGCGGCGAAGGGGGTGACGGTCTGCGGGCCGCCGCCTCCGTGCAGGAGCAGGAAAGGCCGCCCCCGCTGCCCGTCGCGCCCGACGGTGACGTCGAGGGTGCCCTGGTCCAGAGCGAGTGTGTGGGTGGTGGTCATGGATGCTCCTGAGAGGTGGGCTGTGGCGGACGGTGTGCGGTCCGGTCAGGCGAAGTCGGTTGCGGGGACGGTGGCGTAGCGGCTCATGACCGCGATGGTCGACTCCGGGGTGAGATCCTGACCGCTCGCGATCATGGCCCGCAGGTCGCGGAAGTACTGCACGTACAGGTCAGGCGTAAAGGTGTTGAGGATCACCGCGGGCGTGTCACCGAGGTTGGCGAAGGTGTGCGGGGCGCCGGGCGGGATCATGGCGAGTGTGCCCGCCGGTGCCACATGGGTGGTGTCCCCGATGGTGAAGTGCACGGTGCCGGAGACGACGTAGAAGCCTTCGTCGTGCTGGGCGTGGCGGTGCTGGGGCGGGCCCTGGGTGTGCGGGGCGATGGTGATCTCTCCGATGCCGAGGCGGTGCCCGGTGGTACTCCCGTCCTCCAGGATGCGCATCCGCGTCGCACCGAGATGGATCGTCTCGCCGTCGTCCGGGCCGATCACGGAAACCGTGCTCATCACGCCTCCTTCATGAGAGTTGACTCTCACGAGGGTAGGAGGGCACACGCTCGTTATGCAAGCCAGCTCTCATAACGAGGGTCGGATGTTAGGATCTGGGCAGATCCGACGGAGGGAGCCTCAGCATGGGGACGCACACCGGCGCCGGCCGCACGAACCAGAAGCTGCGCACCCGGACGGCGATCGTGGCGGCAGCCCGGGGTCTCATCGACACGGGTGCCGAAGTGACCATGCCCGCCGTCGCCCGCGCGGCCCTGGTGTCCGAGGCGACCGCGTACCGGTACTTCCCCGATCTCCCCTCGCTGATCACGGAGGCTCTGGCCGGCGTCTGGCCACCCCCCGCCGTGGCGCTGGCACCCGTCGCCGAGTCCACCGATCCCGTCGAACGCGTCGCCTTCGCCTGCGCATACCTGCTTCGCGGCATCCTGGCGCGCCAGGGCTCCGTGCGCGCGATGATCGCGGCCACCATCACCCGTCCCGAGACCGTCGCCGCCCGGCCCGGGATCCGCTTCGGCCTCATCGACCACGCGCTCCTGCCCGCGCAGGACACGCTCGGCTCGGCGGACCCGGATGCGTTCGCCCAGCTCAAACGCGACCTGGCGGTGGCGGTGAGCGCCGAGGCCCTGTTCACGCTCACCGATCTGTGCGGGCTCGATCCCGAGGAGGCCGTCACCAGTGCCGTACGCACGGCGATCACCCTGACCAAGGCCGCCCTGGGGCCCGATCACGCGCCTCGCAGCAGCGGATGAACCGCGGGACGGGGCGACCTCACTCAGACGGCGGCTCTTGAGCCGTCCCGGGCACGCCGTTCGGAGCACGGCGAGCCCAGCGGCAACAGGCTCCGCTCACGGCAGGGTTGGCGCAGAGATGCCTCAACTGGCCACCGTGGTCCGGTGGCTGGTCAAGGGCGAGTGCTCCCGGCGGTCGTCATGCGCTGGGTGGCGGTGTACCGCAGACGCGTTCGCCAAAGTGCGGGCCGTAGCGGACGACGCGGGTCGGGACGGTGACGCGGCGGGAGGCGGGCGGTTCGGAATCCCGGTGGCCCAGGCGCTCGATGAGAAGGCGTGCGGCCTGCCGGCCGATCTCGTCAGCGTCGTACGAGACGAGCGTCAGCGGAAGACCGAGGATGTCGGAGAGGTCGAAGTCGTCGAAGCCTGCCAGCGGAAGGGTGATCCCGGCCTTGTAGAGCGCCCGGATCGCGCCTTGGCTGATGCGGTTGTTCGTGCAGAACAGTGCTGTGGGTCGCTCGGGCAGGCCGAGGAGTTCGAGCACCGCCTGCTCGGCCGTCGCGGCGTCGACGAGGCCCTGCCGTACGAGGGCGTTGTCGGGCTCGACGCCGGTTTCCTCGTGTGCCGCCCAGAAACCGCGCAGCCGTTCGGCCCCCGTGTACAGCGCCGGCGGGTTGCCGAGGAAGGCGATGCGGGTGTGTCCTTCTGCCAGGAGGCAGGCCGTGGCCTCGCGGGCCCCGTGGAAGTCCTCGACCAGCACGCAGTCGGTGTCGAGTCCGGCCGGTGGCCGTGCGGCGAGGACGACGGGGACATGGCGCATGGCGGCGGCCAGGTGCTGCTGCCGGCTGCCGGCGGGGACGACGATCAGTCCCTCGACCCGGTGGTCGATCAGGCCGTCGACGAGGCCGGGCTCGCGTTCCACTCGTTCGCCGGTGTTGCTGAGCAGCATCCGGAAGCCGTGTTCGGTGAGGACTTCCTGGACCCCGAGGGCGAGACGCGAGTAGAACGGGTTGGCGAGGTTGGTGACGACGAGACCGATCATCCCGCTGCCGCCGAGCCGCAGGCTGCGCGCGGTCTCGTTGCGGCGGTAGCCGAGACGGTCGACCGCGGCGAAGACACGTTCGCGGGTGGCTTCGGAGACGCCGGGGTCGTTCTTGAGCACCCGCGAGACCGTCATGGCACTGACCTGCGCGAGTTTCCCGACGTCATGCATGGTCGGCCCGCCGCCTCGGCGAGCGGTCATGGCCCCTTCTCCTTCCTGCCGGCCCAGGCGGCGTCCCGGATCCGGCATCAGCTCTCAGGGCGCGCCCGGTGTGTCGTGTGCCCAGTGGGCGGCCCCGATCAGCGGTGCCTGAGCGGGCTGCCTGGCCGGCAGCACGCGCGCGGTGGTCCCACCGGTCCGAGCCAGCCCTGCGACGAACGCGGGGTGGATCAAGTCCCACGACTGGGCCATGGAACCACCGATGACCACCGCGGTGGCCTCGAAGCGGTCGATCCATGGGGCCAGGGCCTGGCCGAGGGTGTCGAAAGCGTAGCGGAAAGCCTCCAAAGCGGCCGAGTTGCCCTCGCCGGCCAGCGCGGCGATCACGTGGACGTCCGGGAGGGCTTCGTCCGGGAGAGCTTCGTCCGCGACGCCCTCAAGGCGGGCGTAATGCGCGCGGATGGCGCGGCGCGAGACCAGGTCCTCCAGCGGCCGGCCGTGCACGGTCAGTCGGTACACATGACCGCAAGGGGGCACGTGTGTGCCGTCGTGCACGGGCCGGCCGCCGCGCAGGAACGACGAGCCCACGCCGGTGCCCAGCGTCAGGCACACCACACGCTCGTGCCCCGCGGCGGCGCCGGCGTGATATTCGCCGATGGCGAAGGCGTCGGCGTCGTTGAGGAAGCACAGTCGCTCGGCCCGGTGGGCCAACCGCCGGCGCAGACCGGCCCCTACGTCGACGCCGGAAAGGGACTCGAACTTGCCGATCCCTGTGAAGCGGCCGATTCCGGTGTCGTAGTCGAAGGGGCCCGGCATGGCGACGCCCCAGCGCAGCCGGTGCTCGGCGGGCAGTTCCAGGGCGGCCAGGGCGATGGCGTCGAGGATGCCGTCGGCCGCGGCGTCAGCGCCCAGGGGCCTGCGCAGCACCGAGGAGGGCAGAGGGCGGCTGGTCACGGGGTCGACGAGGGCGGCGGTGACATGTGTTCCGCCGATGTCGAGAACGGGGATCGGCGCACCGGCTCGCTCGGCGACGGCCCCGGTCATGGCTCGACCACCAGGGCCTTGACGATGTGTACCTCGCCGGTGCCCACCGAGCGGACGCGGTAGGGGCCGACCGCGGCGGGCACGGTGATGGTCTCCGCGAAGGCCAGGAAGTGGCTGCCCGCGTCGCGGGTCTCGATGACGGCGCCCTCGCCCGCGGCGAGGTTGAGGATGTGGAAGCGGCCGGCGGTGTCGTCGGCGATGTCGGCGTCCGGGGCCACGACGAGGCGGTGCACCGCGTAGAACATCTCCGGCAGGGCGCCGATGACCTCCTCGCGCCAGCCCTCGCCGGTGCGCAGCGTGCGCGGCTGCTGGATCAGGTCCTTCGTCACGTCCTGGCCGCGTCGAGCGGTGTCCAGGTTGGCGAAGCCGTGTTCGTAGGGCAGGGGCCGGGACGCGCCGGCGGCGTCCTTGCGGAGCCAGTCGTAAAAGCGCAGGGAGTACAGATACGGCGTGGCACTCACCTCCAGCACCAGGTTGCCCGCGCCGGAGGCGTGCGGGGTGCCCGCGGGGATCATGAACAGCTGGCCCACGGTGGCCGGGTGGGTCTGGATGTGGTCCTCGACGGGCAGCGGGGTGCCCTGGGTGATGGCGTCCTCCACCTGGCGGCGCATGACGTCGAGGTCGGCGTGCTCGGTGAGACCGAGCAGCACCTGGGCACCGGGCTCGCTGGCGGTGACGTAGTACGTCTCGTGCTGGGTGTAGGGCCAGCCGAACACCTCCCGCATGTACCGCTCCCGCGGGTGGCAGTGCAGGGACAGGTTGCCGCCCCCGACCGTGTCGAGGTAGTCGAACCGGATCGGGAAGGAGGTGCCGAACACGCGGTGGACCTCCTCGCCGAGCATGGCCTGAGGGTGAAGGACGCAGAGCAGCTGAAAGGGTATCTCGACCTGCGGCCCGCTCTTGTCGCCGACGAGGACGCCCGCCTCGGGCGCGATCAGCTCGTAGCCGAGGGCGGTGTTGCCGGCCTGCGGGGTGAAGCCCAGTTCGCTCGCCGCCCACTGGCCGCCCCACGGGGTGGAGTTGAAGTAGGGACGGGTGCGCACGGGCCCACGGGCCAGGCGGGCCAGGGTGGCGCGCAGCGCGGCGCCGTCCAGTGAGGCGGGCGATGCCGCGTCCTGCATGTCGATCCACCGCTCGACCTGTGCCGCGTACGCGTCGCGGTGCCGGTCCAGCACGGGCCAGTCGGTGTAGAACAGCCGCACCAGATCACCGGGTTCGCCGGGGCGGCCCAGGTTGGCGCCCACTGGCAGCCGTCCGTGTGCCACGGCGGCCTCCGCGTACCGCTTCGGCAGGTCCGCGTACCACAGCACATCGGGCCCGCACAGGGCCGCGCCCGGCCCGAACACCACGAGTACGCCGTCGCCCGAGGGTTTCTCGGCCCGGGGGACGGAGTCGAAGAGATCCGCGACCCGCGCCTTCGACAGGGGGGTGAAGAAGGGGTCGTCGGCGGGGACGGGCCGAGCGGCGATCCGCTCGGCACCTGCCGGCGCACAGTGGCGGCGCACGTCCAGCAGCTCCACCTCACGCCCCGCGGAGCGTACGGCCGCCGCAAGGCCGTCGGTCAGCGCACCCCAATCCAGCGCGGCAGGACCGTCCACCGACAGCACGAGCGGACCCGGCGGCAGCGCGGCGACCGCGGCCGGCCAGCCGACGACCACCTGCCCGCCCACAGGCGGGTAGCTGGGGTGGGGATCGTACGAACGAGACGCGGACGGCACATCTTCTCCTCGTTAGGCTCCACGATGTTCGTTAACGATAACAACAGCTGGCCGAAGCGGTCCACCCCTCGATCCCCAACGGATTTCAATGACCAACTCCCATTTGACCTGCTGTTCTTTGGACTGTTGGACTCACCGACGACTTCAGATGGCGACGAACCCTTGATGTCGCCGGAGTGTTGTCGTTAACCTCCGGGCAACACGCACCCGGCAATTCAGGCGTTTCTCCTGGCCCCACGTGTGTTCACTGGCTCACATCCGGCCATGCAGGTGGCCCGTTCGGTGAAGGTGATCAATGACAGCAGGCACGCCCCGCCGCGCAGCAGCGCCGCTCGCCCGGCGTCGCTTTCTCGCCGGGATGACCGCAGGCGCGGTCACTCTCGCGGTGGAAGGCTGCGCTCGCGGAGACAGCACGTCCCCGCAGCCGGGGACCACGAGCATCTCGAATGACAACGCCACCTGGGACGAGGGGTACCGCTCGGCCGGCCAAGCACTCAGGAAGATCACCGGTTATGCGCTGCGGCCGTTGTCGAATCCCTCGGTGACGTCCTATCAGCAGGTCGTTCAGATGACTCTGCAGACCTCGAAGGCCTCCGACCTGGTCAAGTGGGCTTCCGGCTACCAGCTCAAGCGCCTGGCACGCGCGGGCGGGCTCACCGACCTGTCGGACGTCTGGGACGGGTACGCGGCCAAGGGGTGGGTGCGCGGTGCGACACGGGAGACGGTGTCGTACCACGGGAAGGTCTACGGCGTTCCGCTGTACGAGTCGTACTACGTGCTGTTCTACAGCAAGCCGGTGTTCAAGAGGCTGGGGCTGTCGGTCCCGGGGAGCTGGGCCGAACTGCTGCACTGCGCGGACGTCCTCAAACGGAACAAGATCACGCCGTTCCTCGCCAGCCAGGTCGGGGGCTGGCCCGCGATCGAATGGTTCCAGGAACTCGTCACCAAGGTCGATCCGCGCTTCTACCAGAAGCTCGTGGCGGGCGCGGCCTCCTACCTCGACGCCCCGGCCCGCCAGGCGATGGACATCTGGCACGACTTCATGCGCAAGGGCTGGATGACATCGCCCGACTTCGACCAGGCCCGCGGCCCCGGCGCGATCAAGGCCGGCACCGTGGGCATGTTCCTCCACGGCACATGGCAGGCGCAGGGGATGAGCGCCGTCGGTATGAAACCGGGCGTCGACTACGGCGCGTTCATCCTGCCCACGGTGCGGCCCTCCACGCCCAAGAGTGTGATCACCGAGTCGGGTGTCTTCGCGGTTCCCACCCGTGCCTCCTCGCATGCCGCGGCCATGGCGAACGCCGGGTCCTGGCTCGCCCCGCCCGTCCAGCGCGTGTGGAGCGATTTCCTTCAGGACAGCTCCGCCAATCCGACGGTGCGCTCGGCCAACCCGGTCGTGGCGGAACTGCAGCGAGGCATCGCGCAGGAGCGCCGGCTCCCGCTGATCAGGTACTGGGAAGCGAGCCCACCGAGCCTCATCCAGGGCAACAGCGACGACCTGGGCGGCTTCATGGCCGGGCAGACTTCGCCGGCCACCACGCTGCGCCGGATGCAAGAGCGTGCACAAGACGAATGGGCGGCCTGGAGGCGTGACGAAGCATGAGTACTTCCTCGACCGAGCACCGTACGTCCACGGCCGGCGGCGGACTTTCGGCAGCGCCTCCCGGCGACGCCCGCCGTTCTCCCGTACCGCACACCTGGCACAGAGGGCGTGAACGCCTGGCGGCCGGGACGTTCATGGCTCCGGCGGTGCTCCTGGTCGCCGCCTTCCTGCTCGCCCCCTTCGTGTGGACGCTGTATCGCAGCTTCTTCAGCGACACCAGGACCTCTCCCTTCAGCGGGTTCGACAACTACTCGCTGTTCGCCTCCGACCCGGCGCTGGCCCGCTCCATTCAGAACACGCTGATGTGGGTGGCGGGCACCGTCCTGCTCCCCTTCGTCCTCGGGCTTGCCATCGCCTACCTGACCAACGCCACCCGCTGGTCGCGGCTGGCACGGCTGTGCGTCGTGCTTCCCTACGCGCTCTCGGGCTCCGCGGTGGCGGTGGTCTGGAACTTCATGCTCACCACCGACGGCGCCGTCAACCAGGTCCTGACCAGCCTGCATCTGGGCTCGCTCGCCCAGGGATGGCTGCTGACCTGGCCGGGCAACACCGTCGTGATGATCCTCGCCAACGCCTGGCAGGCCACCGGCGTGGCCGTCATCCTCTTCCTCGTCGGCCTGCAGTCCATCCCGCCGGAGACCGTCGAGGCAGGTGCCCTGGACGGCGCGGGAGGCTGGCAGCAGTTCCGCCACATCATCCTGCCCCAGCTCAGACCGGTCTCGATCATCGTGATCGGCATGAGCCTCGTCAACGGCCTCAAATCGTTCGACCTGATCTGGGTGCTCACCCAGGGAGGCCCCGGACGAGCCACGGAAACCCTGGCGGTGTCCATGTACAACGAGACCTTTCTGGAACTGCGGCCCGGCGCGGGAGCGGCGATCGCGGTCGTCCTCACCGTGATCGTGCTGGCGGCTTCCTGGATCTATCTGCGCCGACAGCTCGATGTGAAAGGCGAATAACCGATGTCCCTGGGCCGAGGTCTACGCAATGCCACCGTCGTGGTGCTCGCCGTGCTGTGGCTGGTTCCGACATGGCTCCTCGTCGTCAACGCACTGGTGCCGGCCGAACGTTACTCGGGCAGCCCGCACTGGCTGCCGCAGAGCTTCGGACTGTTCGACAACATGTCCCAGGCCCTTGACAAGGCCCAACTCGGGCCCGCGCTGGGCAACAGTCTGCTGTACGCCGTCGTCAGCGCGCTCGCCGCCGTCGTGCTGGCCACATGCGCCGCGTTCGCCACCGTCATCATGCCCGTGAAGCGGCAGGCGCTGTGGTTCTGGCTGATCTACTCCGGCACCCTGCTGCCCTTGCAGGTCTTCATCCGGCCGCTGTTCCTGTCCTACGCGAAGTCGTCCCTGTACGACACACAGATCGGGCTGGTGCTGATCTACACGGCCATCGCCGTTCCGTTCGCGTTCTTCGTCATGCGCAACTACGCCCTCACCCTGCCGCGGGAGGTCGTGGAAGCCGCGCGCATGGACGGTGCTTCCTGGTGGCGGCTGTTCTGGCAGATTCATGTCCCGCTGTCCCGATCCGCCATGATCGCCGTGTTCGTGTTCCAGTTCGTGGCCGTCTGGAACGACCTGATGTTCGGCATCACGCTCACCACGAGCCGCAACATCCGGCCCGTCATGGCCGCGCTCGCCGATCTGCAGGGCAACTACTCCAATGTCGGGCCCCCGGTCGTGCTGGCCGGCGCCCTGCTCGTCTCCCTGCCGACCCTGGTGGTGTTCTTCTCCGCACAGCGCTTCTTCGTCAGCAGCCTCAAGATCCACCGCTGATCCGTGCGCTCCTGCGCCTCTCCTCGTTCCTCTTCGCCCCTGCTCGCCCCTGCTCGCCCCCGCTCATCTTCTCCCTCGCTCCGAAGGGTAACCATGCTGAGATCGCTGCTCCGTCGTGCCACCGTGACCGCCGCCTGCGCCGTCCTGCTCTGGAGTGCCGTCCCCGCGCACGCCGGGCCCGCTCACCCCGTACGCCCCCACCCCATGTCCCCCACTGTGTGGGCCGACCGCGCCACCAGCGCCTACAACGCCCTGCAGACCCACCTGTACGAGGGCGCGGACCAGCACGGCCTGTACCTGGAGCGCACACCCCGGCAGGCGACGGACCGCGAGCACTCCTACCTGTGGCCGATGCGCGAGGCCGCCGCGGCGACCGTGGACATGCAGCAGCTCCCCCGAACCGGCCCCGTCTACCGCCCGGATGCGGCGGAGCGCTTCAACACCATCGAGCTGTACTTCGCGCCCGGCGACCGGCCGGGCTACCAGTCCTATCTGCCCGCCCCGCTGGGATCGGGCGGCGATGTGTACTACGACGACAACGCCGTGGTCGCGCTGAGTCAGCTCGACCAGTACGAGCGCACCGGCGACCGTACGTTCCTCACCCGGGCCGAGCAGGTCGTCGCCGTCGTCATCCGGGCCTGGGACACCGACCCCGCGAAGGCATGTCCCGGCGGGATGGACTGGTTCGACTCACCCGACAACACCGTCCGTGCCACCAACGTCACTTCCCTGTCCGCCCAGCTCGCCGCACGGCTCTACGAGCACACCCGCAACCGCACCTACCTGGAGAAGGCCGAGCAGTGGTACGGCTGGGTGTACTCGTGCATGCGCCAGTCACCGGGCCTGTACGCCAACGACCGCGGCGACGACGGCAGCACCAACCCGACCCTGTGGACGTACAACTCGGGCTCCATGATCGGCGCGGCCACCGCCCTCTACCGCGGCACCGGCGACGCCGCCTACCTGAACAAGGCGGTCGAGGACGCTCGCGGCTCCCTGGCGTACTGGACTCAGGGCAGCCGTCTGCATGATCAGCCGGCCATTTTCAACACCTTCTACTTCAAGGACCTGCTCGCCCTGGACGCCGTCCGCCCCGACTCCGCCTACGTCAAGGCCATGAGCGCCTACGCGGACAGCACGTACGCCGGCAACCGGGACGCCACAACCGGGCTGTTCCACTTCCAGCCCTCGGGCGGCGGCGATTACGATCCGCGGATTCCGGCCGAGACCCTGGAACAGTCCGCCATGGTCCAGATCTTCGCCACGCTGGCCCGCACCACCCGCTGAGGCCACCGTCCTCGGCGAGTTCACCGCCCCCGCTCGTGACCCGCGCCTTGGCCGCGCACCATCGTCCCTCGACCCGAAGGAAATCCACGGACCATGTCCAAGGCACCACTGACCCGGCCCTCCTGGTGGGACTCCGACATCGCGCGCGACATCCTGCGTGACCGGGTGGTCACCACCAGCGCCGGCATCGGCGGCATACGGCTGCATCTGTCGGGCGAGCCACTGCTGCGCCGTGACGGCAAGGGCGGACTGCTGCAGTCCGTCCGGCTGCGTCTGCGCCGCCCGGGCGCGGCCTCGCGCGACACCCTGCCGCGCGTCACCCGGGCCCGGGTCACCACGAGCGGGGGCACTCCCGTCCCCTGCGAGATCCTTCCCGGCCCCGGGACCGACACCCGCATCCTGGTGCCCGAAGTGGACGCGCCGACACGTCTGCTGATCGAGCTTCCCGACCTGGAAGAAGGCACCCGGTTCGACTTCGAGGCCCGCCCGCAGCGTCACTGGACGCTCCACCTGGTACAGCACTCGCACCTCGACATCGGCTACACCGACCCCCAGGGACGGGTGATGGCCGAACACCGCGCCTACCTCGACTCGCTGCTCGAACTGTGCGACGACACCGACGACTGGCCGGAGCCCGCCCGATTCCGGTGGGCCGTCGAGGGCTTCCACTCCTTCCAGGACTGGCGGGCCAACCGCCCCGACCGCCAGATCGAGCGTTTCCTCGACCGGGTACGCGAGGGCCGCATCGAACTCACGGCGATGCCGTTCAACCTCCATACGGAGACCTGTTCCACCGACGAGCTGCATGAGCTCATCCGGCCCGTGCTGGATCTGCGCCACCGGCACGGCATCGACATCCGCACGGCCATGCAGACCGATGTGCCGGGCCAGGTGGTCGGGCTGCCCGATGTCCTCGCGGACAACGGCATTCGCTATCTCTCCGTGGCGCACAACTGGGCCGGGCGTGCCGTACCGCACCTCGTCGGCGGGGAGCACCTGCCGCGGCTGTTCCGCTGGCAGGCTCCCAGCGGCAACAGCGTCCTGGTGTGGCGCACGGACACACCGCACGGCCTGGCGTACATGGAAGGCTCCATCCTCGGTTTCGACGAGTCCTTCGACCACGTCGACGACCTCCTGCCCGCCTATCTCAGTGCGCTGGCCGACTTCCCCTACCCCCACGAGGGCCGCGGGATCCCGGGCTTCCCCATCCTCGACCACACCGTCACAGCCGAGCCCTACCCCTGGGACGTGCTGCACCTGCGGGTGCTGGGCAAGTTCGCGGACAACGGCCCGCCCCGCCGGATCATCTCCGAAACCGTGCGCCACTGGAACGAGCAATGGGCCTTCCCCCAACTGCGCGCCTCCCGGAACGAGGACTTCTTCGAGGACGCCGAACAGCGCGTCGGCGACCGCCTGGAGACACACCAGGGCGACTGGAGCGACTGGTGGGTCGACGGAATCGGCGCCGGCGCCGTCCCGCTCGCCGCCACGCGCCGCGGTCAGGCCGCCCTCACCGAGGCGCAGACCGTGGCCGGCTACGCACGGCTCCTGGC
This sequence comes from Streptomyces diversicolor, assembly GCF_057537855.1. Lineage (NCBI taxonomy): Bacteria > Bacillati > Actinomycetota > Actinomycetes > Kitasatosporales > Streptomycetaceae > Streptomyces > Streptomyces diversicolor. The sequence goes on from NZ_BAAJXA010000007.1 coordinate 84,097, forward strand.
CGTGCCCGGCAGCCCGGCCGTCACCGAGGCGGCACCGACGGTCTACCGTGCGGCCTCGCTGTTCAACGAACACACCTGGGGCGCCGGCGATCCCTGGACGCACGGCGACCACGGCCATGGATCGGGTGAAAAGCAGTGGCACTGGAAGTACTCCCAGGCCCTGCGCGCCCATGACGAGGCGGAGACACTGCTGGAATCCGCCGCCGCGCTGCTCGGCGAAGCCTTCGCGCCCGCCCCGGGCGCCCTGGCCTCCTACCACGTCGTGAACACATGCAGCTGGCCGCGGACCGAGACGGCGCGGCTCTTCCTGCCCGAGAGCACCGTGGCGCAGGACGAGGCCGTCCAGGTTCTCGATGCGCGCACCGGTACGTCCTTGTCCTTCACGGAGGAGGCCCAGAGCAACGACCGCCACCGGGCCGCCGGACGGTTCCTGCGGGTGCCCCTCACCGACGTGCCGGCCTGTGGAAGCGTGCGCCTGGACATCCTCCCCGGCGTCGCCTCCGCCACGGAGCACGGCGACAGCGCACAGCCGTCCGCTGATCCGGCCGTTCTGGAAAACGATCACCTGCGGGTCACGGTCGATCTGCGCAACGCGTGCATCGGCTCCATCCTCGACAAGCACACCGGGCGCGAACTCGTACGGCAGGACGCCGTCATCGGCTTCAACGGCTATGTGTACGACGAGTACGCCACCGCCGGCGCGTTCAACCACCAGTCAAGCAAGACCGTCGCCGACGACTCGATGCATCTGCTCGCCTCGCGCCGTACGGCACCACCGGCGGCGCTCGTGGAGCGCACCGTTGACGCCACCGGTCACACGCTGACCTATGAATGTGCCCCGGCCGGTACCCGGCGGCTGCGCACGCGGGTGCACCTCCCCCACGACGCGGCGCGCATCGACATAGAGAACCGCATCGACAAACCCGCGACCCTGACCAAGGAGAGTGCGTTCTTCGCCTTCCCCTTCGCCCTGGACGACCCCGCCGTACGCATGGAAGCCACAGGAGGCGTCACGGGCACCGGACTTGGCAGCGTTCCCGGCTCCGCCACGCACATGCGAGCCGTCCGGCGCTGGATCAGCCTGAGCGACGGCCGCCACCACGCCGCGCTGGCCACCACCGACGTACCCCTTGTCCAGCTGAGCGGGATCGCCATCCCCTACGTTCCCTACCCCCAGTCCCTGCCGCAGGAGGAACCGGCCACCGTCTTCTCCTGGGTGCACAACAACATCTGGGACACGAACTTCCCCGCCCAGCAGGCATTCGACCACGTCTTCCGCTACAGCGTCGGCTTCGCCGCCGCCGCGGCGGATTCCGGCGCCGGCGCACACACCCTCGCGGGTCTCGGTGAACAACTGGCCATGCGCACCGCGGCCGTCACCGGCCACCCGCTCGTGGCGGTCCGCGCCCGTGCCGTGAACCGGCCCGAGTCGCCGGCACAGTTGCGGTTCCTGACCGTGGAGGACCCCCGCGTGCGTCTCGTGGGCCTGACCGTCCCGGACGACCGGAGCGTCATGGTCCGACTGCAGTCCACCGCCGACACCCCGGTCACCTGCCGCCTGAGCATCCCGTTCCCCTTCGCCGAGGCGTTCCGCACCAGCTACCTGGGCCAGGCACCGGACGAACTCAGCCCGGAACCGGGCGGCATCGTCCCGGTCGACGTGCCCGCGCTCGGAACGGCGGCGGTCACGCTCCGGCTGCACCCGTCCACGGCCTTCCCCAGCGGCGGCACACAGCCCTGACCCGCACCGCCGGCCCGGTGCCCCATCCGGCAGCGAGGAGTCCGCGGTCCGCCGGAGGTTGCGGGATCGCCGGAGAACGTTTCCGTGGTGCCCTTTCAGCCGCTGGCCCGGCAGATCGTCGGCGCCGACGCCGCGCTGGTCCACGGGGGAGCCGGCACGGTCATCGGGGCGCTGAGCGAAGGCGTTTCCCCTGGCCGTGCTTCCGCTCGGGGCCGACCAGTTCGTGCAGGCTGCCGCGGTCGACACGGCCGGATGCGGGATCGCGCTGCCGGTCCGGCCGGGGCACCTGGGCGATCTGAAGCCGGGGCAACTGCGCGACGCCGTCGCAGAGGTGCTGGCCGACAGCGGATACCGGCTGCGCGCACAGGCCGTTCAGGAGGAGATCGCCAGGATGACGTCACCGGAGGAGGTCGCTGAGCGGCTGGCCGCCGCCGTACGGGAGTGAGGTCGCGCCGGTGCGGGGTGGGAGTGTGCAGCGTGCCCGTCCCCGCACCGGCGTGGTGCGGCCTCGGCGCGCCACGGCGCGGCGGGTGAGGGGCTCAGGGGGCCACGGCGACGGCGCGTCCGTCGACCTGGCCGTCGCGGAGCTTGCCAAGGTACTCGGGGATCTGGTCGAAGGTGATCGGCACGATCCTGGAGCTGATCTTGCCCTGGGCGATCAGATCGAGCACGGCCTCACATTCGGCCTTCTCCCCGTTGGAGGCGCCGACCAGGGTGATCTCCTTGAGGATGATCTTCTGCATCGACAGCGTCGCGGACTCGCGGGCCATGCCGATCTGCACGACCCGGCCGCCGTGCCGGATGGCGTCGATGGCGGAGGCGGTGGTGGTGCCGAAACCGGCGAAGTCAATGATCACGTCGAGCTGGGCATCCTCGAAGTCGCGCATGTCGGCGGAGAGGGCCGCCGGCCCGAAGTCCCGGACGTTCGGCCAGACGGCTTCGTTGATCTCGGCCACGTACACCTGCGCGCCGAAGGCCCGGGCGATCTGCGCACCGAGGGAGCCCAGTCCGCCGAAGCCGATGATGCCGACCCTCATCCCCTCCTCGACGCGGCCGAAGGTGCGCACGGCCCGGTAGGCGGTGCGCGCCGCGTCGGTGGCCGGTGCGGCCTGCTCGAAGCCGACCGCGTCGGGGAGGCGGACGACAAGCCGCTCTTTGACGCGTACCTTCTCGGCGAATCCGCCGTCGACGGCGGTACCGGGGCCTTCCGTCGTGGCGGGGATGCCGACGCGGTCACCGATGGCGAAGGTGTGGACGTCGCTGCCGATCGCGGAGACGATGCCGGCGGTCTCATGGCCCAGCACGATGGGGACGGATCCGAGCAGTGCGGTGATGGTGCCGTCCACGAAGCTGACGTCGCTGTGGCACAGGCCCGCCGCCTTCACGTCCACCACGATCTCGTCCGGGCCGGGCAGGGGGTCCGCCAGGTCGACCAGGCGCAGTGGTGCGTCGATGCCGGTGAACTGCCATGCCTTCATGGGGTGGAGCCTTTCGTTCCGCTGTCGGGTGGTGCCGGTGTCCCCCGGAGGGGGTCAGCGCCGCCCAGTGCCGCAGCGGCCTCGTCGAACGCGCACCGGGTTTATGGTACCTCGTACCACAAATATTTTCGGTACGGGGTTCCATAAAAGGTGGGGGGTGGGAGGGCAGGCTGCCGCCGCCGGTGAGAGGGATGGGCGGAACACGCGCGTCGGATCGGGGAGTTCAGTCCGGATCCGCGGAGGGCAACGGGCGGAGCAGGGCCGCGACGTGCCCCATGTTCCGGTCGAGGTCAGCGATGAAGGCGTCACGATCCCGGTCGTCCTGCCAGGCGCGGAGCTGGGCGACGAAACCGCCGTGGAACGCGCCCGCGACCGCAAGGGCGATCACCGAGTCGGGCGCGCCGCCCGGACGCCCCGCGATGTACTCGGCGATGACACCCTTCCACCGCTCCCAGTGCCGGTGGGATTCCGCCTGTAGCTCGGCGACCGTGTCGAGGAGCTGGAACCGCTCCAGCCACACCGGGCTGTCCTGGACCGCGGCCCGGGTGGACTCCACGACGGCCGCCCGCACCGTGTCGAGCGCGTCGGCGTCGGCGGGCGCTGCGGCGATCGCCGCGACCAGGCGTTCGATCGTGGTGTCGAAGGCGTACCAGATGACCCCGGGCTTCGAGCCGAAATAGCGAAAGAAGGTGGTCCGGCTGATACCGGCGGCGGAGACGATCGAGGCGACGGTGACGTTCTCATAGCCGTCGCGCCGCATCAGCGCGACGGCCGCCGACTCGACGTCCTCGCGCGTACTGGCGCGAGGACGCCCCCGCCCCCGCCGCCCTGGCTCCACCGACACGCGGAGGAGTCTAGTCGGGGTTCCCTCTCCGGCTGGGCACGTGCCCCGCGGCCGGCCGCGTGGGCGGTGCGGCCCGGGAACACTTCGCCGAACAGGTCGAGCCGAGACGGAGGCCCGTCGGCGGACCGTTCACGGGGCACGGTGCCACGGCAGCGCGGGCAGGACAGACGCCTGATGGGAACGAGCCCGGGCACAAAGCCTGCGCGGCGCGCGGTCAGGTCGCCCCGCGCAGGCGGTCATGAGGTCAGCTCGACCGCGCGCGCCCGGTCCGGCGGGGTCCGCAGGACGCCGGCCGCCACGGCGGCCGTCGCGCAGAGCAGGGCGGGGAGCAGGAAGGTGTGGTTGAGAGCCATCAGATGGGTCATCCAGCCGATGACGGCGGGACCTGCGAGCATGCCGATGTAGCCCAGCCCGGCGACCCGGGACACGTTGGTGCCCGCGGCCGTGGGGTCGGCGTGTCCGGCGGCGCTGAACAGCTGCGGGATGCAGCCGGACAGGCCCAGGCCGAACAGTGCCCAGCCGGTCAGCGCCGCCCAGATCCAGGGAGAGAGGGCCACGATCGTGATGCCGACGGCGGCCAGAGCCGCGCCGTACCGCAGGACGGCGACCGGCCCGAACCGCGCGGACAGCCGGTCCGCCAGGAGCCTGCCGATGGTCATGGTCGCCGCGTAAGTCCCGTAGGCGAAGGCGGCGGTGCTCTCCGGCGCGTCCAGGACGGACTTGAGGTGCAGGACGCTCCAGTCGTTGGCGGCTCCCTCGCACAGCATGACCAGCAGGGCCAGGACGGCCAGCAGCCAGATCCGGCTGGGCACAGCGCGCTTTTGCACCTCGGGCCCGGCCTCGGCATCGACCGCGGGAGCGGTCGCCGCAGAGGGCAGGAGACCGCGAGCCGACACCAGGGCGACGATGACGCCGACGCCCGCGGCGGTGCCCAGTGTCATGGCCGGGCCCCAGCCGATGTCGATGGCCACGGCACCGGCGAGCGCGGCCAGCACACCGCCGACGGAGAACGTGGCGTGGAAGGCCGACATGACAGGCCGCCCGTACGCCTTCTCCACCTGCACGGCATGCGCGTTCATGCTGACGTCGAGGGTGCCGTTTCCGAATCCGAAGAGCACCAGGGCCGCTCCGAGGGCCCACGGCTGCCGGGCGAGCCCGGGCAGCACCAGGGTCGCAGCGCACAGCGCTCCGGCCAGCGGTACGACGGTGCGTGTGCCGAGGCGGTCGGACAGACGCCCGCCGATCTGCATGCCGGCGAAGGCCCCGGCGCCCAACAGCACAAGGAACCCGCCCAGGGCCGCGTGGCCGATGCCCACGCGTTCCTCGATGGCCGGGATCTGCACCACCCACATGCCCAGCAACGTGCCATTGAGTACGAAATAGACGAATGTCACGACGCGAGACATGCGCAGCGCTCTTTCCATGCCGGCCGCGCAAGGCGTCCTCGAACGGTTCCGCGGCGGCGCGCGCACCCTCCTTCTGCGGGGAGAGGAACCTCCCTTCGCGCTGCGCGCCCACGAGGCGATCGATGCCAAGCGCCGGATCGCGGCGGAGGTGGCCTCGCTCATCACCGACGGCGAGGCCGTCCTGCTCGACAGCGGCACGACCTGTCTGGAAGTCGCACGTCTGCTGCACGGACGGCGGGTCACCGTGATGCCCCTGTCACTGCAGGCGATCGACATCCTCAGCGACGCCCCCGATGCGACCTCGCTCCTGGTCCCCGGGGGCCGGCCCCGCGCCGGCGAGGGAGCCCTCACCGGACCCCTCACCCTCGCCTCGCTGTCGGCGCTGCGCTTCGACACCGCCGTCCTGGGCTGCTGCGGCCTGGCCGCCGGCGACGGCATGACCGCCTACGACCTCGACGAAGCAGCGGTGAAGAAGGCGGTCATCGCCTCGGCACGCCGCGTCATCGCCGCCGCCGACGGCAGCAAACTCGGCCGCACCACCCATGCCTGCGTCGGCCCCTCCACCCTGGTGCACATCCTTGTCACCGACAGCACCGCGCCCGCCGACGAGACCACCGCGCTCGAAAACGGCGGCACCACCGTCAAGATCGTCTGAGCCGAGCGCTCACCCCAAGTCCTGGTCGATCCTCACCACATACTTGCCCCGCACACCGCCGGCCTCCAGTGCGCGGTGTGCCGCCGCCGTCTCCTCCAGGGGGAAGACCGTGTCCACCGCTGGGCGCAGCCTGCCCTGCTGCACGTGGCGGGCGAGGTCGTCGAAGTGTTCCCGTACCGGGTTGCCGCTGAAGAAGCGCACCCGGCCGCGTCCGTGGATCGCGCTGGCCGCGATGTAGCCCAGCGAGGCGACGGGCCGCGTCAGGTCGAGGGCGATGGTGACCATACGCCCTCCGGGCCTCAGCAGACCCCGGAAGGTCCGCAGGTCGGTCCCCGCGGTGTCCACCACCACGTCGAACCGGCCCAGTTCCGCCGGTTGGACGGCCCGATGGTCGACGGCCCGGTGGGCGCCGAGTGTCCGAACGAAGTCGAGGTTGGTGGCGCGGGCCAGGGCCGTGACCTCAGCGCCGTACGCCTGTCCGAGCTGCACGGCCGCGTGGCCCACGCCCCCCGCCGCGCCCCGCACGAGCAGTCGCTCACCGGGGCGCAGGGCGGCCTTGTCGCGCAGCGCCGTGACGGCCGTGGTCGCCACCGGCAGCGAGGCGGCGTCCACCAGGTCCAGGCTGTCGGGAACCCGGCCGAGCCGCCCGGCCGGTACGGCCACATACTCGGCCGCGCTGCCGAATCCGGAGATGCGGCCCAGGAGACCCCATACGCGGTCGCCGACCGCGACGCCCGCGGCGCCGGCGCCGAGTTCGGCGACCTCTCCCGTGAAGTCCAGTCCGATGCGCTGGGGGAACCTCCGGCCGGTGAGGAGGCGGAGGCGGCCGGCACGGGCCGCGGTCTCACCGCCGTTGACGCTGAAGGCACGCACCCGCACCAGCACTTCGCCGGGTGCCGGCTCGGGACGCGGCACCCGGCCCACGTACAGCACTTCTGGAGCGCCGTAGCGGTCGAAGAGAACTGCTTTCATCGTGCGGTCGTGCACCGTTTTCACCTTGCAACCCATGGCCGTACGGACGATGTGGCCTTGACCGTAGGCTCTGGAGCGGACGCATCGTCCGTTCGAGGCGAAGGTGAGAGGCAATGGTCGAGGAATTCTCTCGGATAGGGGTCCCGCGGGGGCTGCGGGCGGACGCGCGGCGCAACCGGGAGCGCATCCTCGTCGCCGCACGCTCGGTCTTCGCCGAACGCGGGATCGACGCGTCCATGACGGCCGTGGCCCGGCGGGCCGGGGTCGGCGCAGCGACGCTGTACCGGCACTTCCCGACCAAGGACGCCTTGGTGCAGGCCGCCTTCGCCCGGCAGATGGAGACCTGCGACCGCGTGCTCGGCGAGGCGCTGGCCGATCCCGACCCGTGGCGGGGCTTCCAGCGGGTGGTCGTCACCGCCTGCGAGGTCCAGCGGGAGGAGCAGGGGTTCTCGGCCGCGTTCGCCGCCGCGTTCCCTGACGCCTCCTCGCAGTACGCGCAGTCCCGGCAGCAGGCCGAGCGGGACCTCACGACCCTGGTCCGCCGAGCCCAGGCGGCCGGTGCGCTGCGGGCCGACTTCCATCCTTCCGACCTCGCCGTGGCCTTGCTGGCCCACTGTGCCCTGGTGGCCACTTTGCCGGGGGACGGTGCGGCGTCTCGGCGTCTGGTGGCGTACCTCCTCCAGTCGTTCCGTGCCGACGCGGCCAAGGGGCCGCTGCCTCCGCCCAGCGCGCTGCCGCTGCGCCGGCTGCCCCTGGCAGCCGGCAGCACCCTGGGCCGGTGGCCTTCCGGAGCCTGACGCGAGGCGGGCGGGTGCCGGTACGCAGGCAGCGGGCCACCGGCCGGGCTCCGCCGGGCAGTCGGCGCCGGCTTCGTCAACTCCCGTCCGGCATCGGGCAGATCACTCGGATACGGACTGCCCTCGGCCATGACCTGGGCGGGTCGGGGCACTTGTCGAGGATGCGGCGGCGGGCGAGGTCGTCGGTCAGTCGGCGGTGGCCGGGGTCGTGACGGAATGCGTGAGGGTGTCGAGTCGGGCGGCGAGGTCGGGGTGGGTGGGGGTCAGATGCGGGCGGGTGGCGGTCAGGGGAGGGACGAGGGCCGCGGGGTCGTCGTGGGCGAGAGCCGCGTGGAGTTGGCTGAGCGGGCGACGGGCCGCCGTGGGCAGGTCGGTGAGGGCGGTGATCTGGCCGGCGATGCGGCGCAGGTCGGCGGCGTTGCGGCGCGCCCAGGTGGCGACGGCGCGTTCGGCGGCGCGGCGTTCACGGGTGGCCTGGACGCGCTGTTCGCTGGTGGTTCCCGCGGGGCCTGGCCGGTTGCGCAGATAGCGGCGTTCCGCGGCCTGGCGGCTTGCGACGCCGAGGGGGTGGGCGAGATCGGCCCAGCTGGCTCCCGCGTGGCGGGCCGTTTCGATCAGGCCGGTTTCCCATCCGGCGAGCTGCTCGCGCACCTGCCGCAGCAGCAGGAGAGAGGCCAGAGCCTGCTCCGGTCCTGGGCCTGCGCCCGGGGCATCGGCGGCCTCGTGCCGGGCGGCGCGCAGGGCGGCGTCTATGGCTTCCAGGGCCGCCGCGGCGGCGAGAAACGACGCCGGGCTCCGGGCGTCGGCGTCGGAAGAGACCGGCTCGTCGGCTGCTGTCACGGGCACTCCTCTCAGAGACTGTCATCGTGTGGATGACACCTGCACTTGTCATCCATTGGACGACATGTTACAACGACTCCAGTGAGGCGCATTGGCAGCAACTGCCGGAACCTGCTGGAGGTGTTTCACGATGTTGATGCGCACTGACCCGTTCCGTGAGCTCGACCGTCTGGCTCAGCAGCTGATGGGTCCTGGCACCTGGTCGCGGCCCGCCGCGATGGCGATGGACGCCTACCGCGAGGGCGACGAGTACGTGGTGGCCTTCGACCTCCCCGGCGTCAGCGCGGAGGCGATCGACATCGACGTCGAACGGAACATGCTGACCGTCAGGGCCGAGCGCCGGCCCGTGGCGAAGGCCGACGACGTGCAGATGGAACTGTCGGAGCGGCCGCTGGGCGTCTTCTCCCGCCAGATCGTACTGGCCGACACGCTGGACACCGAGCACATCAAGGCCGACTACGACGCCGGGGTGCTCACGCTGCGCATCCCGATCGCCGAGCGCGCCAAGCCCCGCAAGATCGCCGTCGGCGGAGGATCCGACCGCAAGGAGATCTCCGGCTGAGCCGGGCGATACGGGCCGATCAGTCGCGGAGGACGGGCACCCGACCCCCTCCCCCGTCCTCCGCGGTACCGCAGTAGCGCAGTGGAGAAGGGTGGCGACCGACGTGACCCTGCGACGGGAAGCGTTCCTCGACCAGGTGACAGAACGCGGTGAGTACACGAGCCCGCAGGAAGCAGAGCGCGCGGCCCGCGTCGTGCTCGCCCTGCTGGGCGCACACCTGGTCGGCGAGGTGCGCGCACACCTGGCGGCGCGCCTGCCGGAGGACTTCGCCCTGATCCTGCTCAACCCGCTGCAGAGCGCCGAGCCGCTGCCACCGGAGCGGTTCGTGCGGGCGACGGCGGCCTGGATCGAGGGAGCCACCGACCGGACAGCGGCCTGGGACGTCGGCGCCGTCCTCAGCACGGTCGCCGACGCGGCCGGAGACGATCTGCTCACACAGATCCTGCTCCAGCTCCCCGCAGGCTACGACCTGCTGTTCGGCCACCCCCAGCCCACCTGACCACCCACACACGCCGATGTCCGCACACCTTCCCGGGCACCGGAGACACGACGAGAGAAAGGCAACCACCGCAGTGATGTCCGACGAGCGCGCACCGCTTGAGCACCTGCCCTCGATGACGTACGAGCAGATGCTGGAGAAGGTCCGCTACGAAGGCGCCTACCCCACCCGGGAACGGGCCGAGGAAGCCGTCCGCCTGGTCCTCGCGGGACTCGGACGCCAGCTGACGGGCGACGAACGCGTCGACCTGGCCGCCCGGCTGCCCCTCGAAGCCGCGCGCATCCTCACTCAGCAGATCCCCGACACCCAGCCCCTGACCGGCTGGGCCTTCGTCAAGGACCTCGCTGCCCGCAGCGGCGCCTCCCCGGCCACCACCCGCTGGGACACCGGCTCCGTCCTCGTCGCCGTCGCCGCGTCAGCCGGCCCCGAACTGCTCACCCGCATCCTGCGCCAACTCCCGGGCGGCTACGCACTGCTGTTCGGCCGCGCCGAACTCACCCCAGCGGCATAGGCGGGCCGTGCGGATCGACGGGGCATGAACGGCCCAGCGGATTGCTCCCGTTGGTCGGAGCCTGCCCTTGACGCTCCATCAGCGCCGTACGGCATCCGCGGAGTTCATGACGGGGGCGAACCGGCTGGTCAGCCGAGATCGAGGACGGCTTTGCCGTACAGGCGGCGGTCGAGCAGAGCCGCGACCGCCTCGGAGTGGCGGGTCCAGGGGCCGCGCCAGCTGATGCCCGGATCGAGGCGGCCCGCGGCGATCTCTCCGGCCAGCCACGTCAGATCCGCGGAGAAGTCGGTGGCGGGGTCGCCGAGGAGGAAGAAGGTGCGGATCGACCGGTCGTGCCGCCCTTGGTCACCCAGCAGGGCATCCGGTGACAGCACCGCGTCGGCCTCGGAGGAGCGGCCCACGCTGAAGAGGCTGCCGCCGGCCGACAGCGCGGCGAAGGCGTCGACGAGGTGTTGTCCGCCGACGGTGTCGAGGACGGCCGACACGGGCTGCCGCACCGCGGCCGGCTCGGGGTGGACCTCGTCGGCGCCCAGGGCGCGCAGCCCGTCCGCCTGGGCGGGGCTCCGGCTGACGGCAACGACATGCGCGCCCGCGCGGGCGGCCAACTGGACGGCGTAGCGGCCGACACCGCCGGAAGCACCGGTGATCATCACACGGCGGCCGAGCAGGCATCCCATGCGGCGCAGCACGTGCAGGGCGCTCAGCCCGGCCACGGGGACGGTGCTCAGCGCGCCGGGGTCGGCGTCCTTCGGCGCGGTGCCGAGCAGGGCGGCGGGTACGGCCCGCAGCTCGGCCCAGCCGGCCTCGCCGAGGGTGACGACCCTCTCCCCCTCGGCCGGACCGGAGCCGTCGGCGGCCGCCTGGACGACGACGCCCGCCGCGTCCCATCCGAGCACGGTGCCGTCCGGTGTCGTTGCACGGATCGCCTCATGGACCTCTCCGAAGTTCAGCGAGACCGCCTCGACCCGTACCAGCGCCTCGTGGGCGGCGGGACGCGGGGCGGGGACGTCCATCAGCGACAGGTGTCCGGGTGAGGTGTGGTCGACGACGAGTGCGCGCACGGGGAAGATCCCTTTCCAAAGTGCCACAGTGAGGCGTTTGCTTCAGTAGAGCATATGCACAGGCTCGGCGTGCTTGGTACAGTGCCGGGGATGACCAGCTCCGACCAGCCCACCACCCTGCGCGAACGCAAAAAGCTGCGTACTCGCCAGGAACTGATCGACACCGCCGTCACACTCTTCGGTGAGCGCGGATTCGACAGCACTCCGCTGGACGCGCTGCTGGAGCAGGTGGAGGTGTCCCGGCGGACCTTCTTCCGCAACTTCCGCTCCAAGGAGGACGTGGCGCTCGCCGCCGTCAAGCAGCTCTGGGACGCCTACCTGGAAGTCCTCGACGGCATGGAGAAGTCCGGGCCGCTGGCCGATGTCTTCCTCGCCGCCATGCTGACCACTCTGGAGCGCATGGACGAGGGCTGGTACCGGCGCTTCCCCCTCACACTCCGGCTGATCGCCGGCTCACCCGCACTCGACGGGTACACGCTGCGGCACTGCGCCGAAGTCCAGGCCGAGATCGCGCGCCGACTCGACGAACGGAACCGTCTCGAACTGCGGCTCCTCATCGAGTTCTTCGCGGCCGCCTGGCGCTGCGCTCTGGACGACTGGCTGCCCGACTGCACACCGGGCGAACTGCCCGCGCTCCTGCGCCGGGCCTGCTCGACCATGGACTCCGCGCTCACCCTTGAGGCATGACCCGCCCACCGGGGGCCCCGCCGGGCGGCTGACGGCGGCGTCCCGAGGGCGAGACATCGCACCCGAGGTGCGCGCGGGGCCGGCCCGAAGGTGTTGCCGAGGCCCGCCGAGTGGGAGAAGGATCTCTCACCGCGGCGCACGAGGGCCCACGGGGAGGGAAAACCCCGGCCAAACCGCCCAGTTGCCCCGGACATGTAGGTGTACGCAACCTGAGGGAGGACGCTATGGAGCCATGGGAACTCCGCCTAACAAGATCGACACCCTGCGGCTCTCCGGCGACGAGCCGCAGATGTCCCCTGCTATGGTGCCCCGATGTCATCGGTCAAGAAGTTCCAAGTCACCTTCGACTGCGCGGATCCCGAGCGCGTCGCTCGCTTTTGGTGTGAGGTGTTGGGGTACGTCGTACCGCCCCCGCCGAAGGGGTTCGCCTCGTGGGACGATTTCGATCGCTCTCTGCCGGCCGAGCAGCAGGGTTCGTCGTTCGCCTGCGTCGATCCCTCAGGTGAGGGCCCGCGCCTGTACTTCCAGCGCGTCCCCGAAGGCAAGGTCGTCAAGAACCGGGTGCATCTTGACGTGCGGGTCGGCACCGGGCTCGTGGGGGAGGAACGCCTCGCCGCGCTCGAAGCCGAGTGCGCGCGTCTGGTCGCGCTCGGCGCGGTACGCGTGCAGGTCCTGCTCGCCGACGAATACAACGAGTCGTGCATTGCGATGCAGGACGTCGAGGGCAACGAGTTCTGTCTCGACTGAGCGTCTTCCGAGCGTGTGAGGTGGGAGCCGACTCCGCCACGGGGCCTCGACGAGTCAGTCGGCGCGGGTGTCGTATGTCGCGCGGTGGGTGAGCACATCGTCCATGTGTGTCTCGGCCCACGTCTTCAGGCCGCGCATCATGTGGTGCAGGGAGAGGCCGAGGTCGGTCAACTCGTAGGAGACCGTGACGGGGACGGTCGGTGTGGCGGTGCGGGTGATCAGTCCGTCACGTTCCAGTGAGCGCAGCGTCTGCGTGAGCATTTTCTGGCTGACGCCGGCCAGCAGGCGCGACAGCTCGGAGTAGCGCATCGGCCGGGGTTCCCCGGCGCAGTCGGCGCCCGGCTGGTGCGAGCCGCCGCTGCGCACGGAGCCGAAAGGCACCATCACCCAGCGCCCCCATGAAAGACAGACACATGAGCACACCCTCCGTTTCCCTTGCCGGCGGCACCTGGACCCTGGGCGATCTGACCGTCACCCGCTTCGGCTACGGCGCCATGCAGCTCGCCGGCCCCGGCGTCATGGGGCCGCCCGCCGACCACGACGCCGCGCTGGCCGTCCTGCGCGAGGCCGTCGGCCTCGGGATCACCCACATCAACACCGCCGGTGCCTACGGGCCACGCGTCACCAACCGGCTGATCCGTGAGGCGCTGCACCCCTTTCCCGACGCGCTGCACGTCGTGACCAAGGTCGGCGCGGTCCGCGATGAGCAGGGCGGCTGGCCCCCGGCGCGGAGGCCCGAGGACCTGCGCCGCGCCGTCCACGAGAACCTCGATGACCTCGGCCTCGATTCGCTCGACGTCGTCAATCTCCGGCTCGGTGACGCTCAGGGCCCGCGGCCCGGCTCGCTCGCCGAGCCCTTCGGGACCCTGGTCGAACTCCAGCAGCAGGGCCTGATCCGGCATCTCGGTGTGAGCAACGCGACGGCGGAACAGGTCGCCGAGGCGCAGGAGATCGCGCCGATCGTGTGCGTGCAGAACATGTACAACCTCGCCTACCGTCAGGACGACGAACTGATCGACGAACTCGCCGAGAAGGGCATCGCCTACGTGCCCTTCTTCCCGCTCGGCGGCTTCACCCCGCTGCAGTCCACGGCGCTCTCCGCCGTGGCCTCCCGGCTGGACGCGACACCGATGTCGGTCGCCCTGGCCTGGCTGCTGCGGCGGTCGCCGAACATCCTGCTCATCCCCGGCACCTCGTCGGTGGCACACCTGCGCGAGAACATCACCGGCGCGGGACTCTCGCTCTCCGACCAGGAACTCGCCGAGCTGGACAAGATCGGCCGCTAGCGGAACGCGGTTCGCGGACGAGGTGGCTGCCCCATGACGGAGTGGGGCCGCCCACCCCGGCGAACGGGCCCGGCGCCTGGCCGCCGTTCCACCCCGGGGACGCCCTCACCGGCCCGGGTGCACGTCCGCTCGCGCTCACCGCGGGTGACTGAAGGTCCCGCACAGGGCAGCGCCCGTTCCCCCGGGTGCGCGGCCCACGCGGCGCGCAGGTGGGCGATCCCCTCCCGCGACGCGTTGTTCCCCGTCGACGGAGCACTCGCGTGTCTCCGGGTGCATCAGACACAGCCACATCGCCGTGCGCAACGGCGGCGGCAGGATGTCGAAATCCAGCAGCAGCCTGGTCAAGACCCGCCGCTGACACCCGGTCAAGGACCCGGAACGGCAGAGGCCGTGGGGCCGGGCTGTGCCTCATCCGCGCCGTACCGCGCTGCTTGCCTCGGCGCCGAGTACGTTCAGCAGAGCCAGTGCCTCGGCGCCGGGGGATCCCGGCGGTGCGCTGTAGAGCACGAGGTGCTGGTCGCGGTCCGTGAGCGCGAGGGTGTCGCAGTCGACGGTGATCTCCCCGAGGGCCGGGTGGCGGAAGGTCTTCGTGAGCATCTGCGCGGCCTGCACGTCGTGCCGCTCCCAGAGCCGGACGAAGTCCGGGCTGGCGTCGCGGAGTTCGTCGACGAGGCCGGTCACCGCGGGATCGCTCGGGTAGCGGGCGAGGGTGGCGCGCAACTCCATGACCACGTGGTGCCGGAACTCGGCGGCGTCGGAGATCCCGTACAGCGTCTCGTCGGCGCGCTCGGATCCGAGGAATGCCCGGCGGGCGAGATTGCGGTCCTCGGGGTCGAGTGGGGCGAAGTCCTCCATGAGGGCGGCCGCGAGGTCGTTCCACGCAAGCACCTCGAACACGGCGGACGTCACGAAGGCGGCCGTCTGCGGCAGCCGCTCGATGAGCGCGACAATGCTCGGGCGTACGTCGCGCCGGTGCAGCCGGGTACGGGTCGGCGCGGTACCCGCGAGGACGTGGAGGTGGTCGGACTCGGCGTCGGTGAGCCGCAGCGCGCCCGCGATCCCGGCAAGGACCTCGCCGGACGGTCGCGGCGCCCTGCCCTGTTCGAGCCGGATGTAGTACTCCGTGGAAATGTGCGCGAGGACCGCGGCCTCCTCGCGGCGCAGACCCGGTGTCCGGCGTCGCGGTCCCGAGGGGAGGCCGACGTCCTGCGGCCGAAGCCGCTCGCGACGGCTGCGGAGGAACGCCCCGAGCGCTTGCTTGTCCATACCCCAAGTCTGCACGCTGCCCGGCGACGGATCCTGGTACCGCCTGTGCCTGTATCCGGCCCGGGTCCGGCCTGACGCTGGCGTCATGACGAACAACAGCGACATCGCACCCGTCGGCCTGCTCAGCGGCAAGGTCGTGTTCATCACCGGCGCGAGCCGCGGCATCGGCGCGGCGGCGGCCCGGCTCTTCGCCTCCGAGGGCGCCGCCGTCGTGCTCGCCGCCCGCAGCGCCGACGCCCTCGACGGCATCGTCACCGAGATCCGCGCCGAAGGCGGCGTCGCCGACGCCGTCACCGTGGACCTCGCCGACCGTGCCGGCGTCCGCGCCGCGGTCGGCCGCGTCGAGGAACTGCACGGACGGCTCGACGGCGCCTTCAACAACGGTGCGACGATCCAACACCCCGGCCCACTCGACACCACGAGCGACGAGGACATCGACGAACAGTTCGCCGTGAACTTCCGCTCGCACTGGACCGCGATGAACGCGGAGGCCGCGCTCATGCGACGAGGCGGCGGCGGGGCGATCGTCAACACCTCAAGTATCGGCAGCCGCCGCGCGAACCCCGCCCTGCCCGCCTACGGCGCCATGAAGCGCGCACTCAACAGCATCACCGAGACGGCCGCCGTGACCTGGGGCCGACAGGGCATCCGAGTGAACGGCATCACCCCCGGCGGCACCGCCACGGCGATGATCGACGCCTGGGAGGCCGTGTCCCCGGGCATCGTCGAGCGCAACAACGCGGCGACCCCACTGGGCCGGATGGCCGAGCCCCGCGAGGTGGCCGAGGTGGCCGCGTGGCTGCTCAGCGACCGTGCCTCGATGGTGACCGGCGCGATCGTGCCGGTCGACGGCGGCGCCGGCGCCTGACAAGGGGAAGCCCTGGCAAGCCGCGTCCTCCAGCACCTGTGAGCCGCCGGATTCGGCCCGTCCAGTCCGGGGTGCGGCGTCGGCCGCGGTTCTCGCCCGGCGCCGGCACCGGGCCGCAGGTCCTAGGTCCGGCCTACGTCTGTGGCCCGTTACGCCGCCGTGCCGTCCTGCCTACTGTCCAGGCCATGGATACGACAGGAACGTTGGACGAGGCGCTTGCGCGACTGCACGACTGCGGGCCCGAACGGCTCGGGCGGCTCACCAACCACGCGCCGATGGCCGTCGAAGCCCTCGCCGCTCACGGGCAGGCACGGTCCGTGCACCGCTGGCTCGACCTGTACGCACACAAACTGGAGGAGTTCCCGTCTCGTGTCGAGCCGGTCACGGACGCCCATTGGTCCTCCGCGCTCGGCGATCCGCGGCGCGCGGCCGACTGGATCGACCACTTCGAGCGCGAGGTGGCCGAGCGTCCCTGGCGCGAGGTGCTGACGCAGTGGTGGCCCCGTCTGCTGCCCGGCCTGTACGGCGGCTCCACACATCCGGTGATCCGGGTGGGCCACGCCGTGCGCACCCTGCTGTCCGGCGAGGTCACCGAACCCCGGCTGGCGGAACTTGCCCACGGCCTCGGCTACTGGGCCGCACGCCACCGGCCCGTCGCGGGCGTCGCCTCACTGCCCGGCGCCGACGGCGCGGCTGCCGCGCTCGACACGGTTTTGCGGATCGCCGTGCAGGACGGTGGCTTCTCCGCCCGGCTCGACCAGGTCAGGGCCCTGCCGGTGTGGGCGGCCTCGGTGACGGAACCGAGCGACGCGTACCGCCGCCTCACCGAACTGGTGCGGGCGGCAACACACCGGTATGCCACCCACGGCCACGGCGAGGCGACGATGCTGGTCCACGCGGCCACGGCTCCCAACGCCGTCCTGCGCACCCTGCCCGCGCTCCCCCACGCCCTGTGGCCGCCGAGCCTGCGGGCGGCCTGGACGGCCTCCGCGGCGGTGACCGCGATGTACGCGCCCGCGGTGCCGGTCGCCTGCACCCCGCCCGGCGCCCTCACCCCCGAAGAGGTGTTTGAACGGGCCCTGGCGCACGGCGACGAACACGTCATCAAGCTGACGGACACAGCCCTTGACGTCGGCGATGAACCGGCCATGGCGGCGGCTCTGCGGTCCATGGAACTGAGCACCCCACTGGCCTGAGCACGGACCTGCGGGGTGGTCATGGTGCGGTAGGGGCGGCCGGTTCAGCCGGCGCTGGACCAGGTGTGGTGCGCCCAGTCGGTGAACCGGGTCCAGCGGATCTCCGGGTGGGCGGCATGGAGCGCGGGGATGTGGACGCGGTAGCCGGGCCCGTTCAGGAACGTCCACATCGCGTGCATGTCCGGGTTGCCGATGGCGGTCAGCGGCACCCGCTCGTGGCGGACGTCCCGGCCCAGCGCCGCGCCGAGCGCGGCCGCCATCTGCGCAGGGGTGGGGTCGTCAGAGGCCAGTTCGATGCGCCGTGAGACGTACGGAGCGGGGTCGAGGAGCACATGCGCCGCGAACGCGCCGAGGTCGGGCCGGGCGAGCTGCTGCAACGGCCGGTCGGGCGGCAGCGGCAGATCGAGTACGCCGTCCAGGATGCGCCGTGCCCCGCCGAGCGCGTTGTCGAAGAAGTACGTCGGCCCCAGAATCGTGTACGCGACATCGCCCGCGGTCAGTTCCGCCTCGATGCGCGCCTTGCTCTCGAAGTGCGGTACCCCGCTGTCCTGGTCGGCCCCGGCGACCGAGCTGAACACGAGGTGCGGAACACGTTCCTGTGCCGCGGCGGCGAGGATGGCCCGCCCCTGGGCCACCTCCGCCTCGATGCCGGCCTCGAAGGGTGTGGTGAACGCGAAGACACCGGCCACGCCCTTCATGGCCGCGGCGAGCGATCCGCGATCGCTGAGCGAACCCGCCACCACGTCGACACCCTGGCCGGCCAGTTCCCGTGCGGCACCGCGGGCGGGGTCGCGCACCAGCGCCCTGATCCGGGCCCCGCGGGCCAGCAGCGCGTCGACCACGGCCCGGCCCTGTCCACCGGTCGCCGCGAGCACCAAGACCGGTTCATCGACCATCGAAGAACTCCTTTCCCAGCCATGGGGGCATCGGATCGGCAGCCGGCCCCAGCGGTCATCATCCGTGCCACAGCACGGCGAACGGCGCCGACATGCGGGAACAGGGCACTGGAGGACTCATTCCCGTGCACGCACAGTCATGCCGAGCGTGCGACCGGCGCCTAACGTTCCCGACGTCACACGTTTGCCGGAAGAAGAGGGATTCATGCAGTTCGGCATCTTCACGGTCGGGGACGTGACGACCGATCCGACCACAGGCCGTACTCCACCGGAGCACGAACGCATCAAGGCGATGGTCGCCATCGCGCTCAAGGCGGAGGAGGTGGGCCTGGACGTCTTCGCCACCGGTGAGCACCACAACCCGCCGTTCGTGCCGTCGTCCCCGACCACGATGCTCGGCTATGTCGCCGCCCGCACCGAGAAGCTGATCCTGTCCACCGCGACGACACTGATCACCACCAACGACCCGGTGAAGATCGCCGAGGACTTCGCGATGCTCCAGCACCTCGCGGACGGCCGGGTGGACCTGATGCTGGGGCGCGGGAACACCGGGCCCGTCTATCCGTGGTTCGGGCAGGACATCCGGCAGGGCATTGCGCTCGCCCGGGAGAACTACGCGCTGCTGCACCGGCTGTGGCGCGAGGACGTGGTGGACTGGGAGGGGAAGTTCCGTACCCCCCTTCAGGGCTTCACCGCGACTCCGCGTCCGCTGGACGGCGTACCGCCGTTCGTCTGGCACGGTTCGATCCGGTCGCCGGAGATCGCCGACCAGGCGGCCTACTTCGGCGACGGCTTCTTCCACAACAACATCTTCTGGCCGGCCGAGCACACCAGGCGGATGGTGCAGCTGTACCGGCGGCGGTACGCCCACTACGGGCACGGCCGCCCCGAGGAGGCCGTCGTCGGGCTCGGCGGCCAGGTCTTCATGCGGAAGAACTCGCAGGACGCCGTACGGGAGTTCCGCCCCTACTTCGACAACGCCCCGGTGTACGGCCATGGCCCGTCCCTGGAGGACTTCACCGAGCAGACACCGCTGACGGTGGGTTCCCCGCAGCAGGTCATCGAGCGGACGCTGTCCTTCCGGGAGACCGTCGGCGACTACCAGCGGCAGCTGTTCCTGATGGACCACGCGGGCCTGCCCCTGAAGACCGTGCTGGAACAGCTCGACCTGCTCGGCGAACAGGTGGTGCCCGTGCTGCGCAAGGAGTTCGCGAAGGGACGTCCCACCGACGTGCCGGACGCGCCGACGCACGCGGCCCGGGTCGCCGCGGCGGCGGCCTCGAAGGGGGAGGACGCCGCATGAAGCTCGTCGCCGTGTCCGCGGGGCTGAGCACCCCGTCCTCCACCCGTCTGCTGGCGGACCGTCTGGCCGAGGCGGCCCACGGCGAGCTGGCCGGCCGGGGCCTGGATACGAAGACCGAGGTCGTCGAACTGCGCGAGCTGGCCGTCGCCGTCGCCAACAACCTGGTGACCGGGTTCCCGCCGCCCGCGCTGGCCGCCGCGATCGACTCGGTGACGGGGGCCGCCGGTCTGATCGCGGTCACCCCCGTCTTCACCGCCTCCTACAGCGGACTGTTCAAATCCTTCTTCGACCTGATCGATCCGGAGGCCCTGACCGGCAAGCCGGTCCTGATCGCGGCGACCGGCGGGACGGCCCGCCACTCCCTGGTCCTGGAGCATGCGCTGCGCCCGCTGTTCTCCTACCTGCGCGCGGCCGTCGTCCCCACCGCGGTGTACGCGGCGTCCGAGGACTGGGGCTCGGGTGGTGACGCGTACACGGAGGGACTGCCCGGACGCATCCGGCGGGCGGGCGGCGAACTGGCCGCACTGATGGCTGCGCGTCCTGCCGGGCCGGCCCCCGAGGACGACGTCACCGCGCTCGAACGGCAGCTCTCCGATCTGCGCTTCGACTGAGCCCGCCCCGACGTGCGCCGGCGGACCGCCACCGGTCCGGTCCGCGACCGGGGCCGGGGCCGGGGCCGGGCGGATGACCGCGGACGGCGGCCGGGCGGACGACCGCGGTCCGTGGCCGGGGGGACGACCGCGGTCCGTGGCCGGGGGGACAGGCGGGGTGCCGCTCCCGCACGGCGGTCACCGAGGTGCCGTGCGGCCCCCGGAACAGCGCGGCCGGCGGCGCCACGACCGTCTCCAGGACGGCCCGCCGTGTGCCGCGGGCGTCAGCGCCGGTCCGGTTCATCGGGCACTCCGCGCAGGACCGTACGGTCGCGGGCGGGTCATTCGCGGCCGGCCGTGAGGCGTTCGACGACGCGGTCCAGATCGATGTGGCGGTGCTCGGTGCCCGGTGGGACCAGGGCGTCGGTGCGGTGCAGAAAGGCCGTGACGGCGCGGGCGGCGACCTCAAGGACCGCTGCCCCGTGTCGTGTCCTGAGCAGGACGCCGACCGTGTCCGGATGGCGGCGGTGCCGTGGGATCACCACCACGTCCCCGGACCCGGCGGGCCGGCACAGGCCCTGGGCGAGGAGCGACCGGGCGAAGACCCAGTCGACGGAAGGGGAGGAGGGGGCGGAGGGGGCGCCCAAGGACAGGCACACGGCGTAGGGGTCCGTGACGGTGTAGCGGAACTGCGCGGGCAGCGGCACCGGCGGATCGTCGGCCACGGTGACGAGGACGGTCGTCGCGCAGACGATCGGGCCCTCGTCCGCGGCACCGGTGTGATGCTGTCCCATGCCGCCCCCTGTCCGCGACTTTCTGCTGCGTTCCGTTCGTCCGCCGGGTGCCGGCGGATCACGGCGGCAATGACCGTACGGCGGCCGGGCCGGGGAGAATTGCCGGCGAGCGCACGGGGTGTTGCCGGTCGGCGAACCGTGACTACGGTCCCGGGCCTGGCTACGGTCCCGGGGGTCCCGGGCCCGGCTATGGTCCCGGGCCCGGTTAGTGGTTGAATGTGAAACAATTACGTGGCTGAGAGGCGGTCCACCATGAGCAATGTCGAGACGAGGCCCGTCGAGGTGCCGTGCGGCGCGGCGGCGGACGGCGGGCGGCGGGACGAGGCGCCCCGAGTCGATGTGCTCACCCCGCGGGATGTGCCCCTCGGTGGCCCGCGGGCCATGACCGTGCGGCGCACGCTGCCCCAGCGGGCCAGGACCCTGATCGGGGCCTGGTGCTTCGCGGACCACTACGGTCCCGACGACGTCTCCGAAACCGGCGGCATGGACGTCGCCCCGCATCCCCACACCGGGCTCCAGACCGTCAGCTGGCTGTTCAGCGGGGAGATCGAGCACCGGGACAGCCTGGGCAGCCACGCCTTCGTACGGCCCGGTGAGCTGAACCTCATGACCGGCGGTCACGGCATCGCGCACTCGGAGGTCTCCACCGCGCGGACCACCGTCCTGCACGGGGTCCAGCTGTGGGTGGCGCTGCCCGAGGAGCACCGGCACACCGCACGCGACTTCCGGCACCACGTCCCCGACCCGGTACACGTCGACGGGGCGGAGATCAGGGTCTTCCTGGGCTCGCTGGCCGGCGTCACCTCACCGGTGCCGACCTTCACTCCCCTGCTCGGCGCCGAGATCGTGCTCGCGCCCCACGCGTCCGTCACGCTCGCCCTGGACCCCGGATTCGAGCACGGCCTCCTGGTCGATCGGGGCGAGGTGCGGCTGGCCGGCGTCCTCGTGCGCTCCGCCGAACTGGGCTACGTCCACTCGGGTCCCGGCGCGCTGACCCTGACGAACGAGTCGGACGGCCCCGCGCGGACGGTCCTGCTCGGCGGGACGCCGTTCGGGGAGGAGATCGTGATGTGGTGGAACTTCATCGGCCGCAGCCACGAGGACATCGTGAAGGCCCGTGAGGACTGGCAGAACTCCGCCGAACGCTTCGGCGCCGTCGACGGCTATCCCGGGGACCGCCTGCCCGCACCGGCCCTGCCCCATGCGAGCATCAAGCCGCGCGGGAATCCGGCGGATCACTGACCCCGCCCGAGGGGCGCCCGGCGACCTCGCCGAGGCGGTCGTGTCCCGAGCGGCCCTGGCGAGGCTGCGCGCGCCGGTGGGGCTCGGCCTCGGCGCTTCGGCGCCCGAGGAGACCGCCGTGGCGTTCGCAGCGGAACTCGTCGCGGCGTGCGGCGGACCTGCGGTGAGCGCCCCGTGGTGGCCTCAGTCGTCGTAGCTCGACAAGGCGCTGTGCCCTCGGCCGACGGACAGGCCGGGGAGCCTCGTGCGCTGTGGGGACATCGAAGGGGCGCTCGCGGAAAACTGCCGTGTGCGCGCAGCGCCTACGGTTCGGTGCAGCGGCGCCGGAGTGTCCGGTACGACGACGCGTGTCGTTCCGGGAACGGCCGCCGCGCCCGATGAATCACAGGAGATGCGCATGTCTGATGCCCTCGCGCCGGTCGAGCCGGTGCTGGAACCCGCGGCAGCCGCGTTCGCGGAGGCCACCGCCAACCCGCCCTACCTCTTCGACCTGGCGCCGGCCGAGGGCCGCAAGGCCGTCGACGAGGTGCAGTCCGGCGAGGTCGACAAGCCGGCGATCGACGAGGAGTGGATCAGCGTCACCGGCGGCCCGACGGGCTCCGTGCGCGTCCGCATCGTCCGGCCCGCCGGCGCCACCGGCACCCTGCCGGTGATCCTCTACATCCACGGCGCCGGCTGGGTCTTCGGCAACGCCCACACCCACGACCGCCTGGTGCGCGAACTCGCCGTCGGCGCGAACGCCGCGGTCGTCTTCCCCGAGTACGACCTGTCACCGGAGGCCCGCTACCCCGTCGCCATCGAGCAGAACTTCGCCGTCGCGCGGTGGATCGTGGAGCAGGGCGCGGGCAAGGGCCTCGACGGCACACGGCTGGCCGTGGCGGGCGACTCGGTCGGCGGCAACATGACGGCCGCGCTGACTCTGATGGCCAAGGAACGCGGTGGCGTCCCGCTGGTCCAGCAGGTGCTGTTCTACCCGGTCACCGACGCGAACTTCGACACCGGCTCCTACCACCAGTTCGCCACCGGCTACTTCCTGCGCCGCGACGGCATGCAGTGGTTCTGGGACCAGTACACGACCGACGAGACCGAGCGGGCACAGATCACCGCGTCCCCGCTGCGCGCCACCACCGAGCAGTTGCAGGGCCTGCCCCCGGCGCTGGTCATCACCGGCGAGGCCGACGTACTGCGCGACGAGGGGGAGGCATACGCCAACAAGCTCCGTCAGGCGGGTGTGCCGGTCACCGCCGTGCGTTTCCAGGGCATCATCCACGACTTCGTGATGCTCAACGCCCTGCGCGAGACCCACGCCGCACAGGCCGCCATCGCCCTGGCCACCCGCACGCTGCACGCGGCCCTGCACGCCGGCTGACCCGACGGCCCACACTCGCCAGCAACGAAGGAGAAGAGACACACATGGCCACCAAGCCCGCCCCGACGGTCGTCCTGGTGCACGGAGCCTTTGCCGACGCCGCCAGTTGGTCGGGGGTCATCGCGGAGCTTCAGGAGCACGGCGTCGCCGTGGTGGCGCCGCCCAATCCGCTCCGCGGACTGGCCTCGGACGCCGCGTACATCGCTTCCGTGGCGTCTCAGATCGACGGTCCGGTCGTCCTGGTGGGCCACTCCTACGGTGGTGCGCTCATCACCGTGGCCGGTACCACGGAGAACGTCGTCGGACTCGTGTACGTCGCTGCCTACGCGCTCGAAGAGGGCGAGAGCCTTGGTGAACTCCAGGGCCGCTTCCCTCTCTCGGCGCTCGTGAGCAACCTCAAGGAGGCGACGTACCCCGTCGAGGGCGCTGAGCCCGCCGTCGAGGTCACCATCGAGGCCGAGGCGTTCCCGGCCATCTTCGCCGCGGACGTCCCGGCCGACGTCACCAAGGTGTTGGCGGTGGCGCAGCGCCCGCTGGCCGCCGGCGCGTTCGAGGAGACGGCCTCGGCGGCGGCGTGGAAGACCAAGCCCTCCTGGGCGCTCATCGCCGGCGCGGACCAGGCGATCAACCCCGAGGTGGAACGCTTCGGTGCCCAGCGGGCCGGGGCGACGACCGTCGAGATCGACGGTGCCTCGCACGCGGTCGCCGTCTCCCAGCCAGGGGCCGTCGCCCAGCTGATCCTCGACGCGGTGCGCGCCACGAGCTGAGCGCTCCGCTGGATAACGCCGCGCTGTGCCGTCGGTCGTCTGCGGCACCGTCGTGGCCGGCCGGGCCCGCGCGGCACAGCCGATACCGATACGGCCGCACGCCCCTTCGGGGCGCCGTCGAACCGCGGCGCACCTCACCGAGCCCCCTCGGCCGCGCGGACCGCCTTGAGCAGCCCGCGCGGCTGACGCCTTCCCGCGCCATGGACGGCGGGCGCTCCCGACCCTGCTCGGCCTCTGGTCAAGACCCCCACGCGGCACCCGCACACCCTGAGCCCTCTTCAGGGCCTCGGCGGCCACCCCTACAGGCTTGGAATACACGGGCGTTCGGGCGGCTGTGTCCCTTAGGTTTCGGTGCATGGCCTCATCCGCTGGTCCTGAACGCCGAGTTGCCGAGGCGCGGCCGCGTCTGGTGACCCGCCCGCTGCTGTTGCGCTTCGTGACGGTCGTCGGCTCGTCGGCAAGCTTCTACCTGCTGCTGTCCGTCGTACCGGCGTACGTGCAGAGCGTGCCGGGCCGGGGCAGCGACGAGGCGGGCCTGGTCACCGGTGTGCTGATGCTGGCCACGGTGGCCGGCGAGCTGATCGCCCCCTGGCTGGCCGCACGCTGCGGCTATCGCGTGATGCTCGGGGCGGGGCTGTTGCTGCTGGGCGCTCCGGCCCTGGCCCTGACGGTGTCGCAGAGCATGGCGTGCATCGTGGCGGTGTGCCTTGTCCGGGGGCTCGGCTTCGCGTTCACGCTGGTGGCGGGTGGGGCGCTGACGGCGTCACTGATCCCGCCCGAACGGCGCGGGGAGGGGCTGGCTCTGATCGGTGTCATGGCCGGTGTGCCGTCCCTGGTGGCCTTGCCGCTCGGAGCCTGGCTGGCCTCGCACACCGGGTACGAGCCCGTCTACTGGGCGGCGGCGCTGGTCGCCCTGGTCTCCGTCGCCGCCGTCTGGGGCCTGCCCGGCCGGGAAGCGGCGCAGGGGCCGCCGCTGGGGATCTTCGCCGGGGCACGTTCCGGTGCGCTCGGCCGGCCCACGGCCGTGTTCGCGGCGACGGCAGTGGGCGCGGGGATCGTCGTCACCTTTCTGCCACTGGCCGTGGCGCCGGGCCGCTCCGGCGTGGTCGCCGCGGCGCTCTTCGTGCAACCGGCCGCCGCGACCGCATCCCGCTGGTTCGCCGGTCGGCGCGCCGACCGGCGGGGAGCCGCCGGGCTGGTCGTGCCGGGACTGGTCGTCTCGGCCGCCGGCATCCTCGTTGTCGCCCTGACGGGCGTTCCCGTCGCGGTCGTGGTGGGTGCGGCCGTGTTCGGGGCGGGCTTCGGCATCACGCAGAGCGCCACCATCACGCTGATGTACTCCCGCGTCCCGCCCTCCGGGTACGGGACGGTGAGCGCGCTGTGGAATGTCGCCTACGACGCGGGCATGGGCATCGGCGCGGTCGGCTTCGGCACGGTGGCCGGCCTGACCGGCTATCCCTGGGCGTTCGCCCTGACCGCGTTCCTGATGCTGACGGCCCTCGTCCCGGCCCGGTGGGACCGCACGGCGGCGCGCGAACGGCGTGCGACGGCCAAGGAGGAGCGGGCGCTGAAGGCGGAGGGGCAGCGGTGAGCGCGATCGCCCCCCGAGCCGGACGCGTCCCCGCGGGGAACGAACGCCCGTCAAGCGGGCGGCGTGCCCGACAGCTCAGGTACCGACCCGGGCGCGCACCAGCGCGGCGACGCCGAAGGCCATGAGGGCGAACGGCACGCTCCGTCGCGGACAGACCCGCGCGCTCGGTCAGCAGCGGGGAGATGACGCTGTAGCTGCACAGCACCCCACCAGTGATCATCGCGCAGGTCGCCGGCGTCAGCCACAGCCGGCCGCAGCGCAGAACGCTCAGCTCGGCACCGACCGAGGGCGGCACACTTCCCGCTCTTTCCTCGGACACGAGACGGGCCGCTCGGGGATCGCCGTCAGGCGGTGGTGATGCGCACGACCGCCTGGCTGGTCAGTGCGCGGCCGTGCGGTGCGCCGTTGTCCAGGGCACGGTGCAGCGCGAGTCCCTCGATGAGCGCGTCGAGTTGACGTGCGGTGTCGGGGTCGAAATGCCGTTCCAGCAGCTGCCTGCTGCGGCGCATCCATGCCTGGGTCAGCTCCTGGTACTCCGGCCGTCGGGCGGCGAGGGTGTAGAGCTCCTGGGTCAGGATCAGGTCGCGGCGGGGCCCGTCGGAGAGCGTGTGCACCAGGTCGGTGACGGCCTCACGCGCCTGTTCGGGCCCCTCGGCGCGGCTCAGGTACTCCTCGAAGACGGCCGCGATCTGATCGGCGAAACGCGTGAAGGCTGCGCGCAGGAGGTCGTCCATGCCACTGAAGTGGTAGGTCATCGAGCCGAGGGGGACGGCGGCGCGGGCGGCGATCTTACGGTGGGAGACACCGGCCACACCCACCTCCGCGATGTGGTCGAGCGTCGCGGCAAGGATGCGCTCGCGGCGCTGCGGGTCAGCGTGTCCGGTGGCCATCTGCGTCGTGTTCCCGGAGGGTCCGGATCGGGCGGGCGGGGTTGCCGACGGCGACGACATCGGCGGGGATGTCCTTGGTCACCACCGCGCCCGCGCCGATGACACTGTTGTCCCCGATGGTCACGCCGGGGCAGACGATCACGCCGCCGCCCAGCCAGACGTTGTTCCCGATCGTGATGGGCAGCGCGGCCTCCAGCTTGTCACGCCGCAGCTGCGGCTCCACCGGGTGGGTGGGTGTGAGGAGTTGCACGTTGGGCCCGATCTGGCAGTCCTCGCCGATGGTGATCGCGGCGACGTCCAACGCGGTGAGGTGGTAGTTGACGAAGGTGCGGGCGCCGATGGTGATGTTGCTGCCGTAGTCGACGTAGAGCGGCGGGCGCACCTCGACGTCCTCGCCGACCGAACCCAGCAGCTCCGCCAGGACCGGCCGGGCCTTGCCCGGATCCTCCAGGTGCGTGGCCTGGTACTGGGCGGCGAGTTGCACGGCGCGCTGTTGCCTGCGCGCGATCTCGGGGTCGTCGGCGATGTAGAGGTCGCCCGCGAGCATGCGTTCCAGGTTGGTGCGCGGGTCGTCGGCGAAGTATTTCGGCGGCATGCGTACGATCGTACACTCCGCCGGTGTACGACCGTACGCGCCTCGCGCCGCGACATGCACAATGCGCCGGGCCGGCGGCCGGGGCGAGGGAGCCGAGGCAGCTCGGTCGTGTGTGGGGCGTTGCGACGGCCCGGCCGCCGAGGGCGTGCCGGGACCGGGTCGCTCAAGCTCGCTACTGGGCTACGAGGTACCAAAGGCGCGAGGGGTCGGTGTCGCAGTTGTAGATGACGGTCGGCGTGTTGTTCAGGACACCCCCGCCCGCCGGGCTGAGGCACTTGCCGCTGTTGTAGTTGACGAGGTGGTAGTTGAGGTTGCCCTTGTCGACGAAGTACCAGAGTCTCGACGGATGGTCGTCGCAGTTGTAGATGACCGTCTCGGTGTTGTTGGTGCCGGCTCCCCCGGCGGGGCTCAGGCACTTGCCGCTGTTCAGGTTCAGGATCTGGTAGATGTTGTTTCCCTTGTTCACCAGATACCAGGAACGCGACGGGTCGGTGTCACAGTTGTAGATGACGGTGGGCGTGTTGTTCAGGACACCCCCGCCCGCCGGGCTGAGGCACTTGCCGCTGTTGTAGTTCGCGAGGTAGAGGCCGAACCCCGAGGCCGCCGTGTCCGCCGACGGCGTCGGGGAGGCCGCGTGAGGCGCTGCCGACGCGGGGTCCGACGCCGAGGCGGTCGGCGCCGACAGGAGCGATCCACCGATGGCCGCCGCGGTCGCCGCGATCATCCCAGCGGTCCTGAAGTACATGGTCGTCGTCATCTGCTTTCTCCTTCGAGCGCGGAGGACGGAGTCCAGGGGACATTCCTTGATCGTCGCGCTGCGCGGGCGGCCCGTATGTCGCCCGCCGCGACGTGCCGTGCACGGTCCGGACCGTCCGGTGCTCAGCCGCAGCTGCGGAACGCATCCGTGGTCCCGGCCGTGGTGACGAGGCCGGACCTGCGGTCCAGGACCACGACGGTGGCGGGTTGGGTGACGCCGCTGCGGCAGCTGATGAACCCGACGGTCTGGTAGCCCTGGATGCGGCCGGTGGCGTCGGCGGTCAACTGGCCGAGCGAGAAGGGACCGGTCGTGCTGATGCCGACGGCGTAGAACGACACCGTGCCGTTCGGGGACAGGCCGCTGCCGGTGGCCGTCAGGTAGGCGCCGGTCGAGTAGCCGTATTCCGTGAACACCGACACACCGCCGCGTGGCGTGGCACCCGGATCGACCAGTCTCCAGGGCGCGTTGGCGTTGTCGGCGCGGGCCTGGTCGCGGCCGGCCGGCGGCACGCACACATGGTCGGCGGGGCTCGTCTCGCGCCATACGTAGCCCTGCTTGCAGGTGTCGGGCCCGTAGGGGCCGCCGCCGGGCTCGCGGCGCGAGGCGGCGAGTGAGTTCTCCGTGGCGGTCTGGGAGCGGATCTGCGGGGTGACGCAGACCAGGTCGGACGGTACGGCCTCGCGCCAGACGTAGCCGTTCACACAGGTGTACGGCCCGTACGGCAGGTCGGCCGCGTTCGCCTGTGTGCCCGTCGCCAGCAGGCCCGTGACCAGTGCGGCCGCCGCGGCCGACGCGGCGGTGGCACGCCGAGCGAATCGGGCCAGCCGGGCGTAGGTGCTTGGTGTGTCACGCATGTGACCCCTCTGGGTAGATCGGGTGCAACGCAGTGTCGACTGCACGCGTCGGATTGCTGAATTCCCCTGCCCCTGTGCGCGGGTGACCGGGGAGCCGGTCCCGGCTGTCACCCGTGGGCACGGCGAGAACGTACCTGTGGGGCGGCACCCGGTCGTGAGTAACGTGTTACTCAATTTGCGGACTTGAGCCTGCCCGACGGTTCGGGCCGACCTGTGCGGAGTGGCTGCTGATGACGGATCGGGAGAACGCACCGGACCACAGACCTGGCGCGGTCCTCGACCGCTCGTGGCCGTTCACCGGCCGGGACGGTTCACTGGCGGAGTTGACGCGGCTGCTGGCGGGTCCGGCCGGGTCCGGCGTTGTGATCATGGGTCCGCCGGGGGTCGGCAAGACACGGCTGGCCCGTGAACTGCTGGCGAGGTCGGCCACGGGACGGGTGCTGGTGGTCGCGGCCACCGCGAGCACCGCGGGCATCCCGTTCGGGGCCTTCGCACACCTGCTGCCGGCATCGCTTCCGGCCACCGGCGGGCGGCCCAACCTGCTGCGGGTCCTCGCCGACGCGGTCCTCGCCGACGCGGACGACGGCCGGACGCTGTTCGTGGACGACGCCCATCTCCTGGACGACGGTTCGGCGGCCCTGCTGCTGCACCTGGCCGTGCGCGGCGGTACCCGGACCGTGCTCACCGCGCGCTCCGGTGTCCCGGTGCCGGACGCCGTGGAGGCGTTGCTGCGCGGCGACTACTGCACGCGTGTCGATGTGCCGCCACTGGATCAGGACGACGTCCGCCACCTGCTGGAGCGGGCACTGGCCGGGCAGGTGGAGACCGCGAGCGTCCATCGGCTCTGGCAGGTCAGCGGCGGCAATGTGCTCTGGCTGCGCCAGCTCGTGGAGGCGGGCCGCGCCGCGGGGACGCTGGCACGCGTCGCGAAGGTGTGGCGCTGGCGGGGTCCGTTGGGACTGTCGACGGAGCTGACCGACCTGGTCAGCCACCGTATGGGGCGACTCGGGGCGGACGAGCAACGCGCCGCCGAACTACTGGCGTTCGGCGAGCCGCTCGGAGGGGCCGTCCTCGCACACCTCACGCATCCCGCAGTCGTGGAAGCGCTCGACCGGCGTGGTCTCCTCCTCGGCGAGGAGGACGGCCGCCGCACCCTGCTCCGGCTGGCACACCCCCTCTACGGAGAGGTTCTGCGCCGCACGACGCCGCCCCACCGGCGGCGGCGCCGCTGCCGGGAACTGGCCGCGGCGGTCGAGCGGACGGGCCTGCGCCGGCGAGGGGACATCGCACGCGTGGGCGCCTGGCGGCTGGCCGCCGGGGATCACACCGATCCGCGGTTTCTGCTCGCCGCGGCGGACAACGCCCTGCGCACCATGGACTTCGCGCTGGCGGCCCGGCTCGCCGAGGCGGCCTGTGCCGCAGGGGGCGGGCCGTCCGCCCGGCGGGCGCTGGCCGCGGCGCTCGGCCACACCGGGGACGGTGTGCAGGCCGAGGAGGTGCACGGAGGACTGCCCGTGACCGGCGCGTCCGCACGCGAAGAGGTGCGCTCGGTACAGCTGCGGGCGGCCAACATGTATCTGTCGCTGGACCGGCCCGACGACGCACTCGACCTGCTGCGCCGCGCCGAGAGCGCCCTGCACGACCCGGCGGCGCAATCCGAACTGGCCGGACTTCAGGCGGTGTTGGCTGCCACCCAGGCCGACTGGCCGGCGTACGAAAGGGACCTGGCGCGCGCCCGGCGGCACCCGTCGCCGGGCCCCGCCACCGAGGTGAGGACCCGCTACGCCGAATGCGTCGCGCACTTCGCGCACGGACGGACGCGCGCGGCGCTCGAACTGGCCGAGTCGGCCCTCGCGATGCTGGCGGCCGGGGACGGCGAGCAGGACATACCCATGATCGGGGTGGGGCTGGTGAGCTGGCTCGCCAACGCCCGGGCCTTCGCGGGGCGGCTGGATGAGGCCGAGGCGACCGCCGACACCCAGTACCGGCTGGCGCGGGAGTCCGGCTGGGTCGGCAATCAGGGCGCGTGGCAGTTCTTCCTGGGCCGGATCGCCGCCCGCCGGGGGCGGCTCCGGTCGGCGCGGCGGCATATGCGGGAGGCCGCCTCGACGTTGCGCGAGGACACCACCTGGGGGCAGCAGGCGCTGGTCTTCGGGGAGTTGGCCGCCATCGAGGCGCTGCTCGGTGATGTGTCCGAGGCACGGGCCCTGCTCGATGAGGCACACCTGGCGCGCGTGGAGTCCTATCGCATCCTCGATGTGCCGGCGTTCCAGATGGCCCGGCCGTGGATCCTGGTCGCCCAGGGGCGCGGGTACGACGCCGTGCGGCAGGCGGTGCGCGCAGCGGCGAACGCCCGTGACCGGCGGGCCCTGCTGTGGGAGGCGGAGCTGCTGCACATCCCGGTGCGCCTCGGGCGGTCCTCGACCGTTGCCCGCCGGCTCGCCGAACTCGTCGCCGTCTGCGACGCTCCGCACATCGCCGTCTACGCCGATCATGCCGCGGCGCTCGCGGCCCGCGACGCGGCCGCCCTGGTGCGGGTCTGCGGCGCGTACGAGGCGGGCGGCCTGGATCTGCACGCCGCGGAGGCCGCCGCGCAGGCCGCCCGGCTGTGGTCGGGAACGGGTGACTCGTCGTCCGCCCAGCGGGCCGCCGACCGCTGTCACCGCCTGGCGCGCCGCTGCGAGGGGGTGGCGACGCCCGCCGTGCTGGCCTGCTGGTCCCCGGAGCTGACCGACCGGGAACGCGATGTGGCCAGGCTCGCCGCGGCGGGTCTGAGCAGTCGGGATGTCGCGGATCGGCTGGGCATCACCGTACGGACCGTGGACAACCATCTGTATCGGGTCTACCGCAAGACAGGTGTGACGAGCCGCGGCGGTCTGCGCCGGGTGCTGACGCCCGGCGCCCCCGAACCCCGGGACGGGTGAGCTGGTGATGCATCTCACACCACGTCTGTCGGATATGCCCGGTTAACCACACTGAAGTCGGGAAGCCGCTCATATGTAAAGACATCTCCTCATGGAGAGGAGACGGCAGCAATGTCGTATCCACAGCACTCCACGGAGCACTCCACGGGCATGACGGGACACCCCGAGATTGCAGAGATGCGGGAGCGACTCGAACGCACGGCCTCCTCGGGCAGGGCGATCGTCCTTGAGGGACTGATCCTCCTGGCCGGTGTGTATGCCGCGATCTCGCCCTGGGTCGTCCACTTCTCGGCACAGCCCAACATCACTGTGAACAACCTGATCGTCGGCATCACCGTCGGCCTGATCGGTTTCGGCCTGACGCTCGTTCCGGAGCGGATGTTCCGCCTGGTGTGGACCATCGCGCCGCTCGGCGTCTGGCTCATCATCTCCCCCTGGGTGGTCACCGCCACCCACGGTGCGCGGGCGGGCATCGTATGGAACAACTGCTGGCTCGGCGCTGTCACCCTTCTGCTGGGGCTGGCAGCCATGGGCCTCACCATCGGCATCACCCGCGGCACCCGTCGTTGAGAACATGAGCGTGTCGTGC
Source organism: Streptomyces diversicolor (assembly GCF_057537855.1). Classification (NCBI taxonomy): domain Bacteria; kingdom Bacillati; phylum Actinomycetota; class Actinomycetes; order Kitasatosporales; family Streptomycetaceae; genus Streptomyces; species Streptomyces diversicolor. The sequence continues at coordinate 116,674 of NZ_BAAJXA010000007.1, forward strand.
TCCGCTCGCAGGTACGACACGCTCGTCCGTGACGGCACCGTCCCCCCACTCCGCACCACCCCGGGTGCGTCTCGCGGTCAGCGCTCCCGCACGGAGCGTGACGTGCATGGCTCCGGCTTGCCGGGCCCGGGCCGAGCGCGCAGCGTGGGCGTTGTGACGCTCTCGCACGGCACACTCGCCCACGGCACGCCCTCGCGCGGCAGGCCCTCCCCCGGCACCGTCTCCCACGGCACGCTGGCGCACCGGCTCATCGCCGATCATCTGGTCGACGGCGTGATGGAGCCGGGCCGGGAGATCGGGCTGCGGATCGACCAGACGCTCACCCAGGACGCGACCGGCACCCTGGTGATGCAGGAGCTGGAGGCCCTTGGCCTGGACCGGGTCCGTACCGAGGTCAGCGTCCAGTACGTCGACCACAACCTGCTCCAGGCGGACGAGCGCAACGCCGAGGACCACGCCTTCCTGCGCTCCTCCTGCCGCCGCTACGGCATCTGGTACTCCAAGCCCGGCAACGGCGTCTCCCACCCCACCCACATGCAACGCTTCGGCATCCCCGGCAGGACGCTCGCCGGGTCCGACTCGCACACCTGCGCGGCCGGCTCGCTCGGCATGCTCGCCCTGGGCACCGGCGGCCTGGAGGTCGCGCTCGCCATGGCCGGGCGGCCCCTGCACGTGACCATGCCGGAGATCTGGGGCATCCGCCTGACCGGCCGACTGCCTGCCTGGGTGAGCGCCAAGGACGTGGTGCTGGAGCTGCTGCGCCGCCACGGCGTCAAGGGCGCGGTCAACCGGATCCTGGAGTATCACGGCCCGGGCCTTGCGCATCTGACCGCGATGGACCGGCATGTCATCGCCAACATGGGCGCCGAGCTGGGCGCCACCACCTCCGTCTTCCCCGCCGACGACGCGGTGCGTGCATTCCTGCGCGCCGAGGACCGCGAGGCCGACTTCCGTGCGCTGGCCGCCGACCCGGACGCCGTCTACGACCTGACGGAGGAGGTCCGTCTGGACACGCTCGGACCGCTCATCGCCCGGCCCACCTCGCCCGGCAACGTCGTACCGGTGAGCGAGGTAGCGGGCCTGCCGATCGGGCAGGCCGTCATCGGTTCCTCCGCCAACCCGGGGCTGCGTGACTTCGCCGTCGCCGCGGCCATCGTCGCCGGCCGCCAGACCGACCCGGCCGTCAGCTTCGACGTCAACCCCACCTCACGCGAGATCCTCGCCGACCTGACCAGGACGGGCGCCACGTTCGAGCTGATCGCCGCGGGGGCCCGTATCCACCAGGCCGGCTGCTTGGGATGCATCGGCATGGGGCAGGCACCGGCACCCGGCCGGAACAGCCTGCGCACCTTCCCGCGCAACTTCCCCGGCCGTTCCGGCACCGAGCAGGACGCGGTGTGGCTGTGCTCCCCGGAGACGGCCGCCGTGTCCGCCCTCACCGGTACGATCACCGACCCGCGCGCGTGGGCGGCCGAGGAGGCGGTGCCGTACCCGGACCTGCGGCTGCCCGAGCGTGCCTCGGTCAACCGCGCCATGCTGGAGCCCCCGCCGCCGCCAAAGGAGGCGGCCCTGGTCGAGCTGGAACGCGGCCCCAACATCTCCGGGCTGCCCGACTTCGACCCGTTGCCGGACGAACTGACGGGCCCGGTCCTGCTCACCTGCGGCGACAACGTCTCCACCGACGAGATCTCCCCGGCCGGGGCGAAGGCACTGCCGTACCGCTCGAACATCCCGAGACTCGCCGAGTTCACCTTCACCCGGATCGACCCCGGCTATCCGCGGCGCGCCGCCGAGCTGGCCGCCCACGGCCGTCCCGGTACGCACTTCGTCGTCGCGGGAGACAACTACGGCCAGGGTTCCTCCCGCGAGCACGCCGCCATCACCCCCCGCCACCTCGGGCTGCGCGCGGTCGTCGCCAAGTCCTACGCCCGCATCCACTGGCAGAACCTGACCAACTTCGGCGTCCTGCCGCTGGAGTTCGACGACCCGGGCGACTACGACCGCATCGACATGGGCGACCGGCTGCGCCTGGGGAACCTCCGCACGGCCCTGGCCCCCGGTGCCGAGCCCCGCCTGCGGCTGCACAACCTGACCAAGGACGAGACCTACCGGGTCCGCCACCGCCTGTCCGACGGCCGCAGGCGCACCGTGCTCGCCGGAGGCGCCATCGCCTGCCTCGCCCACGAGGAGCGGCGAGGACCGGCAGACACCGAGGTCCGGACCACTCCGGCTGATCGTGACGGCCTCGGCGGCAGCGGCGGCCGACCCACCATGCCCGACCCCCGCGGGCCTCGCCCGCGCGGAGACATCTGAACTCGGCGCGTGCGGCTACCGATCGCCGCGCAGATACCTAGTGATCATGTCGACGAGTTCGTTCTCGAACGTCTCGACCCGGATGGTCCGCGGGTCGGCCATGAGCTTGTGCGTGTTCATCTCCACCGTGCCCACGATCAGCTCGGCCGCGGTGTCGAGGTCGCGTACGCGGACATCCGGGTGCCTGGCGAGGAGGTCGCGCACCTGACCCACGCGCATCCTGCCGTGCCGTTCGATCGTCTCGATCAACTCCTGCGAGAACGGCGCCTCCTCGATCATGATCCGGAGCAGCTGCGGGTCGTCGCGGTGGTTGTCGATCGCGTCGCGGACCAGTGCCCGCACCGCCGCCTCCAGGCTCCCGGCGGACAGATCGAGCTGGTCGGCCTGTGTCCACCTGCCGCGGTCGATGTGCCGCACCAGCAGCTCGGCGAGGATGGCGTCCTTGTTCGGGAAGTACTGGTACAGCGAGCCGATGGAGATACGGGCGCGTTCGGCGATGCGGTTGGTGGTGCCGGCGGCGTAGCCGTGCTCGGCGAAAACGTGAGCAGCGGCGGTGAGGATGCGCTCGCGGGTGAGTTCGGCGCGCACCTGGCGAGGCTTGCGACGTGGCTGAAGACGGCGGTCGGCCGACGGCATCCGATGCTCCTTCCGGGGCGCGGAAAGCGAGTAGCCAAAGAGCTGAGCTATTGCTCAGAATAGTGGCATGAACTGCGGAAACAAGCCCGTTCCCGGTGTGGGTGGTGGGCCGTGATCCCCAAGGTGCGGCTGCCTGAGTCGCGCACGATGATCACGCTGGAGGTGCGGCGCCGCCGGTTCCTCACTCCGGGCTTCGCGAGCGTCACCCTCGGCGGCCCGGCCGTGCGGGACCTCACCGTCGTCGGCAACGACCAGGCCGTTCGCCTGTTCTTCCCCCGGGAGGGACAGAGCGCGTTACGGATGCCGACCGTCTCCAACGACGCCTGGATCGCCCAGCTGATGCTGCTGCCGAAGTCGGTCCGCCCGTGGGTGCGCAACCTGACGATCCGGCGCGCGCGGCCCGCGGATGACGAGATCGACATCGAGTTCGCCCTGCACGGCGACTCCCCCATGTCGTCCTGGGTGCGCCGGGCCGAGCCGGGCGAGCAGGCGGGGATCTTCGACATCGGCACCATGTACCGGCTGCCGGCGTACGCCGAGGGGCAGTTGCTGGTCGGTGACGAGACCGCGTTGCCCGCCATCTTGTCGATCCTCGACGGAACACCGCCCTCGCTGGCCACGGAGGTCTATCTGGAGGTGGCGACCGCCGCCGACATCCGGTCCTTCGAGGCGAGCGCCGGCGTCCGCGTCCACTGGTTCAGCCGCGACGACGAAGGGCTGCGGCCCGGCACCCTGGTGCTGGACGCGGTACGCCGCGCGTCGCTGCCGCCCGGCCGTTTCTACACCTGGGTCGCGGGCGAGTCCCGGCTGGCCACGACGGTGCGGCGGCATCTGGTCGACGACCGTGGCGTGCCCAAGCGTGACATCTCGTTCTTCGGCTACTGGCGTCTGGGCCGGTCCGCCCCCGGCTGAGAGGACTCCCCGTGCAGCAAGCAGACCAGTCGCACACCCCGCGCCGGCTGACGACGGCGCACGAGGTGGAGACAGCCGTCGGCCGCCCGGCGCCGGCGATCGGCCTCAAGCAGATCGGCGCCCTCGACGACGGCTGCCGGGCCGTCCTCGCCCGGTGTCCCGTCGCGGCCTTCGGCTACCGGGAGGCCGACGGCACCAGCAGGACCACCTTCATCGGCGGCACCCCGGGGTTCACACGTGTCCGCTCGCCGACGCGGATCTCGTTCTCACTGCCCGACTCCGGCGACCCGCACGGTCCGGTCTCGTTCTTCTTCCTCCTGCCGGGCATCAGGGAGGTCCTGCGCGTCAACGGTTCGGCGGCCCGGCGCAGGGGCGCCGAGACGACCGTCGACATCGAGGAGGTGTATGTGCACTGCGCACAGGCCGTCCTGCGCTCCCGCCTGTGGCAGCCGCCCGCCCCGGCCGGGCCCGCCGCCGGGATCGCGGGGGACGGGCCCCTGTGCCGGCCCGGCGTCGCCGCGTTCCTGGCCGCTGCGCCCTTTCTCGCACTGTCCACCTGGGACTCGTCCGGTGGCAGCGACACCAGTCCGCGCGGAGACCGGCAGACGGTGACGCGGATCCTGGACGGCCGCACGCTCGTCATCCCCGACCGCAAAGGCAACAAGCGCGCCGACACGCTCCACAACCTGCTGCACGACGACCGGCTCTCGCTCGCCGCGCTCGTCCTGGGGCGCAGCGGTGTGCTGCACGTCCGCGGTCGCGGCACGATCACCGACGATCCCGCGCTGCTGGAGACGATGGCGCTGCGCGGGACGCCCCCGCACCTCGCGCTGCTCATCGACGTCGAGCACGCCGAGGTGGCCGACAACGACGCCGTGGCACGCTCACGGATGTGGGCGCCCGACGCGCACCTTGCCCGCGGCGCCGTCCCGGACCTGCTGGCGCTGGCGGGAGAACACCTCGCCGCGAACTCGGCGGGCGCCGACGGCGCTCCCCCGGCGCTCCTGCTCAAGGCCCTCGGTGCCGTCCCCGGGATGAAACGGCTGCTGCGGCTGGTGGCCGAGTGGGCCTACCGTTACGGGCTGCGCAAAGAGGGCTACGAGGACATCGGGCCCGGCGCGATCGGTCGGCGCGGCGACTCCCCGCGCCGACGCGGTGCCGACGGCGGCAGAACGGACCACTCCGTGCGCTAGGCGCGCATCGCTCGGTGCGGAGGTGCGCATCGCTCGGTGCGGAGATGCGCACGCCGAGATAAGCGGGCAGACGGCGAGCGCGGCGAACCCGGTTCGTCATGACATCCGTTCCAAGGGTTCCTTCGCCCTGGCCGGTCGGGCTGCGCGGCTGAGGCCCGTCGGGAACTTCGCGGCGGCCTGCGGGAGGGCGCCGAACACTATGCTGGGCGCATGGCTTTGGTGTTCGGTCGGGACGCCGTGCTGGAACAGGCATGGGCGTCGCTCACCGAAGGCGATCCCGTGCTGCTCGCAGGGCCGGCCGGGGTGGGCAAGAGCGCCGTCTGGCGCGCACTGGTGGACCGGGCACGGCAAGCGGGCCGGCTGGTCCTGACGTGCGCGCCCGCGGAGTCCGAATCGTCGTTGGCGCTGGCGGCCCTGGCCGACCTGCTGCGGCCGCTCACCCAGCGGGTGGCCGATCTGCCGGGCCCTCAGCGGGCGGCGGCGCAGGCGGCGCTGCTCACCGCGAGCGTCGGCACCGCCGTGGACGAGCGGGCGCTGGCCGCGGCCACACGGTCCCTGCTGGACGCCGCGGCCTCGGATCGCCGGGTCATGGTGGCGGTGGACGACGCGCCGTGGCTGGACCCGGCCAGCGAACGGGCGTTGAGGTATGCGCTGCGACGGGTTCCCGGGCTGGCGATCCTGGTCAGCGCCCGCAGCGAGGCCGCCGACCGGACACCGTTGGAACTGGACCGGCTGGCCGGACGTATGCGCCGGATCGATGTGCAACCGCTCGGTGTGGGGGCGCTGCACCACATGCTGCGGGATCGGTTGGACGTGACGCTCAGCCGCCCGCTGCTGGCACGCATAGCCCGGGACTCCGGCGGCAACCCGCTGCTGGCGCTGGAGTTGGCCCGCGCGGTACTGCGGTTGCCCCGGCTGCCGTCTCCCGGCGAGGACCTGCCGTTCCCCGCCACGATGACACGGGTGCTGGCCGACACGGTGAGCAGGCTGCCGCCGGCCGGCCTCGACGCGATCCGGCTGGCGGCCCTGCTGTCCGTGGCGAGCCTGTCCGATCTGCGGGCCGCCGGTGTGGACCCCACCGCCTTCGACGCGGCGGAGGACGCCCGGCTGCTGACCGTCGCCGAGGGCGCGGTGCACTTCAGTCACCCGCTCTATGCGGCGGCGGTCCGCGCGGACATGCCTGCGGGACTGCGCCGCCGGCTGCATCGCCGGCTGGCCGACATCGTCGCCGATCCGGACGAGCGGGCCCGTCAGCTCGCGCTGTGCGTGGTGGCACCGGACGCCGCCGTCGCCGCCGAACTCGCGGCATCGGCGCAGCGGCAGCGACGCCGGGGCGCCCCGCAGATCGCCGCCGGACTCCACGAACAGGCCGCTCGGCTGACACCCCCGCAGTTCACCGCGGGTCAGAACCGCCGCCGACTGGCGGCGGCCCGCTGTCACTATGACAGCGGCGACTACCGCGCGGCGGCGACGGCGGCCGGCCAGGTCGCCGATGCGGGCGACGGCGACCTGAAGGCGGAGGCGTTGCTGCTGCGCGCCGAAGTGGCCTGGAGCGCCGACGAACCGCTCTCGGTCGCCGCCGAGACGGCGGAACGGGCGCTGGCCGCGGCACCCGACGCCGCACCGCTGGCCGGTCGCATCCACGCCTATCTGAGTCTGTTCCACGACGCGCCCGAACCGGCACGGCGTCATGCGCGGGCCGCCTGCGAACTGCTCGCCGACGCGGCACCCGAGGATGTCGAGCTGCTGTCAGGGTCATTGCTGCACCTGTTCTTCAACGAGGTCCGCGGCGGCCACCCGCCCCGGCTCGAACTGCTGGAGCGTGCCCTGGCGTTGGAGGGCGAGCGCCCGTCCTGGCTGGGCGGCACCATCCCCGCGATCTGGTGGAGGTCCGTCGACGAGCACGGCATGGCCAGGACCCGCCTGCACACCATGCTGGACCAGGCGATCGCCTTCGGTGACGAACCGGGACAGCACGAGCTGCTGGCACACCTGGGCGAGACGGAGCTGGTGGCCGGGCGCTACGACGCCGCCGCCCGTGCCATCGCCGTCGCGCGGGATCTCGGTGAACAACTGGGCACCGGCCTGGTGGGCGAGACCTGGCTGGCCGGTCTGCTCGACGCACACCGGGGCGACGTGGCCGGGGCGAGGAAGGTCGCCGAGGCGGGACTGCGGCGTGCCGAGGCCGTCGGCGACCCGTGGGCACGCCGGATCCACCTCGCCCTGAGCGCGTTCACCGCCCTGTCCGACGGCCGTACGGACGACGCCGCGCAGACATATCGGGCGCTGGCCGCCGAGGCGGACGCGACGGGCCTGGTCGAGCCGCTGTCGCAGCGGTTCGAGCCGGACTGGATCGAGGCGTGCGCCGCCGTCGGCGACCTGGAGACGGCCCACCGTGTACTCGACCGGCTCACCGAACGGCATGAGCGGTTGCCCCGCCCGTGGACGACGCTGGGTCTCGCGCGCAGCCGGGCCCTGCTGGCCGCGGCCCAGGGCGAGGACACCGCCGAGGCGGTCGGCAGGCTTGAGGAGGCAAGGGCCGCGGTCCCCGGGCATGTGCTGCCGCTGGATCGCGCCCGCTGCCTGCTGGTGGCGGGGGTGGTCCACCGGCGGGCCAGGCGCAGACGCGCCGCGCGTACGGCGCTTGAGGGGGCGGCCGCCGAGTTCGCCGCGATCGGCGCGGCGGCGTTCGAACGCCGGGCCAGGGCCGAACTCGCCCGGATCGGGGGGCGGACGCCGGCCTCACCGGAGCTGACTCCCACCGAGAAGCGGGTGGCGGGACTCGCTGCCGAGGGCCGGACCAACCGGGCCATCGCGGACGCGTTGTTCATCAGCCCGAAGACCGTCGAGGCGAACCTCGCCCGGGTCTACCAGAAGCTCAACATCTCCAGCCGCGCCGAACTCGGCGCCGAGATGGCACGGCGGGGGCGGGGCGCTCAGTAGGGGGAAACACCCCCTTCGATCGATGGCGGCGAGCACCTGACCCGACGGCGATCCGGTCGCCTTGGCGCCGGCGCACAGGGAAACGCCCGATTCGTACTGGCGCTCGTCGAGGGCCCTGACGCCGATGTCGTGGCCGCGGCCATGGCCGACGCCGGCTGGCCGGTCCACCGCATCAACCCGGCGGTTTGGTTCGACTCTTGGGGGGACCAGAAGTGAAGCGCACATCCCTGACGGCGTTGTTGGCCGTGTCCTTGACCCTTGCGGCCTCGGCCTGCGACTCCTCCACGGCCGCACCGCCGGCCGGCGACCGGAGCTCCGGCGGCCGGTCCTCCGCCGCCGCCACGACGACGGCAGGCGACACGGAGCAGAGCACGACGGTCGACGCCTGCGCCCTGCTCAAGGTCGCGTATCTCGACGCGGCGGGCGCCTGGGACTCGTCCCGGCAGCCGCCCGCCCCACCCGTCTTCGAGATGCGGCACATCGACGAGGCGGCCTTCGACGCCGGGTGTCCCGACGGGTAGCCAGGGGCATCGTCCGGCACGACGCGGCGTCGCGTGCTCCTGTCGCGGGACTTCAGCGCTGCTTCGGCGTGCGGGACGAACCCATCGGACTCAGCCCGGGGCAAGGTGTGTCGGACGCGCCGAGTGCTACGGCAGCGTCGCCGTGCTGGAGGACGGCACCAGGTCGTCCCCGTCGTCCGTCAGCGTGGACACCGCGGCGACGACGTAGAGACAGCCCGCCGTCACCACCGCCAGACCGGCCAGAAGCGGGGTCCAGGCCCTGAGCCTGGCGGCGGCCGTACGGCCACGGAACTGTCGCTCCAGGACGGTGAAGCCGCGGAGGGTGGCCACGCCGACTCCCGTGAGGGTCAGCGCCATCCCGACACCGAACGTGATCACGATGGCCAGGGCGCCGAGCGCACGTCCCGTCAGCAGACCGCTGACGAAGATGAGGAACGCCGACGGCGACGGCAGCAGTCCGCCGGAGAGCGCCAGTGCCACAAGGCCCTGGCGGGACCACGGATTGACCAACTGCTCCACGTGGTGGTGGGCGTGGGCGGTGGCCTCCTGCGCGGCGGTCTCATGGTCATGGTGTTCATGGGAGTGGCCGTGCTCGTGGTGGGGCCGGTCGGAGTGGCTGTGCCCGTGGGAATGCCCACGGCGGCGCAGCTGCCGGTAGACCAGGCTCATCCCCACGAGCGCGACGACCGCCCCGGCCACGGCCTGCATCCACGCGGTGGCGGTCTTGGTGCTGACCGCCGTGCTGCTCACCCCTACCCACAGCAGCGCGAGCACCAGAACCGAGAAGGTGTGCATGGTGGCAACGATCACGCCGAGGCGTACCGCGTCCTTGTAGCGTCCGCGCGTTCCCACCAGGTATGCGGCGGTGATGCTCTTGCCATGGCCCGGGGCGACGGCATGGGCCGCGCCGACACCGAGCGCGACGATCAAGGCGACCCAGAAGAGCGCGTTGCCGTCGAAAAGGGCTATCAGGTGGTTGTCGGCACGTCCGATGCCTGTCATGTGTCACTCCTGGTGCCTGCGCCGGTGTCGGCGATCGTCACGGCCTGCGCACCTGCGCCCGTGTCGGCTCTCGTCACGACGTGCGTGCCTGCGCCGGTGCCGGCAGTCGTCACGGCCTGTGCAGCTGAGCCGGTGTCAGCAGTCCTCATGGCCTCTATAGCTGAGCCGGTGTCAGCAGTCGTCAGGGCCTCTGTAGCTGAGCCGGTGCCAGCGGTCGTCACAGCCCGCGTACCTGCGCCCGTGACGGCGTTGGTGACGGCCTGCGTATCTGGGTCGCCCGGAGCCGCCGGGGACGGGGCGGGGAAGCCGGGTTCCGCGAGGGTGGCGCCGCTGACGCGGGCAGCCGTCCTGCGGCGCCACCGCCGCAAGGCCCACCCGCCGATCGCCAGGGCGGCGACAGCGGTACCGACGGAGAAGACCGCGACCGTCCTGCGGACGCTTCCGCCCGACGCCGTGAACCGCACGTGCGCGGTCGGCTCGGCGGAGGTGAACAGCGTCTGCTGCGGCTCGGCCGGGCCCTGGGAGGTGAGCATGGTCCGATACGCGGGGTGAAGGTCCGTGAGGGCGCTGATCGTAACGTCCACCTCGGCCACCGGGGCCGGGCAGGCGAAGACCAGTTGAGCCCCCTGGGCCACGAAGTCCTCCATCGCCCCTGCCACGGTCCCCCGGCAGGGCCGGCCGGCCTGACCGACCGTGATGTGCCCCAGCAGATACGTCCGCACGGCCGGCGACCGCCGCAGCCTCTGCTCGAAGGACAGGCCCGGGGAACTGCCGCCCTTGCCGTCGAAGACACCGAGTGACTGACCGAGCGTCACCCAGTCCAGCTTGTCGGTGTTCCAGGCGAGCAGCAGTCGAGAGCCCTGGACACTGACCTTGGCAGTGGACGGCGGTCCGAACGGGTGCGCGGCAGCGGACGGTACGGGCCCCGCGAAGGCGGTGAGGACCGCCAGCGTCACCCCTGCCGCCAAGGTGCCCGGCGACAGCCGGACCAGTGCCCTCGAACGGGCAAGGATCTGCAGGGACACGGTGCGGTTCTTTCGTGCGGTCTGTGCATACCGGCGTTCGATCACGCCGGAACGGCACTTTGTCCGCCTGACCGGACCTTTGCCGTACCTTTGCCGGACGATCACATGGAGACCAGATGAACTCGCAGCCTTCGGACCGGGTCACGGCGTATCAGCAGCCGCCCCTCCTGCGCGTGGGCCGCGACTGTCGCAGGCGCGCAGTGCGGTCGTGCCATGGCACGGCAGGCCGTGGCCGGCCGCCTGAAGCGGGCCGGCGCGCGGGCAAGACCGCGCCGGGTGCGCACCGGACCCGTCGGCGGTGCGCACCCGGCACAGGGCAGCCGTTAGGCGCGGACCGGCGCCTGAGCGGCCGGTGCCTCCTCGTCGGCGGAGTCGTCGGCGGCCCCGCGCAGGGCGGGGATGAGGCAGGCGACGGCGGCCGACAACAGTGCCACGCCGCAGCCGATCAGCAGACCCGTGCGGAAGCCGTCCTCGGAGGCGAGCGTGTGGCCGCCCATCGTGATGGTCATCTGCGCCAGGACGACACCGATGACCGCGGAGCCGATGGTCGTGCCGAGCGAACGCATCAGGGCGTTGAAGCCGTTGGCCGCCGCCGTCTCGGACAGCGGTACGGCGCTCATGATCAGGGCGGGCATCGCGCCGTAGGCGAGGGCGACACCGCTGTTGATCACGATGCCGACGACCATCAGGCCCCAGGCGGTGCCCATCAGCGGCAGCGCGATCCCGTACCCGGCCGCGATCACCACCGCGCCGCAGACCAGGGCGAACTTGGGGCCGCGTGCGTTGATCAGCTTTCCGCCGAGCGGGGAGACGATCATCATCATCACGCCGCCGGGCGCCATCCACAGGCCGGCCGCCAGCATCGACTGGCCCAGGCCGTAGCCGGTGGCCTCGGGGAACTGGAGCAGCTGCGGCGCGATCAGCATGAAGGCGTACATGCCGACACCGATGAGGATCGAGGAGACGTTGGTCAGCAGCACCCGGGGGCGGGCCGTGGTGCGCAGGTCGACCAACGGGTCGCGGGTGCGCAGCTCGTAGAAGCCCCACACGGCGAGCGCGGCGACCGCGAGGGCGAACAGGCCCAGCGTGGTGCCCGAACCCCAGCCCCAGTCGCCGCCCTTGGAGATCGCCAGCAACAGCGACACCAGGCCGATGGCCAGGCCCACGGCGCCGGGGACGTCGAAGCGCTGCCCCTTCGCGCCGGCCGGCACATCCGGGACGATGAAGAAGATCAGGGCGCCGATCAGCAGGGCGAGACCGGCCGAGCCCCAGAACAGCACCCGCCAGTTCGCGTACTGGGCGACGGCCGCGGCCAGGGGCAGGCCGATGGCGCCGCCGATGCCCATGGAGGCACTGACCAGGGCGATAGACCCGCTCAGTCGCTCCGCAGGTACGACATCGCGCAGCAGGGCGATGCCCAGCGGCACCATGCCCATGCCCATGCCCTGCAGGCCGCGTCCGACGATCATCGGCACGATCGAGGAGGCGAGCGCGCACACCACCGAGCCGACGACCAGCGGCACGGCGCAGATCAGCAGCATGCGCCGCTTGCCGATCAGGTCGCCGAGGCGCCCGGAGACCGGCACACACACGCCCGCGACGAGCAGGGTGACGGTGACCACCCATGCCGCGTTGGACGGGCTGGTGTGCAGGATCTGCGGCATCTCCGCGATCAGCGGGGTCACCAGCGTCTGCATGATCGCGGCGATGGTGCCGGCCAGCGCGAGTGTGGCGACGACAGCGCCTGAACGGGTGGTCGGCTGGGGGCCGTCCATCATGGGGCTCCTCTGTGAAACGTCAATCGGAAGCGGCGAGCGCTCTGTGCATGATGCACATCAAGTGCGCCGACCATACCTCATGCATGATGCATATGATGGACCGCGAGGTGAACCCGAGGGGCCGCAGAGCAAGGGAGCGGGCATGTGAACAGGGCGGACGGGGCAGACGGGGCGGACACAGCCACGGGACTGGTCGAGTTCGAGCAGATGCTGCTGAGCCGCTATCTGCATCTGAACAAGGGCAGGGAGCGAGGCCCCGGCAGCGTCCTGGACCGCAGTGCCTATATCCTCCTCAGCCGTGTCCGCATGGAAGGCCCCATGTCGATCGGGCAGCTCGGCGAGGCGTTCGGCCTCGACGCGTCCACCCTGAACCGGCAGACGGCGGCCGCCATGCGCGCCGGTCTCGTCGAGCGCATCCCCGATCCCGAAGGGGGAATGGCCCGCAAGTTCCGCATCACCCAGGAGGGCGCGCGGCAACTCGAACGGGAACGCGCGCGCATCATCGCCGGCCTGGACCGCGTCATGGCCGACTGGCCGGAGGCGGACATCGCGGCCTTCGCCGGCTTCCTCCGTCGCTTCAACTCGGGCATCGAACGCATCCACGGCCTCCCCTGGCCCCGCCCACGGCCGGCGACCCCGACCCCACCGACCTGAGACACCGTCCACGCCGCGGCCCTGGTCGCGGCGGCCGAGGCCAAGGGCGCCCTGATCGAACCGTCCCGCGAGGCCGAGGACGCCTGGATCGCCCTGTTGGCCGAGGGCGCCCCCGACCACGAGTGGTTCCACGCGGAGTGCACCCCGGGCTACTACAACCGCGAAGGACGCGGCCGCCCGAACGGCCCGACCGCCTGTCCCATGGCGCCGTCGCCTTCCACGCGTTCCTGGGCCGGTGGCGCGCGGAGTCCATCGGCGAGATCCTTCAGGGCAGGGCCGTCGCCCGCTGATCCCAGTGCGTTCCACCCGGACCGCTCACAAGCGCGCAAGCTTGCACGGTGTGAGCGGTTCCGCAGTTCAGCAACCCTGTTGCCCGTGGTCCCCGCATGGTGCAGTGAACGCGCCCGGGCATGCACGTGAATCGGTCTGCACCCTACGGGCGGTCCATCGGAAAGGTCCGTGACGTCCAGTCGCCTGACGGGGTGAGGATATGCCCAGGACTCCCAATACGCGTCTCAAGGCGCTGATGGAGGAAGCCGGGCTGAGCCCGTCCCAACTCGCCCGCATGCTGCGCTCGGTGGCCGCCGAGCGCGGTGCGCCACTGGCCTGCGACCAGACCGCGGTGCGGCGCTGGCTGGCCGGCGCACAGCCCAGGCCGCCCGCTCCCGCGCTGTTGCTGGAATGCCTCTCGCGCAAGCTGAACAAGCCCGTCACCGCGCAGGACGCCGGGCTCACACGCACTCCGGCGACCGTGATCGACTCGCCGGAGCAGGCCCCTTTACGGACGCTCATCCAGCTGACCCAGGCCGAGTTCGACCCGTCCCGGCGGGTCGTGCTGGGAGCGGGCGGCTTCAGTCTCGCCGCGCTCTCTCGCACCAGCCTGGCGATCTTCGATCACCCGGCGGAAGAGCCGCCGGCCGCCGCGGCCGCCCCAACGCGCGTCGAGCGGGGCCACATCGACGAGATCAGCGCCATGGCGGCGCTGTTCCACGGCGCGGCCGAGCGGCACGGAGGCGAGTCGATACGGGCCGCGCTGGCCGCCTACCTCGCCGACCGCGTCGCTCCCCTGCTGCGCGTCTCGGCCCAGGAGGCCGTGCACCGCCAACTGCTGTCCGCCATCGCCCGGCTGACCTTGCTGCTGGGCATCGCGTCGGCCGACAGCGGACACCACGGCGCCGGCCAGCACTACCACCGATCCGCCGCCCGGCTCGCCACGGACGCCGAAGACGCCGTCACCTTCGCCATCGCGTTGCGGGTCATGGCCACCCAGGCCCATGACCTGGGGCATCACAGCCCGGCGGTACTGCATCTCGCGGAACAGGCCGTCGCGCACGCCAGGCATGCCCCGCCCGCCGTGCTCGCCTACGCCCTGTCCCATCTGGCGGTGGTGCAGGCCCATGGCGACCGCCGTGCCGCGCTGGCGTCGCTCGCTCAGGCCGAGCGCTGCCACGCGCGCGCCGACACCGCGCCCGGCCCCTTCACCGGCTACCCCGCGGGCGCGCTGCACTATCAGCGGGCCCAGACCCTGGCCGCGCTGGGAGACCTCGCCGGGGCCCGCGCGGCGCTGACGCTCTCGCTGCGGCTGCGCACCGCCGCCGAACCCCGCGCCACCGCGCTCACCCGCGCGTACCTCGCCGAAACCCATCTGCGCATCGGCCACCTCGACGAGGCGCTGTCCCAGTGGCGGACCTTCCTCGCCGCCTACCCCGCGCTGCACTCGGCCCGCGCGACCCGCCGGCTCCAGAGCATGATCGGACAGCTGCGGCCGCACCGGGGTCATCCCGCCGTCCGGCAGTTCCTCGCCGAGGCGGCCGCGCTCGCCCCCTGACGCCGTAGCGCGCCACGCGTGCGGTCGCGCCGGCCGGACGGGGGCGCCGTGGCGGCCGGACCACGCTTTCGCAAGTGCACTAAGTCGCCGAGTTCGCCCCCGCCACGCCCTCTTGAGCGGCTGTGCACCGTTCGCCCCGGACGGTCTACTGCGTTGTCACAGCGCATTTCGCCAACACCGGGTGTTGGGCTCACCGAGCCATGGGAGGAGAGAACATGCCTCGTCTTGCCCGATCGGACTGGTACGACCTGACGCGGGACATGAACTGGACGCTGTCGTACGTCGAGGAAGCAGAGGCGTTCCCCGACACGATGTGCGCCAAGTTCGGCATCCCCGCCGAGAACTGGTGGTCCTGGGACGAGCCCTACAAGATCAGTTATCGCGAGTACGTGCACAACCAGACGGCCAAGGAGGCGTCCGTCTACGCGGTGAACTCCGTGGTCAGCCGTACGACGACCTACGAACAGCTCGATCCCGGCTGGAAGTCGGCCGCGCTGATCCACTTCAGCGCCGCGCCGTTCACGGAGTACATGGCGGGGTTCGGCGAGCTGCGGATGGCCCGGTTCGGGCGCGCGGCGGCGTGGCGCAACCAGGCGGTGTACGGCGTCCTGGACGAGATCCGCCATGCGCAGATCCACCTCTACTTCTCGTACCAGCTGTTGGCCAAGGAACCCCGGATCGACTGGGCGAACAGGGAGCAGCACACCAACAACTGGGGAGCGATCGCGAATCGTTCCGAGATCGAGGACCTGGCCGTCGCCGCCGATGCCGTCTCGATCGGGGTGCAGCTGCCGTTCTCCTTGGAGACCGGCTTCACCAACCTGCACTTCATGAGTCTGGCCGCTGACGCGCTCAGCGTGGGAGACATCGACTTCGCGTCGCTGGTCGCCTCGGTCCAGACCGACGAGGCGCGTCACGCCCAGCAGGGCGGGGCGACCATCGCGGTGCTGACGGCCAACGGCCGCAAGGACGTGGCCCAGCGCCTTGTCGACATCTCGTTCTGGCGGGGGTGGCGGCTGTTCTCGCTGCTCACCGGCGTCTCGACGGACTACTACTCGCCGCTGGAACACCGTGCGCGCTCGTTCAAGGAGTTCATGAACGAGTGGATCGTCAAGCAGTTCCTTGACCAGATCCGCGAGGTCGGACTGGAGAAACCCTGGTACTGGGACGATCACTTCCTGCCGGAGCTGGAGTGGATCCACCACGCCTACCACCTGGGCCTGTGGTACCTGCGGCCCACCCTGTGGTGGGACCCGGACGCGGGCATGTCCACCGCCGAACGAGACTGGCTTGAGCAGAAGTACCCCGGCTGGAACGAGACCTTCGGCAAGCCGTGGGACATGATCACGCGGAACGTCCGGGAAGGCGCCCTCGAACGCACGGTGTCGCAGACGCTGCCGGTGATGTGCAACCTCTGCGACCTGGCGGTCCTCACCCCGCTCGGCCACCTTGCCGGACACCTGGAGTCGCCGGCTCCGCTGACGGTCGAGCGCGACGGCCGCACCTACAGTTTCTGCTCCGCACCCTGCAAGTGGATCTTCGAGCAGGACCCGGAGCGCTACGCCGGGCACCTCTCGCTCTCCGACCGGTTCGCCGCCGGCCAGATCCAGCCCGCGACCCTGGAGGGTGTACTGGCCTACATGGGCATCAGCCCTGCCGAGAGCGGAAAGGACGCCACCGGCTACGCCTGGGCCGAGCCCGACCGGACGCCGGCGCCCGCGGCTGTCCCGCTGCGCGCCTGAGCGCTCTGCCGCAAGCCCCTGAAGTTCCTTGCCATCCCTTGCGTTCCCCTGGACGCACGAGCAGAGCGGAGAGACCGTGGCAGTGATGTTCGTCCGTGCGGCATTCGACGGTGACGTGATGGTCCGGCTGATCCCGGTCGACGACGCCGACTCCCTGGCGGCCGTGGCCCAGGCCGTGGCCCAGCAGGCGGTCGGGGCCACGGTCGCCCCCCGGGACCGGCCCATCGGCGTCTGGCACAACGAGAACCTGCTGGACCAGCTCGGCACGGTCCGGGCAGCGGGCATAGCCCCGATGGACGTCCTGCGGGTGGCCTACGTATGAGCGATGACGTCCGCTGGGTGACGGTGCTGGCCGACGAGGAGTTGCTGGAGGGCGACCTCCTGGACGTGGAGATCGACGGCCGGGCAGTACTGCTGCTGCGTCTGATCGGCGGTGCCGTCAAGGCGTTCCAGGCCAGGTGTCCGCATCAGGGATCCCTGCTGGCCGACGGCGACTGGGACACGGAGAGCAACGTCCTCACCTGCCCCAGCCACCTGTGGGAATTCGATGTGCGAGACGGCCGGGGGGTCAATCCCCAGAACTGCCGACTCCGTGAATACCCCGTCCGTCTGAACGGGGACCTGCTGGACATCGCCGTCCCGGCCGGGACGGGAACGACGAGTCACTGACGCCGTGGCCGCGGCCGCCGGCGCGACCGTGGACGAGCAGACGAACCAAGGGGTCGAAGTGCTGGACGAAGAGCCGCAACCCGCGGCCAAGATGGTCGGGCCGATCATCCGGGGTACGGATTCCGAACTCACCGATGCCATCATCGCCGCCATCGAAACGGACAACCACGACAAGAACGTCCAAGTGATCGACAGGGGCGGCTACATAAGGATCCAGGCCGCATGGGAATGCCGGCTCACCCGGGCCAGTCTCGAAGACGAACTGGGCGCCGCCTTTCCGCTGTCGCAGATCGAATCCGTCCTGACCGCGTTCGCCGGCCGGATGAGGACCACCGACGACGAACTGACCTGGTATCTGGAGAGGCAGGAGACCGGCAGTGCACATCCGTAAGCGCCCGAAGCCGAAAGCCTGGAGCACGCTCGGTGACGTCAAGAGGAAACCGAGTGAGTACGAGGTGGTGAACGCCCGATTCCTGCACAGCTTCCGGCGCGATCCCGCCCCGTTCGAGATCTCTCCCGCCGCACCGGTGAACCAGTGGTACCTGAAGTACCGCGAAGGGTCGCCCTTCCAGGTCGAGGACTGGGAATCCTTCCATGACCCGCACCGCCTGACCTACCGGAAGTACGTCCTCCAGCAGCACGGCCGTGAGACCTACGTCGACGCGCTCGTCGACGACCACGAATCCGCGGCCTCGGTGGACAGCCTCGACCCGGAGTGGGTCCGCACCCTGCGGCATCTCGCGGTGCCCATGCGGTTCCCGCTGCATGTGCTCCAGATGACCAGCATGTATGTGTCGCAGATGGCGCCCTCCGCCTTCCTCGTCAACTGCGCCGCCTTCCAGGCAGGCGACGAGATGCGCCGCATCCAGTGGCTCGCCTACTGGACGAAGTCCCTGTCACTGGCCCACGGCAACGAGCTGGCCGCCACCGCGACCGCCCGGGACACATGGGAGAGTGACCCCGCCTGGCAGCCACTGCGACGAGCGCTGGAACAGCTCCTCACCGTCCGGGACTGGGGCGAGGCGTTCACCGCTTTGAACCTCGCCGTCAAGCCCGCCCTCGACACGATCCTCAACGGCAGCATGGCCTTGCTGGCCCAGCAGAACGGTGATGCCCTGCTCGCCGCCCTGCTCAAGGAGTTCGGGCAGGACAGCCGCCGCAGCCGGGACTGGAGCACGGCCCTGGCCCGCTACGCCAGCGAGCGGCGGCCAAAGTTGCGGCAGACCCTGAGGTCCTGGACGTCCGTCTGGCAACGCACCGCGACCGATGCGGTGACCGCACTGGGCGATGTCTTCGCCACGGCACCGCTTCCCCTGTCGGCCGAGGACGTCGCCGACCACGTGTCCGCACAGCTCGACGCCGTCACGCAGGACTGCGGACTGGGCACGGAGGTCGGTTCGCCGGCGTGACCCGGACACGGCCCACCGCGTGCCCCGGTGGGCCGGCCCGGGAGTGGGTCCGGGACATGTGGTCAGTCCCGGGTGCCGGGGCGGTCGGGGTGCACAGGGAGCAGGATGCGGAACGTGGCGCCCTGCCCGGGGGTGGTGCGGACCTCCACATGACCGTGGTGGGCAGTCACCAGGGAATGGACGATGGCGAGGCCGAGTCCTGCCCCTCCTCCGTGCGTCCGGCCGCGGGCGGTGTCCGCCCGGTAGAAGCGGTCGAACGCCTGGGCCGCCTGATCGGGTGTCATGCCGGGCCCCAGGTCGCTCAGTTCCAGGACCGCCTGCCCGTCCCGCGTGCCGACGCCGATGCGTACCGGTGTGCCGGGCGGGGTGTGGGCGATGGCGTTGCCGACCAGGTTGGAGGTCACCTGGCGCAGGCGTGCCTCGTCGCCGAGTACGGGGGCACCGCCGGGCGGGCCGCCGCCGGGGCCGGTCAGGGTCACGGGGCGCCGGGGGTCGAGGGCGCGCAGGTCGTGCAGGGCGTCGGCGGCCAGGGTGCGCAGGTCCATGGGGGTCAGGCGCACGGGCAGATGTGCACCGCCGTCGGCGGCGTCCTCGTCGAGGCGTGCGAGCAGCAGCAGGTCCTCGACCAGGCGGACGAGGCGGGCCGCCTCCTGGTCGATGCGGTGCATCGCGGTGTCGACGTCGGTGCGCTCGGACATGCCGCCCATGCGGTACAGCTCGGTGAAGCCTTTGATGCCGAACAGCGGGGTGCGCAGTTCGTGGCTGGCGTCCGCGAGGAACGTGCGCATGCGCTCGGTGGTGGCGGCGCGCGCGGCGTCGCCTGCTTCGATCCGGTCCAGCATGCCGTTGAGCGCGGTGGACAGGCGGCCCAGTTCGGTACGGGTGGACGCCGGTTGCGGGACACGGCTGGACAGGTCGCCGCCCGCGATGGCCGCGGCGGTCGTCTCGATACGGCGCAGGGGACGCAGCCCGGCGCGCACGGCGAACCAGCCGATGCCCCCGAGCAGGGCGAGCACCACGACGTCGACCATCAGCATCGCGGTGCCGAGGTGCCGGATCGTCGAGCCGACCTGGTCGAGGGAGCCGGCCACGACGACGCTGCCGCCCGGTGCGTGGCCGGTGGCGGCGAGGGGTGCGGCGATCGCACGCCAGTCACCGCCGCCGTCCCCGGCCGTGGCCCGGAACGGACGGCCGCCGTGGGCGGCGACGGCCGACGCGGTGAGGACCGGCAGCCGCGGGGCGCTGCCGGTGGCCGGGCGCAGGGTCTGCCGGACGCGGCCGTCGGCGTCAAGGTAGGCGACGTAGGCGTCGCCGGTCAGCTCCCGGTCCACGGCGTCGCGCACCTGCGAAGGCGCCGTGCCGGCCGGCGCCTTCGACAGGTCGGGCAGGCGCGCCGCCACCGTGGCGGCGGTGGCCAGCCGGTTGTCCAGCTGGTGTACCAGCTGACGCTGGAGCAGCGTGACGAGCAGGGCGTTGCTGGCGAGCAGCGCGGCGACGAGCAGTGTGAGGCACATGGCCAGCAGACGCCCGCGCAGCGACAGCCCGCTGAGCGGGCCGCGGGTGGGTGTGGTCACGGGCGGGGCCTGCGCAGTACATAGCCGGTGCCGCGCACCGTGTGGATCAGCTTGGGCTCACCGGTGTCGATCTTGCGGCGCAGATAGCTGATGTAGGAGGCGACGATGGAGTCGTCGCCGCCGAAGTCGTAGTGCCAGACACGTTC
Organism: Streptomyces diversicolor; assembly: GCF_057537855.1. NCBI lineage: Bacteria > Bacillati > Actinomycetota > Actinomycetes > Kitasatosporales > Streptomycetaceae > Streptomyces > Streptomyces diversicolor. The sequence goes on from NZ_BAAJXA010000007.1 coordinate 137,019, forward strand.
GAGGAGCTGGGCCCTCGTCAGGACGTGGCCGGCGTTCTCCATCAGCGCGCGCAGCAGGCTGAATTCGGTCGGGGACAGGTGCACCGGCGCTCCGCTCCGGGTCACCTGGTGGCTGTCGGGGTCCAGCTCCAGCTCCCCCACGACCAGGCGGCCGTCCTGCCGGGGCCCGCTGGTGCGGCGCAGCACCGCCTGGATGCGCAGGATGAGTTCTTCGAGGTTGAACGGCTTGGTGACGTAGTCGTCCCCGCCGGCCCGCAGTCCGCTGATGCGGTCCTCGGTCGCGTCGCGTGCGGTGAGGAACAGGATCGGCGGGTGCCCGGGTCCCCGGCCGGCACGCCGTTCGCGCACCCGGCGGGCGACCTCGAAGCCGTCGGTGTCGGGCAGCATCACGTCCAGGACGATCAGGTCGGGGCGCCGGTCCCGGACCGCGTCCAGCGCCTGGGCGCCGGTCTCGGCCGGGACCACCTCGAATCCGGCCAGCCGCAGACTCGCCGACAGCAGCTCGCGCAGGGTGGGTTCGTCCTCCACCAGCAGCAGTCGTTGTGCCGTCGTCATGCCCTCTGCCCCCGACCGTCGATCGTCCGCTTCCCGGTGTCCGTGACCGTTACGCGTCGCGCCTGTGGAAGACGACGAACGCCGTCGCCATCACAGCGGCCACACAGCCCGCCATCACGCCCAGACCCGCCCAGGGACCCAGCAGCGCGGGATCGTGGTAGCCGGTGATGATCTGTCCGCCGGCGATCGGCGGCCAGTACGTCGTCACCCAGTCACCGACCGCGCCGGGCAGGGCCGGTGCGAACGCCTGGACGATCAGCATCACCCCGAACAGCGTCGTCACCGTGGCCGTCGTACTGCGGATCACGGTGCCCAGGGCCAGTCCGAAGAGCCCGGCGAGCGCCAGATACAGGCCACCGCCGAAGACGCCGCGCAGGGCCATGCCGTCGCCGAGCGAGAGGTGCGGGGCGCCCGCCCCGGCCAGCGCGCCCTGCCCGACCAGAAACCCGGCCAGCGACACCACGGTGCCGACCGGCAGCACCACCGCCACCAGGACCACGGCCTTGGACGCCAGCACCCGGACCCGGTGCGGGACGGACGTCAGCGTGCTGACGATGGTGCGCGCGCCGTACTCGCAGGAGATGACCAGGCCGCCCAGCAGTCCGAGGGCGATCTGCGCGAGCAGATAGCCGCGCAGACTGGTGGCCAGGGGGTCGAACGTGGCCCGGTCGGCAGGTGTCATGCTCGCGTAGTCGGTGCCCGCGGACGAGCCGTTCAACGCGGCGAGACCCATGCAGAACGCCAGGGTGCCGAGGACCACGTACAGCGTCGACCGCATCGTACGGATCTTGATCCATTCGGCGTGCAGGCAGTGCACGAAGGTCGCCCTGGCCTCCCGCGCACCGCTCGACGAGGCCGGCAGGCGGCGGCCGGGACGCCTCATCTTCGACGCCTTCGACGCCTTCGGCTTGTTCGCTGTCTTCGGTCGAAGCGGTGTGGGGATGCGGCTCATCGGCTCGTCTCCTTCTCGGCCTGGTACTCCACCGCATCGCGGGTGAGCTCCATGAACGCCTGCTCCAGCGAGACCTGGCGCGGCGACAGCTCGTGCAGTTCGACACCGCCGGCCGCCGCCAGGGCCCCGATCTCGGCGGCTTCCAGACCGGTCACCACCAGGGTGTCGCCGCCCTCCGTGCGCACGTCCACGGCCGTTGCCAGCATCCGGCGCAACGCCTCGGCCTGCGGGGTGCGCACCAGAACCTCCCGCTCGGAGTGCGCCTCGATGAAGTCCTTCATCGTCGTGTCGGCGATCAGCCTGCCGCGGCCGACGACGATGAGATGGTCGGCGGTCAGCTCCATCTCGCTCATCAGATGGCTGGACATCAGCACGGCGCGTCCCTCGGCGGCCGTCTTCCGCATGAGCGTGCGGATCCATACGATGCCCTCCGGATCCAGCCCGTTGAGGGGTTCGTCGAAGACCAGCACCGGTGGATCGCCCAGCAGCGCGGCGGCGATGCCGAGCCGCTGGCGCATACCGAGGGAGAACGTTCCCGCCCTGCGTCGGCCCACCTTCTCCAGGCCCACCTCGGCCAGCGCCTCGTTCACCCGGCCGCGTGGGATCCCGTTGCCGGCCGCGAGCGCCAGCAGATGGTGGTACGCGGTACGGCTGGGCAGCACCGCGCCGGGGTCCAGCAGCGCCCCGACCGCCCTCAAGGGTGCGGGCTGCTCGGCATACGGCCGCCCGCCCACCGTCGCGGTGCCCGAGTCGGCGGCGTCCAGGCCCAGGATCATGCGCAGCGTCGTCGACTTGCCGGCGCCGTTGGGCCCCAGGAAGCCGGTCACCTCACCGGGACGGACCGCGAAGGTCAGATCGTCCACGGCGAGGACGTCACCGTAGCGCTTGGTCAGGCCACGAACTTCGATCATCGAACTCTCCAGAACCGATGGCGGAACCGTGCGCGCGACTGCCGCGAGCACCGCTTCACCTTCGACCGCGGACGTGGGCCGCCTGTGCACGAACATGAGCGCCGCATGGGAACGGCAAGGCCCTGACGTGCGAAGACCGGCGCCGACCCGGCCCGTACGGCCGGTGTCTCACAGGAAACTCACACGACGCGACGCCGATGCGGATCCGCCGGGCTCCCGGACCTCCCATGTCGCTGCCTCCCTGCTGCGGGCCGCCGTAGTTCTGTCGAAGGCCGAAGGGCCTGTCGGGCCTGTCGGGCCTGTCCCAAAAACTACACCAGTCAGTGTGGTTTTGGGGTCCGCCGCTATGCTGAGCCCATGTCAAGGGGTGTTGCCGCAGTTCAGACCCCCGGGCGCCGGCGGCGGTCCGAGGGCAAGAGAGCCACGATCCTGGACGCGGCCGAGGCGCTGTTTCTCGCCGAGGGCTACGAGCGGGCGAGCGTCGACGCCATCGCGGCCCGGGCCCAGGTCTCGAAGCGGACCGTCTACGACCACTTCGGGGAGAAGGCGGAGGTCTTCCTGCGCGTGGTCGAGCGCGTCAACGACGCGTTGGTGCGTTCCGTTCGCGCGGCGATCGACGAGGAGCTGACACCGGGCCGTGACCTGCGCGCCGCCTTGACGGCGTTCGGGCAGCGGGTGGTCACCCAGACCTTTCCGTCATCCGACTACATCACCTTCCGGCGGCTGACCGCGCAGCGGCCTGCTCCGCGGCTGGCCGAGGCCGTGCGCGACCGGCCCGAGCGGATGCTGGAGGAGCGCTTCGCCGTGCTGGCCGCGGACGGCGAGATCCGGGCCCCCGACCCCGTCCTGGCGGCGCGGCACTTCACCGCGCTGACGATCGGCCTGGCCCTCGACGCGCTGGACGACCGGCGCGACGCCGAGACGGACGAGCCGGAGACACTGACGATCATCACCGACGGGGTCGACGCCTTCCTGCGCGCCTACCGTTGAGGATCCGCACGCGTCGAAAAGCGGTTGCCGTGTCAGATCGTGACGCGGATGCTTCCACCGTGACGATGCATGCCAACCAGCTGACGGTGTCGGCCGACACCGTGCGGACGCTGGTGGATCAGCAGTTTCCTCAGTGGCGGAGCCTGCCGGTCAGGGGCATCACCGCGCAGGGCACGGCCAACGCCGTCTTCAGGATCGGCGATCGGCTGGCGGCACGGTTCCCCCTTGAGTCCGCGGACCTGGAGCCGACGCGGCGCCGGCTGGAGTCCGAGGCGCGAGCGGCGCGCGAACTGGCGGGCCGGACGCGTTTCCCGACGCCCGAGCCGGTGGCGCTGGGCGAACCCGGCGCGGGCTACCCGCTGGTGTGGTCGGTGCAGACCTGGCTGCCCGGGAGCGTGGCCGCCGACGAGGATCCGGGCGAATCGGCCGGGTTCGCCCGCGACCTGGCCGATCTCATCGGCGCCCTCCGCACGCTCGACACACGTGGCCGCACGTTCACCGGCCCGGGCCGTGGAGGCGAGCTGCGCTCCCATGACGCGTGGATGGAGACATGTTTCGAGCACAGTGGACGCCTCCTGGACGTTCCACGGCTTCGCCGCGTCTGGGCCGCGCTGCGTGATCTGCCACGGGGTACGGCCGAGGACGTCATGTGTCACGGCGATCTGATTCCCGGCAACATGCTCGTGTCCGCCGGCCGGCTCGCGGGGATTCTCGACGTCGGCGGTTTCGGGCCCGCCGACCCTTCGTTGGACCTCGTGAGCGCGTGGCATGTGCTGGAGGCCGGGCCGCGGCGGGTGCTCCGCGATCAGCTGGGCTGCGACGACCTCGAATGGGAGCGGGGCACGGCGTGGGCCTTCCTTCAGGCGATGGGGCTGGTCTGGTACTACGCCGAGAGCAACCCGGCCATGAGCCGGATGGGGCGACGGTCCCTGGAACGCATTCTGGCGGACCGGTCGCCCGCCTGACCCGCTCGCCCTGGACCCGCCCTGTACGGGCTGTCAGGCGAGGGCGGTGACGACACGGGACGGGCTCGGGCGGCCGAGGTGTCCGGCCATCCACCGGCTGGTGGCCACCAGCGCGTCCAGGTCGACCCCGGTGTGGATGCCGAGTCCGCGCAGCATCCACACCAGGTCCTCGGTGGCGAGGTTGCCGGTGGCGCTGCGGGCGTAGGGGCAGCCTCCGATGCCGCCGGCGGAGCTGTCGAACTCGGTGATGCCCGCCGTCAGCGCGGCGTGCACATTGGCGAGGGCCTGGCCGTAGGTGTCGTGGAAGTGAAGGGCGGTCCGCTCCAGCGGGATGCCCGCGCCCCGTGCGGTGTCGAGGAGTTCCAGGACGTGGCCGGGCGTTGCGGTGCCGATGGTGTCGCCCAGGGACAGGGACGTGCAGCCCATGTCGAGGAGCCCGCGGGCGACCGCGGTGGCCTTGCGGGGCTCCACGTCCCCTTCCCAGGGGTCGCCGAAGCACATCGACACATAGCCGCGTACCGGCAGGCCCGCGGAACGGGCCCGGCGCACGACGGGTTCGAACATCGTCAGCACCCCCGCGACGTCCCGGGCCAGGTTGTTCCTCGCGAAGGACTCGGTCGCGCTGGCGAAGACGGCGATCTCCCGGGCGCCTGCGGCCAGCGCCCGGTCCAGTCCCCGGTCGTTGGGCACGAGCACCGGCAGCCGGAGGTCCTCGCCGGGTCCCAGGGCGGTGAGTACGTCGTGCGCGTCGTCGAGTTGGGGTATCCACCGGGGCGAGACGAAGCTGGTGGCCTCGATGGTGGTCAGTCCCGCGTCGGCGAGCCGCCGGACGAACTCGGTCTTGACGTCCGTGGGGACGCGGACGGCTTCGGCCTGCAGGCCGTCGCGGGGGCCGACCTCGTAGAGGCGGACCCGTTCGGGCAGGCCCTGCTGCGGGGATGTGCGGGGCAATGCGCCGGTGGACGAAGGGGTGTGCGTGTTCTCGGATGTCATGGCGTCCCTGTGAGGCGGTGGGAAGGGCGAGGCGCGCGGCCACCGGGGAACGCCGCGGGCGCCTCGCAGCGGCGCGCGGCGTTCCCGGGTGGCCGCGTCATGCGGGGGGTTTCTTGACGTTCCGGCGGGAGGGGAAGTCGGGCGGGCGGCGCTCGGCGAACGCGGCCAGTCCTTCGTGGGCGTCCGCGGCGGTGAACGCCCGCTGCCCGTACAGCGCCTCGGAGTGGAATGCCTGGTCCTGCGGGAGGTCCGCGAGGCGCAGCACCGACTCCTTGATCGTCTCCAGGGCGGTGCCGCTGCGGGCGGCGAGCCGGTGCGCCCGGTCCATCGCCGCCTCCAGCAGCCGGTCGGCGGACACCACCGCGTTGAGCAGGCCGTAGCGCAGGGCGGTGCCTGCGGTGATCCGGTCGCCGAGCAGCATCAGCTCCATCGCCCAGACGTAGGGGATCTGGCGGGTCAGCCGCGTCAGGGTGCCGCCGGCCGGGACGACTCCGACGCCGCTCTCGGGGAGCCCGAACTCGGCCGTGTCGGCGGCGATCCGCAGGTCCGTGGAGAGCATGATCTCGAACCCGCCCCCGAGACAGAGCCCGTTGACCGCCGCGATGACCGGTTTGAACAAGGTGGTGTGTTTCTGGTGAGCCCTGTCCCACCGGGAGATGTCGAACCGTCCCTCGGCGAGCGCCGGGATCGATTCGGTGAGGTCGGCGCCGACGCAGAAGGCACGGTGTCCCGTGCCCGTGAGGACCGCGACGCCGACCGACTCGTCGTCGCGGACCTCGTCGAAGGCCGCACCCAGCTCCTCGTACATCGCCAGGGTCAGCGAGTTCAGCTTCTCCGGCCGGTCGAACCGGATGAGCGCGACCGGTCCGTCACGGTCGAGGGTGATGCCGCTCATCTCAGACCACCCCCGTCTCGTGCAGGGCTCGGATGTGTTCCTCGGACAGGTCCGCGAAGGCGCGCAGCAACTGGTCGGTGTGCTCGCCGACCTGGGGCGCCAGTCCCCGGGGCCGGGCCGGGGTGACATCGAGTTTGACCGGCGAGCCGACCATGCGCAGCGGGCCGAAGCCGGGGTACTCGACGTCGACGACCATGTCCCGGGCCTGGATCTGAGGATCGGCGATGACCTCACCGATGTCCTTGATCGCGCTGAGCGGCACGAGGTCGCCGGCCCGTTCTTCCAGTTCGAGCTTCGTACGATCGGCGAACCACCTGTGCAGCAGCGGCCGTACCCGGCGCTCGTAGACCTCCGGTGTGAACCGCTTGGCCATCGTGTCGATCTCCGGGTCGGCGGCCAGCTCGGGTTCGCCGAACATCTCGCAGGTCAGCCGCCAGAACTTGTCGGTGTAGCCGCCGAAGAAGACGAAGCCGTCCTTGCACGGGTAGAGCTCATAGGGTTTGACGAACGGATGCTCGTTGCCGAGGGGTGCCGGTACCTTGCCCTCGACGGTGTGCGAGACGACCGCGTTCTCGGTCAGGCTGAACACCGAGTCCTGCTGGGAGATGTCCACCAGCTGCCCCTCGCCGGTGCGTTCGGCATGCCGCAGCGCGGCCAGCGTGCCGATCACGGCGTAGAGCGTGGCCGACAGGTCGCCGATGATGGTGCCGACCCGGACCGGCGGGCGGTCGGGGAAGCCGTTCATCGACCACAGACCGCCGGTGGCCTGCGCGCTGTTGTCGTAGGCTGGCTTGCGCCGGTACGGGCCGGTCTGGCCGTAGCCGGAGATCGCGGTGTAGACCAGCCGCGGATTGACCTTGCGCAGCTCGCGGTAGCCGACGCCCAGTCTGTCCATGGTCCCGCCGCGGAAGTTCTCGACCAGGACGTCCGCGCGCCCGGCGAGCGTGCGCAGCAGGTCCTTGCCCTCGGTCCTGGACAGGTCCAGGGTCATGCCGAGCTTGTTCCGGTTGTACTGGGCGAAGAACCCGCTGAACGCCTCGCCCTCGGGCGATGTCAGCAGCGGGGGGAACGCGCGCGCATAGTCCGGGTCCTTCGGGTTCTCGATCTTGATGACCGTCGCTCCGAGGTCCGCGAGCATCATCGAGCAGAACGGCCCGGCGACCACCCGTGTGATGTCGAGGACCACGACGCCGCGCAGCGCCCCGTGTGCGGGGCCGCCCGGCAGGACGGCACCGAGATCGAACGCGCCGTTGAACTCCGTCACGCGACAACCTCCTTCTTCGAGTACTGCGGGCACATCAGCCGGCCGTCGCGGCTTCGACCCGGATGCGTGCGTCGAGCAGGGTGCCGCAGCGCGGGCTGTAGAACTCGTCGAGGAGGACACGCTGCCCGCCCTGACGGGGGCGTACGCGCACGCCGTACTCGCCGAGTCGTTCGGCGGCCACGCGGGTGGTGACGACGGCGTCCTGCCGCCAGTCGTCCTTGGTGCTGACGAGGGCGCCGCTGGCCGGGCAGTACCAGCCGTCCGCGGCGCGGCGGGGCGCGGACGCGCCGGCGGGGGCGTCGGCGGCGACCGCCGCGGCCGGCGCGCCGCCGATCCGGGCGGCGCGCATCGCCTCGCGGGCGCGTGCCGTCGCGGCGGCGTCCACGGCGCCGTCGGCGAGCACCACCCCGTAGACGGCGGATGCCGTGCGGTCGGTGAGGTATCCGTCCCGGACGTCCTCGGCGACGAGCCCCGCATCACGCAGCAGGGGGTCTCCGTACCCGCCGCCCCCGGCGATCCACTGCACGAAGACGTCGCCGGCCGCCACCCGCACCGAGGACTGGTTGACGGCCAGCAGGTCCCGCTCGTCGCAGGCGAGGGTGTCGTCGGTGGGCACCGTGCCCGCGGCGAGCAGGGCGGCGACGTTGGACCGGCGCAGGACCTCGTGCCCGCTGCCGCCACCGGGAAGCCCGCCGCCGTATCCGTCGGCGACCACCTGGGCGCTCGGGGCGAACACGGTCTGCAGGACACCGGGCGCGCCGTGCAGCGTCCAGGCGAACTCCAGTCCCAGGCCGCCGCGGTGGGCCCCGTGCCCGGCGCTGGCGGTGTTGAGCCGCTTCCACAGGTAGAGGACGGGATACAGCATCTCGTTCATCTCGACGTCCGGGAGCATGTTGTTGACCTGTGTCATCATCCCGGCGCAGTCCAGGCCGTCGTGGTCCGGCTGGGCTCCGGCCCCCATTCCTCCGCCGTCCATGTTGAACAGCACGAAGTACTCGCCGTCGTCCGAGGTGCCGGCCGAGATGCCGCCGGTCCACGAGTCGGCCCACACGCCCTGGGTGCGGCCGCGGACAATCTCGTCGGCGCTGCCCCGGCAGGCGTCGTTCATCAGCTTGGTGACCAGCCGGCTGACGCGGGCGCCGGTCGTCAGGTGTCCGTTGCTGATCGGGGCCGGGGGCGTGGGGTTGACGAGGGAGCCCGGCTCGGCGACGACCTCGAAGGCGGTCATCACGCCCTCGTTGAACGGCACGTCCCAGGCGAGGATGGGCACGACCGCGGTGGCGACGCTCCCGACGAGCGCCCCGTAGCTGCAGTTGACGAAGCCGTCGGTCTGCTCGCTGGATCCGGTGAAGTCGAACGTGATCTGCTCGCCCCGCTTGGTCATGGTGCAGGCGACCCGGTACAGCTCGTCCTCGTGGCCGTTGTGCTCGGTCCACTCCTCGGCCGCGTACGTTCCGTCGGGGATCTTCGCGACACGGTCACGGACCACCTGCTCGGCCAGTTCGAAGCTGAGCCGGGTGTATGCGCGGAAGTCGTCGAGCCCGAATTCCTCGATCGTGGCGAGGAGGCGCTGGATCCCGGTGTTGTTGCTGGCGACCAGGCTGCGTACGTCGTTCCAGAACAGCGTCGGCACCCGGACGTTGTTGAGCAGGACGCGTCGCACCCAGGCGACGGGCTCGCCCTTTTCGAAGATCTTCACTCCCGGTGGGAGCCGAAGGGCCTCGCTGTAGCAGTCGTAGGCACCGGGGGCGAAGCCGCCCGGCGTCATGCCGCCGACGTCGACGAGGTGGGCCTGGGACTGCGCCCAGCCGATCAGTTCGTCACCGTGGAAGATCGGCGAGATCACATTGGTGTCCGGCGGGTGGCTCGCGCCGGCGGTGTGCGGGTCGTTGCAGATGAAGGCGTCGCCGGGCGCAAGCGGCTCGCCCTCGATCTCCCTGACCAGATTCTGCACGGCGACGCTGCCGGAGCCGATGTGGAACTGGACGTAGTCGGAGTATGCGTAGATGCGGCCCGTCGGGTCGAACAACGCGGTGTTGAAGTCACCGGCCTCGGTGATCACCGGTGAGCCGGACGAGCGGATCATCGCGATGCCCATCTCCTCCACGATGGAGTCCAGGCGCATACGGATGACTTCGAGGGTGACGGGGTCGAACCCGGCGGGAAACCGGCCGGTGGCTGGTGCGGTCATGTGGGTCTCCTGGATGCGGCCGTGGCGTGCGGACGGGCGTTCAGAGGGTCGGCTCAAGTCGGATGAGGAAGTGACCTGCGTCGGTCAGTTCCACCGTGGCGCCGGTGGGCACGTACACGGTGGTGTCGGGCTCCTCCAGCAGGCACGGTCCCTTCGCCCGCGCCAACGCGGCGAAGCCCCGGTGCACCTCCACCTCGGTCCGTGTCCCGGTCGCCGGTTCGAGGATGGCGCGGCGCAGCAGTGCGTGGCTCTCATCGGCGTCCGCGACCTGCCGTACCTGCTGGACGTCGCTGCGGCCGATCGCCCGCACCCGGGAGTTGACCAGCAGGATGTCGGTCTCGGTCCAGGCCGTACCGGCCCCGAACTCGCTCTCGTAGTCGGCGACGAACCGCGCGCGCAGTTCGTCCTTGTCCGCCTCGGTGAAGGTTCCGCCCTCAAGGCGCGTGGTGACCTCGAAGATCTGGCCGACGAACTTCATGTCGGCCTCCCGGTACAGCTCCCGCCGGTCCTCGGGGATGCCCTCGGTCTCGAACCAGGCCCGCGCGCGCCGCTCCAGGGCCTGGAACTCGCGGTCCAGGTCGGCGGCCGGCTGCTGCATCGTCCAGGGGCTGGTCCGCACGGCGGAGAAGACGGAATCGGCGTGCATGAGCCCGTAGGCGGAGAACACCGCGGCGTTGCGGGGGATGACGAGTTCGCTCACGCCGATCTCGGCGGCGATGCTCGCGGCGAACAGCCCGCAGGCACCGCCGAAGCCGACGAGGGTGAACTCCCGCGGGTCATGGCCGCGGTTGACGGTGATCTTGCGCAGTGCGTTCGCCATCTGGGAGGTGGCGAGGCGGTACACGCCCTCGGCCGCGGCGTCCTCGGTCAGTCCGAGGGGTTCGGCGACGTGTTCGCGCAGCGCCTCGCGGGCCAGGTCCTCGTACAGTTCGACGGTCCCGCCGAGGTAGTAGCCGGGGTTGATCAGGCCGAGCACGAGCGCGGCGTCGGTGACGGCCGGGCGGCTCCCGCCCTTGCCGTAGCAGGCGGGGCCGGGGGTGGAGCCGGTGCTGTGCGGGCCGACCCGGAGCAGGCCACGGCCGTCCACCCAGGCGGCGCTGCCGCCGCCGGCGCCGATCGTCTCGATGTCGACGACGGTCAGGCTCGTCGGCAGTCCGCCGATCTCGGCCCGCGGCAGCAGCCGGAACTCGTCGTCCATGATGGCGGCGGCGTCCAGGCTGGTGCCCCCCATGTCGGCGGTCAGCACCCGGCGCCTGCCCAGTTGCCGCCCGAGCAGGCGGGCGCCGGTGACGCCGCCGACCGGCCCGGAGTTGAACATGGAGATCGGCGCCTTGCTCGTCTCCTCGACCGACAGGAACCCGCCGTGGACCTGCATGATCTGCACGCGGGCCCGCAGGCCCCGGGCGCGCAGCTCCTCGGCGAGGTGGTCGAAGTGCGAGGCGACGAGTGGTTTGACCGCGGCGTCGAGGGCCGTGGTGACCATGCGCTCGTACTCGCGGTAGACCGGTGTCAGGCTGCTGGAGAGGGTGAAGGGGACGTCCGGGTGGTGCTCTTGCAGGTACCGGCCGATGGCCTGCTCGTGGGCGGGGTTGCGGAACGACCACAGCAGACACACGGCGATGGCCTGCGCGCCCGTGGCGAGCGCGGCGTCCACCGCCGCGGCGACGGCTTCCGTCCGCAGCGGCACGAGGACGTCGCCGTGCGCGTCGACGCGTTCGGGGACCTCGATGACGCGGCCGCGCTCCACGATGCCGGGCGGTGGCAGCATCCTGTGCGGGTCGCGCTCGTCGGTACGCGCCGACCGGGCGATCCGCATGGTGTCGCGGAACCCCTGCGTCGTCACAAGGGCCACGGTGGCGTACTTCTGCTCGTCGACCGCGTTGGTGACGATCGTGTTGCCGAGCACGAAGCGGTCGACGGCCCGGTAGAACTCCTCCTCGGACAGGCCGGCGCGTTCTTGCAGCACGGCCAGCGCACCCAGGATGCCGGTGGTGACGTCCTTCGTGGAGAACGCCTTCCCGCGCACCGTGCGGTCGTCGAGGACCGCGACCGCGTCGGTGAAGGTGCCACCGACGTCGATACCAACGTGTAGTGCCATGTCTCAGTGTCTCCCTTGGCTCATGAACGTGCGGGCGGCGGTGCGGGACGTCAGCCGTTGCCGCGCAGCTCGGCGAGGACTTCCTCGGCGTGGTCGGCGCGTACGGCCCGGTCGGTGATCAGCCGGGCGACCACGAGCGGCAGTTCCTCGGGGGTGGCGCCGGCGGTGACGGCGATGTTGCGGGCGTGCAGCGACATGTGGCCGCGCTGGATGCCCTCGGTGGCCAGGGCGCGGACCGCGGCGAGGTTCTGGGCCAGCCCGACGGCGGTGATGACTTCGCCCAGCTCGCGGGCCGTGGTGACGCCGAGCAGGGCCACGGCGGCCCGTGCGACCGGGTGCACCTTGGTGGCCCCGCCGACCAGGCCGACCGCCATCGGCAGTTCCAGAGCCCCGACCAGATTGCCGTCCAAGTCCTTCTCGAAGTGCGACAGGGACGTGTATCTGCCGTACCGGCCGATCGCGTGCGAGTGGGCACCGGCCTCGACGGCGCGGGTGTCGTTGCCGGTGGCCAGCACGACCGCGACGACGCCGTTCATGATCCCCTTGTTGTGGGTGGCGGCCCGGTACGGGTCGGCCTCGGCCAGGGCGGCGGCGTGCACGATGTCGTCGACCACCTTCGGCCCGCCGAGCGCGTCGGCGTCGAACACGGCACGGGCCCGGCACAGCCGCAGGTCGGCCTTGTTGCTGAGGATCCGCAGCAGCGTGCGTCCCTGGGCGATCTCCCCCACCCGCCCGGCGATCGCCTCGGCCATGGTGTTGACGGCGTTGGCGCCCATCGCGTCGCGTACGTCCACGATCAGGTGCAGCACCACATAGGTGTCCGCGGGCGCGTCGACCAGGTGCACGTCCACGTCCCGGACGCCGCCGCCGAACCGCAGCAGCTGAGGGTCCTGTGCGTCGGCCAGCGCGATCAGCTCGTCGCGTGCTTCGAGCAGCCGCAGCCGGGCGGTGTGCGGATCGGCGACGTCCAGGATCTGGATCTGCGCCCGCATGAGCGGTTGGGTGGTCGAGGTGGTGAATCCGCCGGCGACGCGGGCGATACGGGCGGCGTTGCCGGCCGCGGCGATCACGGAGGGCTCCTCGGTGGCCATGGGGATCAGATAGTCGCGGCCGTTGACGGTGAAATTGGTGGCCACGCCCAGTGGGACGCCGAGGACACCGATGGCGTTCTCGACCATGTGGTCGGCCTGCTCCAGGGTGAGGCCGTGCTCGGGGTCGAGTACCTTCAGGCTCTCCGGGTCGGCCGCGGCGCTTCGCGCGATGCGGGCGCGGCGCTCGCTGATCGACAGGTCCTTCATGCCGGAAAGCCTGCTGTTGACTGCCATGGGTCCTCCTGATTTCGGTGATGGGCCGCACGGGAGACAGGCCCGGCGGAGCGGGCGAGCGGCGGAGCGGGCGAGCGGCGGCGGGGCGCCCGGGGCCTGCGGCCGGGAGACCGCCCGGTGCCGCGGCGATGGCTCATCGGGCAGCCGGGCAGAAGCGTGCCGCTGCGCCGAGAGACCACCGGTGCCCGGCCCGGGGCCGGCGGTGACGGTGCTTTTGGGGGTGGTGAGGGCGGCCCGCGTATCTCCGTCCGGAGCGGGGACGTGTCGTGGCGCCGGAGTGCCGCACGGGCGCGGGATCGTCGGGGTGTCCCTGGGTGATCCGGTCAGGTCGTTTCACCCCCCGGTCGGCACGACCGGCGACCGGGCAGGTCCCAGGGACGTCCTCGCGCAGCGGGAAGCGGAATCCGCAGCTCGGCGCGGACCGCGGTGCCCCACGGGCTCCGCTGCACCCGGCAGGTCGTGGAGAAGGCGTGGACCAGCCGCAGTCCCCGCCCGTCCACCTGGTCGGGCAGCCCGGCGCCACGGCAGCGTTCCCGCCATGTGCCGATGTCCTTGACCTCGACGGCCGCCGTGGCGTCGGCGACCGTCACCAGCAGGCTCACCTCGGAGCTTCCGCTGTGCAGCACGCTGTTGGTGACCAGTTCCGTGGCGATCACACGCAGTGCGTCGACGGTCTCCGCGGGTGCCCCCCACTGTGTCGCCATGTCGCGGGTGAAGGCCCGCATGGCGGGGACCGCCCGGGTCTCCACGGCCATGGCGCACACGGCGGAGCGCTGCCGGGGCACGGCGCCGAGGTACCGGCGGCGGTGGGCGGGCTGGAGCGGCTGTTCATCCATCATGATCAAGTCCTGCGGTGAAAGGTCCGTCGGAACGCCGGGAGTTCGCGCCGCGGCTTGCCGGGGTGCGAACCGGGCACTGGGGTACGGCCTGTGACCAGCGGATGTCCAGGGGATGACGTCGCTGTCACACCTCAGACTCTAGGGACGCCGTGTGACCGCGACCATGTACCGTGAGCACACAGGGCAGAGTTCTCAGTGGATGGTTCACACAGGGTGGTGGGTGTGGGAGTACCCCGGGACACCGAGCCGGCACCGCAGGTCGCCGTCTCGGTTGCCGCTGTCCTGGCTCTGCTCGATCTCGCCGCGAAGGGCCGCCCGGACGAGCCCGACGCCGTGCCGGACCTGCTGCTCGCCGAACATCTCGACACCGCCACGGCCGCCCAGGTGGGCCGCCGGGTCCGTGAGCTCCAGGGCGCGATGGCCCGGTCGCACCGGCGCGGACGGGAGCTGGCCGCCCTGTTCTCCAGCGCACGGGAACTCGCCGAACTGCACGACGTGGATCTGCTGATCACCCGGCTGGTGCGGCGCGCCCACGACCTGGCCGGTACCGATGTCACCTATCTGTCCGAGTTCGACGAGACCACCCGCGAGCTGAGGGTCCGCTCCACCGCCGGGGCGGTGGCCCCGTCCTTCCAGAAACTGCGGGTGCCGCCCCACATCGGTCTGGCCAGCAAGGTCGTCGAGTCCCGTGCGCCGCAGTGGACCTCACGCTACGAACAGCTGCGCGACGTGCCCCATGCCGACAGCATCGACAGCGCCGTCCGCGCCGAGGGCCTTGTCTCCCTGCTGGGCGTCCCGTTGATCGCCGGCGGCCGGGTCCTCGGCGTGCTGTTCGCCGCCAATCGCACCGAGCACGCCTTTTCCCCGGAGGAGGTCTCGCTGCTGTCGGCCTTCGCCGACAACGTGGCCGTCGTGCTGCAATCGGCTCGTCTGCTCACCCAGGCCCGGGACGCGGCCGCCGAGACACAGCGCGCATACGACGCGCTCGCCGACCACGTCGAGGCGATGGAACGCGCCAGCCGGGTGCACGAGGAGCTGACCGCCGCGGTGCTGCGCGGAGGCGGCGCCGCGGATGTCGCGCGGACTCTGGGGGCGGCGCTGGAGAGGCCGGTGGTCATCCTCGACGAGACCTACGCGGTGCTCGCCGCCTCCGACGACCGGAGCACGGCCTCGGCGATCGACCCGCCCGCCGTCCGGTCGGCGATCACGGACAGCCTGCGCTCCGGACGCTGCACCGCGCTGAACCCGCCGACCGGCGGGTTCCATGCCGCGGTCGCCGTACTCGCCGGGGACATGATGCTCGGCGGTCTCCTCATCGGTGACGGCCCGGTGGAACTCGGCGCGGTGGAGCAGCGGACCATCGAGCGCGCCGCGCAGATCACCGCGCTCCTCACCCTGAAACAGGATGCGGTGCTCTACGCCGAGGACCATGTGCGCGGTGAACTTCTCGGCGACCTGGTCAGTCCCGACGTCCGGCGCCACGCGAGCCTGCCCGCCCGGCTGCGCGCCCGCCGGCTGCGCCCGGACGACCTGCGCACCGTCGTCATCACCGTGGTGGCGCCGGAACAGCGCCGTGCGGCGCTGCGGGCCGCACAGGCGGTGGCCGCGCCGTCCGGCCTGGCGGGCGAAGTGGACGGCGTCGTCACGCTCGTCGTGGCGGAGAGCGACCCGCAGCGTGCGGCCACCGCCGTCCGCGACCGGGTGTGCGCCGGTACGGGGGTCGGCGAGGTGCTGACCGTGGCCGCGCCCCGCGCGGAGAGCCTGGACGAGCTCAGTGCCCGTTTCTCCACGGCTCGGGACTGCAGCCGGGTGCTGACCGCCCTCGGTGTCGAGTCGGCGGCGGTGGCGGCCGACGCCTATCTGCCGTACACGACCCTGTTCGCCCACGACCCCAGCAGCGTACGGGAGTTCATCGCCCGCACCATCGGCCCCGTGCGGCGCTGGGACGCCGAGCGGGGGACCGATCTGCTCGCCACTTTGCACAGCTTCGTGGACTGCAACGCGAGCCCCGCCCGCACCGCGCGGCTGATGGGCGTGCACAGCAACACCGTGCTGCAGCGGCTCGACCGGGTCACCCAACTGCTCGGCAGCACCTGGCGGGAGCCGGAGACGTTCTTCCGTGTCTCGGTGGCAGTGCGCCTGCACACCCTCTCGGAAGCTCTCCTGGGCGCCTCACACCCACTCCGCCGGCGACCTGGGTGACACGGGGTACGGCGGGGTGTGGGTCCGGTGTCAGTCGATGGGCGGGGCGGCGGCGTACTCCTCGTCGGTGACGGGGGTCAGCCAGTGCACGACGTCGTGGTCGGCGTCGGACTCGTTGACTGCCAGGTGGACCATCAGCCGGTTCGGCGCCGCGCCGTGCCAGTGCTCCTCGTCGGCCTCGAACAGGACGCGGTCGCCGGGCCGGATGACCTCGACGGGTCCGCCCCGGCGCTGGCACAGACCGACCCCTTCGGTGACGAACACGGTCTGGCTGAGCGGGTGGCGGTGCCAGTGGGTGCGCGCGCCCGGCATGAAGTGCACCAGATGGGCGCTGACCCGGGACGGCGGGGGTGCGGCGGCGACGGCGTCGATGTAGACGTCACCGGTGAACCAGTCGAGGGGTCCCTTGACGGTGTTGATCGAGCTTCGGGTGATCTGCACGGTCGTTCCTTGTCCGGCGGGTGTTCAGGGCTTGAGGAGGGTCTTGATGGCGCGGCGCTCGTCCATGGCCCGGTAGCCCTCGGCGACCTGCTCCAGGGGCAGGGTGAGGTCGAAGACCTTGCCCGGGTCGATCCGGCCGGTCAGCACGCGGTCGATCAGGTCGGGCAGGTAGCGGCGTACGGGAGCCGGGCCGCCGCGCAGGCCGACGTGGGAGAAGAACAGTTCCTGGCCGTCGATCGCCACCTCGTGGGGCACGCCGACGAAGCCGACGTTGCCACCGGGCCGCGCCGCCCGCAGGGCCTGCCGCATGGCCTGGGCGGTGCCGACACACTCCAGCACAGCGTCGGCACCGATCCCGTCGGTGAGGTCCTTGATCCGGGCAACGCCCTCCTCGCCGCGCTCGGTGACGATGTCGGTGGCGCCGAACTCCCGGGCGAGCCGCCCGCGGCTCTCGTGGCGGCTCATCGCGATGATCCGCTGCGCTCCCCGCTCCTTGGCCGCGATCACCGCGCACAGCCCGACCGCTCCGTCGCCGACCACCACGGCGGTGGAGCCGGGCTCGACCTCGGCGGCGTCGGCTGCGTACCAGCCCGTGCCCATCACGTCGGAGACGGCCAGCAGACCGGGCCAGAACTCCTCGGCCGGCACCTCGTCGGTGGCGACCAGGGTGCCCTGGGCGTTCGGGATGCGCACATACTCGGCCTGGCAGGTGCTCATGAACTCGCGGTTCAGACAGCTGGACTGGAAGCCGTTGCGACAGTTGCCGCAGGTGTTGTCCGATGTGGCGAAGGAGCCGACGACGAACTGGCCCGGCCTGACCGCGGTGACCTCGGCCCCGACCTCCTCGACGAAGCCGACGTACTCATGGCCCATCGGGTGCGCCGCTTCGGTCGCGTCCAGGCCGCGCCAGGGCCACAGGTCGGAGCCGCACACACAGGTGACGGCCGTGCGGATCACGGCATCGGTCGGCTTGAGGATCTTGGGGTCGTCGAGTGTCTCGAAGCGCACATCGCCGGGGGCGTGGATCACTGCTCCGCGCATGGGGGAGGTCCTTACGTGTTCGATGGTGGCCTGGGGCGGTCGGTGGGACCGCCGCGGCCAGGTGCGGGGGTACGGGCCGGCCGCGGCGCGGCAGTGGTCCCGTTCCGGGTACGGGTCGCGGTCCGGGTGAGGGGTGCCGTCGTCGGCGACGCACGGCCCGGTCGGGCGCCCTCCGCGCGGAGCGGCCGCGCCGCTCGGCGAGCACCCGTTCTCCAGGTAACCGGCTTTCGCGGCGGTCAGCGAGTTACCGGTGAGGGGTGTACCGCCAGTACATCGCTCCCGCGTCCCGCACACCGTACGGTCGGGGTATGGACAACCGTGCGGAGGTCCGCGAGTTCCTGACCTCGCGGCGAGCGAAGATCACCCCGGAGCGGGCCGGGCTGCCCGCCGGGTCCCGGCGCCGCGTCCCGGGGCTGCGCAGGAGCGAGGTCGCCGCGCTGGCCGACATGAGCGTGGAGTACTACGCGAAGCTGGAGCGTGGCAGCCTCGCCGGTGTCTCACCGGCCGTCCTCGAAGCCGTCGCCCGCGCTCTTCAGCTGGACGACGCCGAACGCGCCCACCTGCTGCACCTGGCCCAGGCCGCCGACGGTTCCGACGCCCTCACCCGCCCACGGCGCCGGGCCGACCGGCCGTGGACCCCGCACCGCAGCCTGCAGTGGACCCTGGACGCGATCACGGCGGGGCCCGCGGTCGTGTGCAACGGCCGGATGGACATCCTCGCCGCCAACCCGCTCGCCCGCGCCTTCTACACCGACCTCTTCGCCTGCTCCGACAACCAGGGCAACCTGGCCCGCTTCAACTTCCTCGACCCGGCCTCCCGCCGGTTCTACCCCGACTGGGAGCTGTTCGGGGACATGGCGGTGGCCATCTTGCGCCGCGAGGCCGGCCGCGACCCCTACGACAAGGACCTGCACGATCTCGTCGGGGAGCTGTCCACCCGCAGCAAGGACTTCCGGGCCCGCTGGGGTGCCCACAACGTCCGCCGCCACGGGACCGGCACCAAGCGGTTCTGCCATCCGGCGGTCGGCGGCCTCACCCTCGCCTACGAGTCCCTGGACCTGGCCGCCGAACCCGGACTCACCATGACCGTCTACACCGCCGAGCCCGGCTCACCCAGCGACGAGGGACTGCGCCTGCTCGCCTCCCTGGCCGCCACGGAGGAGACCGGACCGGCCGCGCAGCACTCCCCCGGCTGAAGCCGGCCCTGTGCCAGGGCGGGCTGCTGCGGCCCGCCGTGGACGGCGGCGGTGTCGGTCAGCGTGTCGGTCGGATGTCGACCGTTCTCGTGCCTGCCGGGATCGCCAGCGGTCAGAGGGCGGCGAGCAGGCCGTCGAGGGGAGCCGGGACGAGGTCGGGCACAAGAGCCTCGACGAGGACACGGCCGTAGTGGATCTTGCGCCCCTTCTTCGTTCCGAGGAAGCGCCTGAACTGCTGCTGCGGGGCGCGGCCCTGCTGTGCGGGCTGGCGCAGGAAGGTCCGCAGGGCACGCAGGTCGCCCTCCGCCCGGACCAGTTCCGCCACGCGTGGCACGCCCAGCGCGCGGATGAGTTCGTCCTCCAGGTCCGCCGCGCAGACGAAGAAGCCGTGCTGTGCGGCACCGGCCCGTTCGAAGCCGCGGGCGTAGTAGGGGCGCTCCGCCTCGTCGCACAGCCCCGTGAGGCGCAGGCCGAGGCCGGCAGGACCGAGCAGGGGGGCGTAGCGCCCGACGCTCATCGCGCCGCCGATCGGCAGGACGCAGACCCCTTCGGCCGCCAGGTCCCGGCCGCGGCTCGCCGCCAGCGCGTCGACCGCCGCGACGTCGCTCGGCCCTTCGAGCAGGACGGTCGCCCGGACGGTCAGCCGCGCGGCCAGCTCGTGCGCGCGCTCGCCCGGACCGCCCGCCGCCCACGCGGTGACCGCGTCCCGGAACGCCCCCATGTCCGCCATGGGACGAGTCTGTGCCCGTTGCGGCGACGGCGCGAGGGAATTTCCGCCGGTACGTCGATCGCAGGTGACCGGTCGGCGTCCGTCGACGCCGGGCTGCGACGGACCGTCCGGTGCGGGAGCACCAAGCGCTCCGCCGGATGTGCCACGCCGTGCCGTCGGTCGTCTGCGGCACCGGCGGGCCCATCGGCGGGACCGCTCCGCGGGACGGTTCAGCCCGTTGTGACCTGGGACCTGATGCGGTCGCGGACGTCGTCGACGATCCTGGAGCGGGTGAAGGCGCGGGTGACGCGGATAAGCCAGGCCGCCTCGTCCTCGACGGTCGCCAGGGCCACCGTGGGGGTCAGGCTCCCCTGATCCGCCGTGCCGGTCGGCGGCGTACCGGCCCGCTTGCCCTCCAACGCCGCGGCGATGATCGCGGCCTCGAACACGGCCTGCCGGTCGGGGCCCGCGAGCGCCGAACCGCTCAGCGCCCGCGTGACCCAGTCGACCGCCTCGGGCCGCTGGTAGGGGCGCAGTGCCAGATTGCCGTCCCGGATCTCGATGACCCTGCGGTACAGCGCGAAGTCGGCCCGGCGCAGACCGGGACGCCGGCCGGCGGCGTCCGGGTCCAGCGCGATCTCCGGCAGCTCGGCATAGAGCGCCGACCACAAAGGAGCGAGCCTTTGGTGGGTGCGGCGGGCGCGCAGCCACCGGAGCGGGGCGGCGATCCGCTCGCCCCAGAGGGTGGCGGTGGCGCCCGCGGCGGCGAAGACCGCGGTGACCATCCCGAGCGTCGTGGACATCAGGTCCTCGTCCAGGTCCTGCCGCGCGCGGGTGACGTTCTCCGCGACGTCGTCCAGGGCCCACAGCGCCCACACCGTGGCGATGACCGTGGCCAGCGTGGCCAGTGCGAGGCCGGTACGCAGCGAGCCCGGCGGAGTGCGCCGGGACTGCCGGATCAGAGCGCGTCCGAGGACGTACAGACACCAGCAGAGGTAGGCCGTGAACAGCACGTTGTACGCGGCGAGGGCCCAGCCGCGGCCGGGCGC
This sequence comes from Streptomyces diversicolor, assembly GCF_057537855.1. Taxonomy (NCBI): domain Bacteria; kingdom Bacillati; phylum Actinomycetota; class Actinomycetes; order Kitasatosporales; family Streptomycetaceae; genus Streptomyces; species Streptomyces diversicolor. The sequence continues at coordinate 157,635 of NZ_BAAJXA010000007.1, forward strand.
GGCCACGGCCGTCGCGCCGGACTCGGTGACGCCCGCGCCGAGGAACAGGCCGAACGCGGTGAGTTGCACGAGGACGGCGGCGTGGATCCGGCGCCGCCGGTGTACCGGCACCGGTCGGGGCCTCTGTGGATCGAGGGCCTGCGCCACCAGGGAGAGAAACGCGGCGGCGGCGGCCTTGAGCTGATTGGCGACCAGGAGCTCGCCGTCGGGAGAGGGGATGAGGCGGTCCAGAACGCCCAGCACCGCCGGGGCGTTGAGCAGCATCGCCGTGCCCGCGCACAGCGCGAATCCGGCCACGTCACGCTGGGCGGGATCCGTTCTCCCGTGGCGGCTGATCGCGAGTCGGTGGACCGCGAACACCAGGAAGACCAGGGCGGCGAGACAGGCGGTCAGGTCCGTCACATGCGCCGCCGGCGGGACGGCCGGTCCCCGTCCCGGTGCTCCGGGGAGCCGAACAGGGAGCGGAGCCGGGCCTCTTCCGGACCGGCCGGCGAGGGCAGGGCCGTACCCGTGCGCACGCGCTGTGCGGCACGGTTCAGGATGAGCGATGCGACAAGCTCGGCTTCTTCCTCCTGCGGCTCGGTGTAGACGGTGCGCCCGAGGACGCGCTGGACCAGCGAGGCGGGCAGATGGGGCAGCAGGACCTGCGCGGCGGATGCCGCCGTGGGTGAGGTCTCGCTGTGACCGCACAGGAGGTGCGCGACCTCGTGCAGTTGTATGTGCTGCTGGTGCAGGGGCGTGGTGTCCGCGGGGTAGAGAATGCGGTCGGCACGGTCGGTCGTGACGAGCAGCCCGCACGGAAGGTGCGGTCGGGCCGCGACCGGTACCAGCTCGATCGGCCGGCCGCGGGTGCGTGCCAGCATGCCGATGAACTCGGCCGTGTCGAACGGGGTCGGCAGGTCGAGACCGTCCACCAGACGCCGACATCGTTGCAACAGACGCTTGTTGTTCCCACCGCCGCGCACCGGCTGTCCCTCTTCCCCGTGGTCGCTGTGTGGCCGCCGGTCCAGGTCAGCGGTCGGTCTGGTCGCCGCCTGCGGCACTCTCACGCCGGGCGAGGACATCGATCATGTCGCTGATCGTGTTCACGCCCTCCGGGGAGAGGTTCACCGCGCGCAGCGCCACGCTGCGGACCCCGGCGTCCCGCAGGGCTCCCAGCAGTTCCAGTTCCTTGGCGATGGCCGCCCCCTGGTCGTCGTCGAAGAAGTAGGCGACCGGCACGTCGAAGAACTGGGCGAGGGCTTCGAGGTGCCGTTTGGTGGGGTTGTCCCGACGGCCCGTCCGCAACTGCCACATGTAGGTGGCGGAAAAGCTCTCCCCGGTTGCCTCCCGGCAGGCGCGGGCGACCTCCTCATGGCTGAACTGCTCGCGGTTGGGGCGCCGTACTATGCGGAACAACGCGTCGATCTTCTCCGCGAGAGTCGTCGGCGAGGACCGATCGGCATCGGTCACGTTCAGCCTCCTCTCTGCACGTCGGACCAGCCCAGGTGGAGCGGGACCCGGTCAGTTCTTCACCCTAGCTGATGCCGGGGGCGGGGGTCAGCCCGGTGTCAGGACGAGCGGGTCAGCCGGGAGGGCGCTCCCGCCGCCTGGCCGCCCTCGTCCCCCAGGGTCAGGGTGTCGGCGCCGGTCTTCGTCAGGGTGTAGACGTTGCCGCGCACACACAGCACTCCCGCCGACGGATCCGTGGGTGTGCTCGTGGCCGCTTCGAAGACCATCGTCGTCGCATGGGTCTCCGTCAGGCGCAGTGTCTCGGTGCACCCGATGTCCCGGCCGCTGCCGGCGTCGGTGATGTGGCTGACCTGTCTGCCCGCGATGTCCCCCCGGCGTGCGGTGTGCAGGGAAAGGGTCACCGACACCTGGGTGGTGCGGGAGTTGACCACGCCGTCGCCGGAGTTGCTGCCGGGGCCGGTGCCCTTCCAGGTGCCGGTCCAGGAGGCGGGCAGGACGTCCGTAGCGGTGCGGCGGGACGGCGGCGGAGAGGTGTCATGTGTGGTGTCCGTGTCGTCGCCGGTGCCGCCCGGCCGCATGAGGGCAGCGACGACCGCGACCCCGACCGCGACGACGCCTGCGACCGCGAGCACCGTGCCGCGCCGCGCCCTGCGCGGGCCGGGCACCGGGCCGGTGGTGGGCGCGGGGCGCGGATCGGTCAGGGCCGGTGGCCCCGGGTGGGAGGCGTACGCGGTCGACGGCCGGTACGACAGGGGCGTCCCGTACGGGGGCGGCGTCCCGGCCTCGCCGAACCGCGCCCCGGCCTCGCCGAAACCGGTAGGGGGCCCGAACCCTGTCGGAGGCTCGAACCCGTTCGTCGCGCCGAAACCGTTCGCCGGCCCGAAACCGGCTGTCGGGCCGAACCCGTTCGTCGGCCCGAACCCGGCTGTCGGCGCCCGGAGTTCCGGCGCGGGCGCGTGCCCTTCAAGCAGGTGCCGCAGCTCGGCCTCCCGCGCGGCGATCTCCGCGGCGAGGGTCGCGGGCAATGCCGTGGTCCAGCCGTCCCGCCCCGCGCCCAGCCGCTCCAGCAGCGCCTCCGCGGTGGGCCGGGCCTCGGGCGACTTGTGCAGGCAGGCGGCCAGCAGCGGCACGAGCGCCGACGGCACACCGTCCAGCACCGGCTCCTCGTACACGATCCGGTACAGCAGCTGTGCCGCCGACGGATCCTCACCGGGCCGCAGGAAGGGACCCGACCCGGTGGCCGCGTACACCAGCACCGCGCCCAGCGCGAAGATGTCGCCGGGCCCGGCCGAGACCCCGCCGGCCGCCTGCTCCGGGGCCATGAACCCGGGCGAGCCGATGACCCCGCCGGTCCGGGTGTGCCTGGTGTCGTCGGCGGCACGGGCGATGCCGAAATCGATCAGCAGCGGATGACGGCGGGCGAGCAGCACGTTGGACGGCTTCACGTCGCGATGGGCGAGACCCGCCCGGTGCACCGCCCGCAGTCCCTCGGCGAGTTCCGCCGCCAGGGCCCGCACGACGGGCTCGGGCAGCGGACCGTACCGCTCCACCCATTCGGTGAGGGACGGCGCGGCGATGTATTCCGTGGCCAGCCACTGGGGCCGCCGGCCCGCCGGGCTGTAGTCGACGACCGCCACCGTCCACGGCGAACGCACCTGGTCGCTGCTGGCTATCTCGCGGGCGAACCGCTCCTCGAAGGCCGGGTCCACACCGAACTCGGCCCGCACGGTCTTCAGCGCGAGCGGCCGTCCGGACGCCGTACGGGAGAGGAAGACCTGCCCCATGCCGCCGGCTCCGAGCCTCGCCAGCAGCGGGTAACCGCCGATGGCCGGCGGATCCTCAGGGTCCAGACTCTCCATGGACTGCTCCGGGCGGCACTCGTGGACACGGCAGGGCGGACCACTGCGCCCAAGCACACCTGACCCCCCGCAAGTTCGCCTCAGCTTACCCCACCATGTGACGCATTCATATGAGTTCATATCCGGGTGGGCGACCGGACGGGCCGTGGCGCCGCCGGTTCGCGAGGAGCGCCGCGCCTCCTCCATCCTGGAGCGATGGGACGACACTACGGACGGGAAACCACCCATGCCGCACTGCGGGAACACCCGATGCGCACACCGACCCTGGTGGTCGTGAGCGGCAGTCCCGGAACGGGGAAGACCACGCTCGCCCGCCGCCTCGCCCACACCCTCGGCTGCCCCGCGATCATCCGTGACGAGATCAAGCAGGGCATGGTCCTGTCCACCCCCGGCTACCGCGGCGGCGGCGACGATCCCCTCAACCGCCCGACCCTCGAAGCCTTCTTCGGCACGCTGAAGCTGCTCCTGGAGGCCCAGGTCACGCTCGTCGCCGAGGCCGCCTTCCAGGACCGGCTGTGGCGGCCGAACCTGGAACCGCTCACCGCCCTCGCCGACCTCCGCGTCGTCCTGTGCACCACGGCGGCCACCGTCGCCCACGACCGGATCGTCCAGCGCGTCCAGGACGATCCGCACCGGGCCGCCCACGCAGACCACGAACTGCTCGAAGCGATCGCCGCCGGGACACGCTCACCCGGTTCCTTCGTGCCGATCTCCCTGGACGTCCCCACGCTGACCGTGGACACCTCGGACGGCTATCGGCCGGGCCTGCCGGACATCGCCGACTTCGTCCGGACCTCCGCTCGCGACGGATCGTCCGCCGAGCCGAAGGCGGGCGGTTAGCCGCAGGGACGGTGCCGCGCGATCGAGGGCGACCCGGGCATGGGGCGCGAACAGTCGCGAGGGAATCACGCAGTGTCGCGCCCACCTGGGCATGCGCCCGATTCCGTCGTCGGCACAGTTGATTCGAGCGCTCCGATCCGCCATTGTGCTGGAAACAACTACATGGCTCGCGGAATACGCACGCCCTGCTCCGCCCACCAGCCGAGGGATCCCGCATGCAGCACGACGAGTTCCACACCATCGACTTCTTCGCCCACGGTGCGCTGCCCGCACCCCAGGTGACACCGGCCCAGGCGGCGCGCCTGGGCGCCCAGCACCTCGGCGTCGACGTGCGTGCGGAGCCGCTGGGCAGCCAGCAGGACGCCAACTTCCTGCTGCGCGCCGACGACGGGACCGCCCTGGCCATTTTGAAGATCGCCAACCCCGCCTTCGGCGCCACGGAGATCGACGCCCAGGACACCGCCGCCGACCTGATCGCCGCGGCCCACCCGGAACTGCGCATCGCCACCGTCCTGCGCCGCCCCGACGGCTCCCCGCGGCGCACGACGGTGGACACCGCGAGCGGGCCGGCCATCGCGCGGCTCCTGCGGCACCTGCCCGGCGGTGCGCTCTCCGGACCCCGGCACCTGTCGCCGAGCACGGTGGCGGCCATGGGCACGATCGGCGCGAAGATCAGCACCGCCCTGCGCGACTTCCGCCACCCGGGCCTCAAGCGCGTCCTCCAGTGGGACCCGCGGCACGCCGACCGCGTCGTCGCCCAGCTCGCGGAACACATCGCCGAGCCCGACCGGCGCGCCGCCGTCCGCTCCGCGACCGCCGACGCCTGGGCGCGGGTCCACGCGCTCGCCGCCGCGCTGCCGTCGCAGGCCGTGCACCTCGACCTCACCGACGACAATCTGATCCGCTCCCCCGACGGCCCCCTGCCCACACCCGACGGAGTCATCGACTTCGGTGACCTGACCTGGAGCTGGGCGGTCGGCGAACTCGCCGTGACGCTCTCCTCGATGCTCCACCACGACGGTGTGGAGCCCCATCATGTGCTGCCCGCCGTCCGGGCCTTCCACGCCGTCAGGCCGCTCGCCCCGGCGGAGGCGGAGGCGCTGTGGCCCCTGGTGGTCCTGCGCGCCGCCGGTCTGGTCGCCAGCGGCCGCCACCAGGCCGCCGTCGACGAGGACAACGCCTACGCCACGTCCGCACTCGACCGCGAGTGGCGCATATTCGAGCAGGCCACCCGCCTGCCGCTCGCGGTGATGGTCCACCTCGTCCAGGACGCGACCGGCCTGGCGGACGCGCCCGCGCGCACCGATGCGCCGGCGCACGTCCTGCTGCGCGGCCTCGACGCCGACACCGTCGGCCTCCTCGACCTGTCCACGGACGCCGATTCCATGGACCACGGAGCCTGGCTCGAAGCCGGCACCGTGGACCGGCTGTCGGCCGCCGCGCTCGCGGACGGAGCAGCCGCGGTGGCCACCCGGTACGCGCAGCCACGGCTCGACCGGGCTCCGGCGCTGTCGGCCCGTTCCGCCGCCACGGTGCCGACCGGCATCGACCTGTGGCTCGGCCGGCCGGTCGTGGCGCAGGCCCCCGGCGCGGGAAAGGTCCTCGCCGCGGCACCGGGCCGTGTGGAGATCGGCTACGGCCCGCGGGTGCTGACGCTGTCCTTCCCCGGCACGGTCGATCCGGTGGTCGCCGCCGGCTCGACGGTCCGGGCGGGCGGGGACCTCGCCCGTCTGCCCGCCGGCACCGCACTGCGCCTCGCGCTGCGCGACGCCGACGGCCCCGCCGTCCCTGCCTTCGTGCGCCCCGAGTACGCCGCCGGCTGGCTCGCGCTCACCGCGGACCCCGCCCCGCTCGTCGGTCTCCCCGCCGCCGGCCGTGCCGAGGACGGGGATCTGCTCGACCGGCGTGACGCCGTGTTCGCGACCGTGCAGGAGCACTACTACGCCGAGCCTCCGCGCATCGAGCGTGGCTGGCGACACCATCTGCTGTCCACCGACGGCCGCTCCTACCTCGACATCGTCAACAACGTCACCCCGCTGGGCCACGCCCACCCCCGCGTAGAGCAGGCGGTCTCCCGGCAGCTGCGGCGGCTCAACACCAACTCGCGGTTCCACTACGCCTCGGTGGTGGAGTTCACCGAACGCCTCGCCGCCCTGCTGCCCGAGCCGCTGGACACGGTGTTCCTGGTCAACTCCGGTTCCGAGGCGGTGGATCTGGGGCTGCGGCTGGCCATCGGCGCCTCCGGGCAGCACGACGTCGTCGCGCTGCGCGAGGCGTACCACGGCTGGACCTACGCCTCCGACGCGGTCTCCACCTCGCTCCAGGACAACCCGAACGCCCTGGCCACCCGTCCGAGCTGGGTGCACACCGTGGACTCGCCCAATTCCTATCGCGGCCGGCACCGCGGGGCGGACGCGGTGCGCTACGCGCCCGAGGCCGTCGCGGTGATCGACGAGCTGGCCGCCTCCGGCCGCCCGGCGGGAGCCTTCATCGGTGAGACCTTCTACGGCAACGCCGGTGGGATCGCCCTGCCCGACGGCTATCTCGCCGAGGTGTACGCGGCGGTCCGCCGGCACGGTGGCCTGGCCGTCGCCGATGAGGTCCAGGTGGGCTACGGCCGTCTTGGCCACTGGTTCTGGGGCTTCGAGCAGCAGCAGGTCGTCCCGGACATCGTCTGTGTGGCCAAGGCCATGGGCAACGGCCACCCCCTCGGCGCCGTCATCACGTCCGCGGCGATCGCCGGCCGGTACCGCGACCAGGGCTACTTCTTCTCCTCCACCGGCGGCAGCCCCGTCTCCAGCGTCGTCGGCCTCACCGTCCTGGAGACCCTGCGCGACGAGGACCTGCAAGGCAACGCGGTGCGCGTCGGCGGCCGTCTGAAGAGCCGGCTCGACGCGCTGGCCGACCGTTACGGCATCATCGGCGCCGTCCACGGCTCGGGCCTCTACCTCGGGCTCGAACTCGTCCGGGACCGCGTCACCCTGGAACCCGCCACGGAGGAGACCGCCGAACTCTGTGACCGCATGCTCGACCTCGGCGTGGTCGTACAGCCGACCGGCGACCACCTGAACATCCTGAAGATCAAGCCGCCGTTGTGCATCGACGCCGCCGCGGTGGACTTCTTCGCCGACATGCTGGACCGTGCCCTCGCCCAACTCGGCCACTCCCGCTGACTCCTCGGACACTTCCTCGCCACCCCGGTCCTGCCGTCGCGTGATGTCACAGGCCGGGGGCCCGGAAGCCGTTCAGGTACCAGAAGGCGGCGGCGTACCAGAGCAGGGCGATCGCGGTGACGAGGACGCCGCCGGCCAGTGGAAGCGCCCAGCCGGGCCAGCGGCGGTGGCGGACCACGACGACTTTGGCGACGAAGGCCCCGTACAGGAAGCAGCCGGTGAGCGAGTGCACTGCCACGCGGGTGCTGGTCAGCCGGACGCCGTAGGCGGTGATGCAGTGCCAGGCGATCGGGAGGGAGAGGAGGAACGCGGTCAGGCCGATGACGCGGTGCGTGGTGTGCACCCGGTGTGATGCGGTGCGCAGCGCGGGCAGGACGCCGTACATCCACAGGGCGAGAAACAGCTGGATCAGGGCCAGGCCGAGGAGCGCCGAGCCGAGTCGGGCCTTGAGCCCCCGGGCGCCGTAGCCGCGCTGCCCGAAGAGACTGCTCTGGTAGTCGGGGATGTGTGCCCGGCCGAACCAGTACAGGCCGGCCGTCACCGCCACCGGCAGAAGCATCCACAGGACGCCGTGGAGCCGGCGGCGGTGGGCAGGGCGAGCGGCGCCGTCCATGTGATCAGCCGTTCCGGCTGTCGGCCCTGCCGCCCTGGAGCCGGACGGCACACCAGGGGACGCGGGTCGGTCGGGGCGGTCGCGAGGCAAGGGTTTCCAACGGGCGCTCCAGTCGTCGCGGGCGGACGTCGCCACTACGTACGAAGCGTCCCCGCGGGCTCCAGTCGGCGCGCCCGCGGCTACCCGGACGGGGACAGCGGTTGCGCCGGACGGCTCATGGGAGCGGCACGGTCAGCCGACGGCGCCGACCCGGCCAGTGGGCGGTACTGGGACACCTACACCACGCGCGACCGTGTCGAGCAGATCCACCCCGAGGTCCCGGAGGCGTCGCCCATCACCCGATGACAGAAACCGGGGACTCTCCGTGGACATTCATGTACCTTGGGTAACACTTGGTGGCGGCCTGCCTCACCGACGAGCACACACGGCCGCAGGCACCCGAACGTCCGGAGGTGCGGCAATGGCCGTCTGTACCCGTTCCGAAGCCGAAGCACAGCACGACGCGGACGCCGGCCGGCCCGGCCTGTGCTCCTGGTGCAAACGCCTCGCCCAGGACATCCGGCTGATCCACGCCGTGGAGGCGGGCTCCGGCCCGTGCGCGGGCGGAAGCCGGTTCGCCTGCCGTCCGTGCCGTGAGAGCCATCGGCTGGTCCCGCTCGCCGGTCGGCCATGACACCCCGGCACCGGCACACGGCACCGCAGCAGTTTCGCGCGGTGGCGGCGCGTCCCGTGAAGACCCGCCCGTCCCCGCACCCCTAGGGGACGGGCCGTTCCCCCCTCCCGGCGGTGCGGGTCAGCCGATCGGGAGCCTGTCGAAGGCCAGCAGTCCCATCCCCGAGGCGTTGACGATCCATGCGGTGGCCGGGGTCGCGGAGACGGTGGCAGCACCGGGGTGTCCGGTGTGGGTGATCCCGGTCAGGCCCGTGCCCCGGCCCGTCAGGGCGAGGCTGAGACGGCCGGTGCCGCAGGTGACGCCGGCCACCCGCGCGGCCGTGCCGTGCAGGATGAAGTCGGCCCGGGCTCCGGCAGCGCAGCGCAGCGTCTGCGTGGCATCGGTGAGGTCGATCCGGATCCTGGTGTGTGCCGTGTCCTCCCAGGTCGCGCGCAGCGGGTTCGGCGGGCCGGCCGGTGTGGCGGGCCGGACACCGTGCAGGTCACGGAGGACCTGAAGGCTCAGCCAGTCGGCGAGTTGACGGTATCCCTGCCGGTAGGCGTAGTGGCAGCCGTCATGGCCGTCCAGTCCCATGGTGGTCATCACCGACGTACCCGGAAGGCCGGCGAAGCGGCGCTGCACCTCTTGTACGGCGGTGCTCCTGACGGCCCGGCAGTGGTTGCGGATCTGCACGACGTAGATGTGTTCGAGGCCGGTGAAGTCGGCCCGCCAGCCGGTCATGAGGGCGCGGACATGGGCATCGTGCTGGGCCGCGGTGGGGCTGCCGGACAGGCCGGTGTCCGACTCGCCCTGGTACCAGATGACGCCCCGCACCGCCCCGGTGAGGCCGCCGTCGGCGACCCGGCTCAGCAGGCGGCCGTAGTTCGTGGCCGGGTCGGCCGGGAGGTCGGCGGCGCGCCGGAAGAAGCCGGAGGGTCTGCCGCCGTCCGCGCCGTTGAGGATCGCGACCGGGATGCCGGTCCGGTCGGCCAGCACCTGCCCCAGTCGCATTCCGAGCTGCCCGATCGCACCGCGCTGCGAGGTGTGCCGGGGTTCGAAGCCCTCACCGGTGGCCCGGTACCAGCTGCGGTCGTGGACGGAGCGCACCGGGTCCGCGATGCTGTGACCGAACGTGCGCACCCAGGGCGACGCGTCCTGGGAGCCGGCGGTGCCGGCGAACCCGGCGCCCGCTGCCACCGCGTTGGACTGCCCCTCGATGAGGTACACGTCGCCCGCGACGATGTCGCTCGCGCGGCGCACGAGGGTCCGGCCGGTGGGCCGCTGCGCCCACACCTCCACCGTGTAGGAGGCGCGTTCCGCGGTGATCGGGGCGCTCAGTGAGCAGAACTCCGCGGCCGGCACCCGCCGGGTCGTCACCAGCGTGCCCTCCCGGTAGACGTCCATGTCCACGGCGGTCACATCAGGGTCGGTGACCCGGCCGCGCACCTCGACCGTCGCCGTGTTCGTGGCCCGGTCGCGGGGATACAGCTGCGCGTCGACCGGACCCGTGGTGAGGTCCACACCGGCGGGCTTCACATAGACCCGCAGATGCGGCCGGGTCCACCCGCGCGCGTTGCCGGCGAACGTCCAGTCCGGCGCACCGCCGGGTGCGGTGCCGACACCGATGTCCACACGCGTCTGCGGCAGATAGGCCCAGCCGTTGACGGCGAGCACGGTCTGCCGGTGCGTCAGGTCATGGACCTGGAAGGACCCGTAGCCGCCGGCGCCCGGAACCGGCCGGGACGCCGGGTGGGGGTTGTCCGCGATGTCCCATGCGCCGGCGCTGCCGCCGGCCGGTGCGTCGGGCGGACGTTCCCGCCCGTACTGGTTCGGCCAGAACTCCAGATATCCGGTGCTGTGGTCGGACGGAAGCACATCTGATCCCCGCACGGTGAGATCCGCGACGCGTCGCCGGGTCATTCCGGACATGGGCACGCCCAGGTTCCCCAGATCCTGGGTCCAGGCGTCCATGGCCGCGTAGGCCCATGCCGCAGTGGTGCCGTAGATGCCGTCCAGGCAGTAGGCGACACGGGAGATCGGTGTGTGAAGCGTCTCGGAGTTGTCCACGGCGTACCTCACGCCGTCCGTCCAGGACGCCGCGGTCCTCGGGATCTCCGCGTCGTACAGCAGCCGGTAGTCGGCCAGTTCGCCCACCGTCTGCTCGCATGTCGTCGCGTTCGGTGTGGCCGGCTTGACGTACACGGTCAGCGTGGCCGAGGCCAGCGTCCGCGCCGACTGGGAGAACGTCCAGTCCCGGTGGCCGGTCCGCTGGTTGCCCGTGCCGATGTCCAGGTACCGGCCCTTCTTGCGGCTCCAGCCGTTGAGCGCCAGTACGGTCTGTCCCGCGGCGGTGTTGTGCACCTGCATGGCCCCGTACCCGGAGGCGGAACCGCTCGGCCTGCCGGTTGCCGCGTTGTAGGTGCCGGGCCAGAACCTGACGTACCCGCCGTCCGCGCGTTCGACATGGGTCACATTGCTGCCCCATGTCGTCAGGGCCTTCACCGGCCGGGCGGTGGTGGTGTTCGGCACACCCAGCGTCCTGGGGTCGTCGGTGAGGGCGTCGAACGACGCGTAGGCCCACTCGTGACGGCCCGCCCGGCTCACCGTGTCCAGGCAGTAGGCCACCCGGTCCAGGTACGGCGCGCTCGGCTGTCCGTCCAGCTTCAGCGACCTGTTCAGCGCGTAGGGAACGCCGGTGCCTTTCGGCCAGTACGCCGTCCGGGGGACGTCCAGCTCGTACAGCGGGACATACCCGGAGAGTTCGTCGACCGTCGCGCAGCCGGTCGCGGCGACGTGCACCGCCGACGCCGTCGGGGCGGGGGGCGTCACGGTCGTGCCGGCCACCACGACCACCAGGGCAATGAACCGCGCGGCACCACACAGCACATCACGCATGCATATAAGACGAATGACGGGGCGCGCTATGACGCGGGGGCCGGCCGTGGCGGCCGGCCGCACCGCCGGGCCCGAAGCCTCCCCGGGCGGGAAGGCCGTCAGGCCGTGCGGCGGGTGTCTCGCCTCAGGCCGTGCGGTGGGGTGTCTCGCCGTCGCGGCCGGGAAGCGGCGAGCGCCGGGAGAAGGCCCTCGGCCGGCTGGGAGACCTGTGCGGGCCGCCGTCCCGCGCCGTCGTGGCCCGGACGACGGCCCGCAGGTGCGCTCCGGGGTGGGTGTCGGCGCAGGCCCGGCCGTCACCGGACGCGTACGCCGACGCGCGCGCGTCACCGAGCGCTTCGGCGTGGGCCTCGGCGAAGGCCCGTGCGTCGGCCTCGGTGCTCAGCCGCACGTACGCGTGGCCGTACGCGTCGGCCTCGGCCGCGGCGAACCCGTTGGCGAGCGCATAGTCGCGGACGCCGGCAGGCCCCTCGGCGCAGCCGCTCGCCCCCAGACTGGCGGCGGTGCCCCGGCCGGGCCGGCGGGGGGCGTCGGCCGGGTTGCGCAGCGCGGCGCGGAACGCCTCCGAGCCGGCTGTCGTGGTCATGGGGCACCTGCGCTTCCGTCAGGGGCCGGTCAGGCGTGCAGAGGCGTGCCGTCGATCGCCACCCGGCGGCCCTCGCGGGTGTGCGGGAAGTAGTCCCACACGGCGTGGTGCTGGACGCTGCGGTTGTCCCAGAGCACGAGGGTGCGTTCCTGCCAGCGGACCCGGCAGTGCAGCAGCGGCGTCCGGGCGATGTGCGCGTACAGCAGCCCCAGCAGGGCGTCGCTCTCGGCCCGGGACAGCTGGGTGATGTGCGAGGTGTAGGGGGCGTTGACGAACAGCAGCCTGCGGCCGGTCTCCGGGTGCCGGACGACCACGGGGTGGACGGTGCGCGGCACGTCGTACTCGGGCGGCGGGTTCTGGCCGGCCGCGGTCCACGGCAGGGCACCGTCGTGCAGGGCGGTCAGACCGTCCAGGAAACCGCGCAGGGCGGGTGAGAGCAGTTCGTAGGCGAGGTGCATGTTGGCGAAGAGGGTGTCGCCGCCGCTGCCGCCCTCGGGGATCGTGGTGATGTACAGCATCGAGCCGAGCGAGGGCGCGGCGTCGGCGGTGCCGTCGGCGTGCCAGCCGTCGCCTGCGACGGACCGGGACTCCTTGGTCGCCTTGATCTCCAGGATGTACGGGTCGGAGCCCTCGGGTGCGAGGGCGACGGGGTGCAGTGCGCCGAAGACGCCCGCGAACCTCTTGTGCTCCTCGGGGGTGATGTCCTGGTCGCGGAAGACCAGGACATGGTGGGTGTGGAAGGCGTGCTTGAGTTCCTTCTCCTGCTGGGGCGTCAGCTCCCGCGACAGGTCGAGCCCGGTGATCTCGGCGCCCAACACCGGGGTGAGGGGGGCGACGGTGATGGTGTCGTAGCATCCGGCGGGACGGGTGGTGAGCCGTTCGACGGCCCGCAGTGCGTGGTCCTCCATGAGGAACCTCCCTGGGATCGAGTGGGCGGGGGCGGAGTCACCGTCCGCGGTCGAGGAGTTCGGCGACCACGAGGCGGCCGAAGGCGAGGTTGCCGCGGATCGTGTCGCCGTCCGGGTTCGGGGAGCGCGGTGCGCCAGAAGGACCGGGCGGGCAGGCGCGGACAGGGGTGCCGCACGCGGGTCCCCTCCTCAGGGCCGTCCGGCCGGGTCCGGCACGTCGGGCGGGGCCGCCGCGAGGACGGCGGCGATGTCCCGGGCGTGGGGCTCGGTGACGAGTTCGTAGTGGTCGGCGTCGACGCGGTGGACGCGCAGCGGCCGGGGCAGACGGTCGGCCCAGTCGTCCGGTGCGGTCGGTTCCGGCGCGAGGTGTCCTTCGGCGACGGGGCGTCCGGCGAGCCACAGGGTGGTGGGTGTGGCGTCGAGGCGCGGCAGCCGGTGTTCGGCCATGGCGGCGAGGTTGGCGCGGCAGCAGCGCGCGAGGCGTTCGGCGTAGCCGCGGCCCCGCTCCGTCAGCCGTTCCGTGCCGTTGCCGCTCAGCTCGCGGGTGAAGACGGCGCGCACCTGTTCCTCGTCGTAGCCGACGAGGCGTCGCCCGGCGCCGGGCGGGGGCGGATCGAGCAGATACAGGGCGTCCACGGGACGGTTCTCGGACTCGGCCCGCGCTGCCATGGACAGGGCGGTCCAGGCGCCGAACGACCAGCCGCCGAGCCGCAGTCGCCGGTCGGGGCCGGGCAACGCGTCCCGTACGGCCGACAGATAGCGTTCGGCGCGGTCGCTGATCGACCAGGAGGGCAGCGTCGGGTCGCGCAGCGCCGGGTCGGCGATCAGACAGACCGTCAGGTCGCCCGGCAGGGCCGCCGCCAGGGGGCGGTAGCACTGGATGTCGCCGCCGACCGGGTGCACCAGGCACAGCACGTCCCGGCCCGCGCCGGGCTGCCACACCTCCACGTCCACGGCGTGCGACGGCCGGGTGCCGGTGCCGAGGTGGCCGAGGATCTCGGCGAGACTCACCCGGTGGCTGAGGCGGGACAGTTCGATGTCGGCGCCGAGACGGCGCTTGATCTCGTCGAGGAGTTCCAGGAGGGTCAGCGAGTCGGCGCCCAGGTCGTACAGTGCGGCCCGCGGATCGATGGTGTCCACGCCGAGCAGGTCGAGCAGGATGCCGGTGAGTTCGGCGGCGGGGTCGGCGACCGCGGGGACCGGGCGCGTCTCGGCTGCCGGTCGGTGGTCGGCCACGGGGACCCAGCGGGTCTCGGACGCCGGGCAGGTCTCGGACGCCTGGCGGGTCTCGGACGCCGGTTCGTAGTGGGCCCGTGCGGTGGTCAGGTCCGTGGTGCTGACCAGCAGGTGCGGCAGTTGCAGGTGCAGGGCACGCTCGAACACGGCCGTGCCCTCCGCGGGCGTGAGCGCGACCGCCAGGTGTGCCTGGTGACGGGCGTCGCCGCGCAGCGCGTCCGTCGCCATGCCGACGTCCCGCCACGCGTCCCAGCCGACGCTCGTACGCACGGTGGTGTCGCCGCCCGGGGACGCGTAGTGGGCGTAGGCGTCCAGGCAGGCGTTGGCCGCCGCGTAGTCGAACTGGCCGAGTCCGCCGAACCGGGCGGCCATCGACGAGCAGTAGAGCGCGTAGTCGGGGTGGTGCCGGGCGATGAGGACTTCCATGAGCAGGGCGGCGCGCAGCTTGGCCGCCGTGCCGCGGCGGGCGGTGCCGGGCTCACGCCGGGCGAGCAGGCCGCCGGCGCCGGTTCCGGCGGCGTGGACGATGCCGGTCAGAGCGCCCAGGTGCGGGGCCAGCCGGTCCGCGACCGCCTCCGGTTCCTCGGTGGCGAGGTCGGCGGGGACCAGGGTGACGCGGTCGGTGAACGCCGTGAGCGCGGCCGGCGCGTCGGTGCCGCGCGCGACGAGCACGACGCGGTTGCCGGGGTGTGCCAGCAGGTGTGCGGCCAGGGTGCTGCCGATGCCGCCGGTGCCGCCGAGCACGAGGTGGGTGCCCGTGGCGGCCGGGCGGAGCGGGTCCGCGACGGTGTGCGGCGCCCGGACGGGCTGGGTCGTGCGGTGCCACCAGAACCCGTCGCGCAGCGCCGTCGCCGTCACCGCCCGGGCAAGGCCGGTGTCGAGGAGCAGATCCGGCAGTCGGGCCGCCCAGTCGGCGGGCCGGGGCCCGGGCAGGTCGGCCCAGCGCAGGGACACACCCAGTTCCTGCCGGGGTACGTCGAGGGCCGCGGCGAGCAGGCCGGCCTCGGGGGTGCGGACGGCGCCGGTGACCGGCTGCGCCTGGTGGGACAGCAGCCAGGCGCGCGGCCGTCGGCCTTCGGGGACGTCGGCGAGTGCCCGGGCGAGCGCGGCGACGGTGTCGAGGCAGGCCCATCGGGCCGCCTCCAGGGCCGAGGTGCGCGGGCGGCCGTCCAGGGCGAGCGGCAGCGCGTGCAGCCAGTCCACGTCGGGTGCGGCGGGGCCGGTGACGCGGGCGAGCAGGGCGGCGAGGTGCGCGGGCTCGGCCGGGTCGGCCTCGTAGCGGTCCTCGTCGAGGCGGACGAGGCGGTCACCGGCGCGCACGGTCACGACGCGGGCGTAGTGCGGTGCGAGGGACCGCCACGACTCGTCGTCCGAGTCGGGTGCGGTGACCACCACAGCGGTGCGGCGGGGTGTGCGGGCGGTGACGCGGGCGCGGCGCAGCCGCGTCCACAGCGGCTGGTGCAGCCAGTGGGCCGCGGGCAGCCGGACCCCGGCCTCGGACCCGGATGCTTCGTCCGGTCCGCCCGCCGACGGGACGGAGTCAGGCCGGTGGGGTGCGCGCGGGAAGTCGTACTCGGCCGTCTCGAAGGCGGGCGGCGGGAAGTCCCAGGGTGCGCCGGCGGGGCCCGCGGGCCATACGAGGTCCTGTCCTGCCGTCCATGCCGCGGCGAGGGCCTGCGCGTCGAGGCCGTCGACGGGCAGCGGCGGGGTGGCGGACGGTGGTGCGGCGGTCGTCGTCAAGGAGCGCAGCCAGACGGCGGCGGACGCCGCGTCCGGGCAGACGGCCGCCGCCCGGTGGCCGAGCGCGGGCCGGCCGGCCTGGAGGTGGCGCAGCACCCGCGGATAGGCGTCGGGGTGTGCGTCCAGGTAGTCGGCGACGCGGCGGGCGTCGGCGTGTACGGCGGCTGGGGAACCGCCCGACAGCGTCAGGCAGGGCACCGTCTCCGGCATGGGCGGGGTCCGCGTGTCCGGCGGCCGTTCCAGCAGCACATGGGCGTTGGTGCCGCCGATGCCGAAGCTGCTCACGGCGGCCACCCTCGCCACGTTTGCCGGCCAGGGCTCGGCGGCGACCGGTACGCGGAACGGGCCGTCGTCGATCTCGGGGTTGAGCCGGTCGAAGTCGGCGGTGGGCGGGACGACCCCGTGGTGCACGGCGAGCACGGCCCGTACCAGGCCGACCACACCGGCGGCGGCGCCGAGGTGTCCGATCTGGCTCTTCACCGACGACAGCGGTACACGGGCGTCGTCCGCCAGTTCGTAGGCCTGGCGCAACGCGGCGGCCTCCACGGGGTCGCCGAGCCGGGTGCCGGTGCCGTGTGCCTCGATGTAGCCGAGGTCGGTGGCGTGACGACCGCTGCGTATCAGGGCGGCCCGGATGGCGGCCCGCTGTCCGGCGAGGGCGGGGGCGCTGTAACCGAGCTTGCCTGAGCCGTCGTTGTTGACGCCCGAGCCGGTGAGGACGGCGTACACGGTGTCGCCGTCGCGGCGGGCGGCACAGAGCGGTTTGAGGACGACGACGCCGGTGCCGCTGGCCGCGACGGTGCCCTCGGCGTCCGCGCTGAAGGGCCGGCAGTGTCCGTCCGGCGAGAAGATGTGCTGCGGCCGGTAGGTGTAGCCGTCGGTCAGTTCGGTGTCGACGAGGACCCCGCCGACGAGCATCACGTCGGCATCGCCCTGCCGCAGCATCCCGGCGGCGACGTGCACGCCGACGAGGGAACTGGAGCACGCCGACTGGAGGGTGAACGCCGGGCCCGTCAGTCCCAGGTGGTAGGCGGCCTTGGTGGCGAGGAAGTCCTTCTCGTGGTGCTGGGCGAGGCGGAAGGCGTCGGGCAGGGCGTCCGGGTCGCCCTCGCGCAGCATGCGCTGGAAGTAGGTGTTCTCGCCGCAGGAGGCGATGATCCCCACCCGCCGGGTGCCTGGGTCGCCGAGACCGGCGTGGGCGAGCGCTTCGACGCAGTTCATCAGCAGGTGGCGTTGCTGGGGATCCATCAGCCGGGCCTCGTGCGGGCTGATCCTGAACCGGCCGGGGTCGAAGTCGAGCAGGCCCGCCAGCTGGCTGCGGGCGCCGGTGCGGCCGTCGGTCGTGGGAAAGTGCTCGATGCCCCGGCGGCCGGTGGTGACCAGCTCCCAGAAGGCGGCCAGGTCGGGCGCGCCGGGCAGCCGCACGGCCATTCCGACGACGGCGACGGGGTCGTCGGCGGCGGGTTCGGCCGCTCGCGCCGCGGCGTTCGCACGGGCCGGGGCGGCGGTGGTGGACCCGTCCGTGATGACCCGGGCCAGCGCGCGGAGGCTGACGTGCTCGAACAGGTCGGGGACGGTGAAGGGGAGGTCGCCCTCCGCCGCGCATCGCAGATGGAAGCGCATCAGGTCCAGGCTGGTCGCCCCGGCGTCGAAGAACCGCTGGTCCACGCCGGCCGTCCTGCCGGTCGCCGTCTCGAACAGGCCGGCAAGGCGTCGTTCGAGGGGCGTAAGCGTGCCGGACGTCGCGGCGGCCGGCAGCAGGTCCCGGCCCGGTGCGGTGAGCGCCGCCCGGCGGTCCAGCTTGCCGCTCGGTGTGCGGGGCAGGGCGGCGAGCAGGCGGAAGCGGGCGACGCGTACATACGCCGGGAGCAGGCCGGCGAGGTGTGCGGCGAGGCCGGCCGGGTCGGGGTCCTCGCCCCGGCACTGGAGGACGGCCAGCAGCCGGCCCTCCGCCACGGCGGCGACGGCGCCCGTCACCCCGGGGTACTGGAGCAGTGCGGCCTCGACCTGTCCCAACTCCAGCCGGTGACCGCCGATTTTGACCTGTCCGTCGTCGCGGCCCGCGTAGTGCAGCAGGCCCCGCCGGTCGAAGTGGGCCCGGTCGCCGGTGCGGTAGAAGGTGCCGAGGTCCGGGTCCTCGACGAACCGGTCGTGGTGTGCGCCGTCGTCGCCGACGTAGCAGCGTGTGGCCATCGGGCCGCCGATGAGCAGGTCGCCGGTGACCCCGGCCGGGGCGGGGAGGCCGGCCTCGTCGACCACGCGGAGCACGGCCCCCGCCACCGGGCGTCCGATCGCGGGGCGGACCGGCCAGTGGGCGGGGTCCCCTTCGAGGCACAGGCCGCTGACGACGTGGGTCTCGGTCGGGCCGTAGTGGTTGAACAGCCGGGCGCCGGAAAGCCCGGCGAACCAGCGGCGGATGGCGTCGGTGCACACCAGTTGCTCGCCGGCGGTCACGACGTCACGCAGCCGGGACGGGAACCGCCCGAGGCGCACGCCGTGTTCGGCGAGCAGGTGCAGGGCCACGTACGGCAGGAAGATCCGTTCCACCGACCCGTTCTCCAACTGTTCCAGCAGGGCCGGCATGTCCTGCCGCCAGGCCGGTTTCACCAGGCGCAGCTCGCCGCCGGAGCACAGGGTGGTCAGGATCTCCTGGAAGGAGACGTCGAAGGACAGCATGGAGAACTGCTGGGTGACGGCGGGCCCGCGCAGTGCGCCCTCGGCGCGCTGCCAGGTCAGCAGGTTGCACAGGGTACGGTCGGGGACCCGGACGCCCTTGGGCGTGCCGGTGGAGCCGGAGGTGAACAGGGTGTACAGCGGGCGCAGCCCCGCATGCCGGTGGGGTACGCGGGCGGCCCGGGGGGTGTCGGTGCGGGTGACCGTGTGCCGTGGCAGGTGGGGCGGTGCGATGGTGTCGAGGGCGTCGGTGTCCTCGGGTGCCACCACGACGCACAGCGGATCGGCCTGGTCGAGCACGTGCCGCAGCAGGGCCGGCGGATAGGCGGGGTCGAGGGGGACGACGGTCAGGTTGAGCCGGGCCGCCGCGAGCAGGGCGACGATGTGTTCGACGGAGGGCTGGAGGTAGAGGGCGACGGCCGCCGGCGCGGCGGGGTCGGCCGGCCGGTGGACGCTGAGGACGGAGGCGAACTCGTCGGCCTGTGCGTCGAGTTCGGCGTAGGTGAGGGTGGTTTCCTCGACGGTGACGGCGGGCGCCCTGGGGCTGCGGGCGACCTGGCGGGCGAATCCGTCGGCCACGGTGGCGAAGTCCGGCTCCGGCTCGGCTCCGCGGCCGGCGCCGGCCGTCGTACGGCGGTAGGGGGCGACCAGTTCACGCAGGGTGATCCCGGTGTCGGCGCTCAGATGGTCGAGGGTGTCGCAAAAGAGCCGGGCGGCGGCCTCGGCCCGCTCGGTGCCGATGTCGTCGCGGTACTCCCACAGGCAGTCGAAGCCGGATTCGTGCTCGATCACCGACAGGGTGAGGGCGCACTTGGCGCCCGTCGGCTGTGGCCAGTACGGCCGGACCTCGCAGCCGTCCAGGCGCAGCCGGGAGAACTCGGTGTTCTCCAGCACGAACAGGTAGTCGAACAGGGGGGTGCGGTCGTGGAAGGCCGGGTCGGCGAGGACGTCGGCGAGGGCGACCTCCTGTCCTTCCAGGACGGCGCGTACGGTGTCGGCGTGCTCGGCGAGTTGGGCGTTCAGGGTGTCGTGCGGCCGGGCGGTCAGGTCGAGGAGCACGGTGTTGGCGAACATGCCGACCGCTTCGGCGAACTCGGGGCGCAGGCGGCCTGCGACCGGGGTGGCGACCAGCGGGCGGGTCTGTCCCGTCACCGCGTACAGGGCCGCGGTGAACGCGGACACCAGCAGTTGGAACCGTGTCAGGCCGGTGGCCGCAGCGCGCCGGTCCAGGGCGGTGCGGCGGACCAGGTCGAGGGAGGTGCGCAGCAGCCTCGCCCGCGGTGGGCCCGTGCGCTCGACGGCGGGCAGGGCGGGTGAGTGCGGTGTGCCGCCGCCGTAGTGGGCGAGCAGCCGCGTGCGGCGGCGTGCGTAGCCGTCGCTGGTGTGCCAGTCGCGTCGCCAGCGTGCGAAGTCGAGGGGTGTGGTGTCCGGTGCCGGACGGTTGCCGGTCCCCGCGTATGCCTCGCTGAGGTCGCGCAGGAGCAGGTTGAGGGACCAGCCGTCCACGGCCACGTGGTGCAGATGGAGGAGCAGGAGACCGCCGTCGGCCCGTGCGGCCCAGGCGGCGCGGAGCATCCGGGGCTCGGTGAGGTCGAAGCGGTGGGCGAAGAAACGGTCGGCGGTGTCCTGCCACCGCTCCCCCGGCCGGCCGTCGAGCGGTCGCCAGGGGTCGTAGGGCTCTTCGACGCGCTGGAGCAGCCCGTGCGCGGCGGGGATGAGCCGGGTGCGCAGGGCGGGGTGCCGCTCCACCAGGGAGCGCACCGCGCGGTGCAGCGCTTCCGGGTCGGCGCGGCCCTTGATCCGGAAGACGAGCGGCACGTCGTAGGAGCGGTCGTGCGGGTCTCGTGCGTGCAGCAGCCAGAGGCGTTCCTGCTCGCCGGTGGCCGGTGCGATCGGCTCGCCCGCCTGGGGCGGCACCGGCGGGTGCTCGCCCGCGGCGGGTCGCGGGGCGTGGACCGCGTCCGCGAGGGCGGCGAAGTCGACGCGCAGCACCAGGTCCTGGGGCAGGTCCACGGCGAAGCGGTTGAGGATTTCGAAGCGGAACCGCAGCGCCTGCAGTGAGTCGCCGCCGCTTGCGGCCCAGCGGTCGCCCGGGCGCAGCCCGCGGACGCCGAGGATCTTCTCGGCGACGTCCAGCACCGGCCGCTGCTCGGCGCCGATGTGTGCGGCGCCCGTCCGGGTGCCCCGCCACGGTGTTCCCGCGGCGCCGAGCAGGGCGGCCCGGTCGACCTTTCCGTTGCCGGTCAGCGGGAACGCTTTGACGAGGTAGGTGTGGTGGGGGCGCAGATACGGCGGCAGGGCGGTGGTGAGGTGGCGTTCGTAGGCGTCGAAGGCGAGGCCGTCACCGGGGACGAGGAAGGCCAGCAGTTCGTTGCGGTCCGCCGCGTCGCGCCGGGTGCACACGTATGCCTGGCGGACGGCGGGCAGGGCGAGGAGCTGCCGTTCGACCTCGCCGGGTTCGATGCGGAAGCCGCGCACCTTGACCTGCCGGTCGGCCCGGCCGACGTAGGTCACGCGTCCCTGCGCGTCGCCGCGCACGAGGTCGCCGGTGCGGTACCAGCGGCGGGTGGCACCGCTTGCGTCCGGCAGTTCGACGAAGCTGCGCGCCGTCTGCTCCGGCAGGTTGCGGTAGCCGCGGGCCAACGCCGGTCCGGACAGCAGCAGTTCGGCCAGTTCGCCCGGCTCCGCGATGCGGCCGTCCTGGGTGCGCAGCAGCAGGCCGGTGCCGGGCAGTGCGGTGCCGATCGGTACGGAGTCGCCGTCGAAGTCCCGTGGGATGGGGTGGCACAGGGCGAACGTCGTCGCCTCCGTCGGCCCGTACACGTTGTGCAGGACCGTGCCCGCGTCGGGGTTGGCCGCGTACCAGCGGCGTATCACCCCCGCGTCGAGGCGTTCGCCGCCGACGAGGACCTGGGCGGCGTCGGCGAAGCAGTGGGGCGCCTGCTCGACGACCGCGTTGAACAGGGCCACGGTGATGAACAGGGTGTCCACGCGGCGCTCGCGCAGTGCGGCCGTGAGCCGGTGCGGGCTGTGCACCTGGGTGTCGTCGAGTACGACGCAGACGCCGCCGGTCAGCAGCGGGGTCCACACCTCGAAGCTGAGGGCGTCGAAGGCCGGGTTGGCCAGGCAGGCGTAGCGGCTGCCCGGTTTCAGGTCGATGTAGCCGGGGCGGGCCAGTCGCAGCACGCCGGTGTCGGTGACCTCGACGCCCTTGGGGCGGCCCGTGCTGCCGGAGGTGTAGAAGACGAAGCTGGCCCCCGTGGTGTCGTGGTGCGCCGGTGCGGGCCCGGCGGCCGGCTCCGGGGACAGGAGCTGGTCGACGTGGAGTCCGCCGGGGTGGGTGCTGTGTCCGTCGTGGACCACGCTCACGGCTCCGGAGTCCTCAAGGATGTGCCGCTGCCTCTCGTGCGGGCTGAGCCGGTCGAGGGGGACGACGGTGGCGCCGGCCCGCCGGATGCCGAGCAGTACGCACACCAGCTGCCAGGAGCGGGGCAGGCAGACGGCGACGGCCTGGCCGGGGCCCGCTCCGCGGCGGCGCAGCCGCGCGGCGACCCGGCCGCTGAGCCGGTCGAGTTCCGCGTAGCCCAGGACCCGCCCGCCGTCCTCGACGGCGGGGGCCGTGGGTGTGCGGCGGGCCCGGTCGAGCACGGCCTCGGCGAGCGAGGCGGACGCCGGGAACGCAGGGGTGTCCATCACGCCTCACCCACCGGCGCGGCGACGGCGTCCGGCCGCGGTGTCAGCCGTGGGTCGTGGTGGGCGAGTTCGGCGGCCAGCAGCGCGGCGACCCGGGCGCCTGTGGCGCCTTCCAGGATCTCCCAGTGGTCGCAGTCCATCGTCTCGACCCGGTACTCGCCCTGTGCGCGGCGTCGCCAGAACGCGCGGACCTGGGCGTGGAAGGGGGTGTCGGTGCCCTCCGGCACGGCCTGGGCGAGGACGAGGCGGGCCGGGGAGACGGCCGGCACATGGTCCCGGGCGGTGAGCCTGTTGTGGTTGTACAGGCGGAAGTAGCGGTCCACCTGGGCGTCGTCGATGCCGGGGTACATGCCGTTGAACCTGACAAGTTTCTCGCGGAACTCGGCCGCGTCGACGGCGGTGATCGCTTCTCGGGCCGCGGCGTCGTCGGTGGCCTGTGTGTCGAGCAGGACGACACTGATGTCACCGCGTCCGGCGCGGCCGAGCAGGCGGCCCATCTCGTGGGCGACGAGCCCGCCGTAGGACAGGCCGGTCAGCACGAGCGGTCCCTCGCCGAGCGGTTGGAGCAGGCGCAGATATTCCTCGGCCATGGCCTCGACCGTGGGCAGGACGTGCTCCCCGGGGTTCACACCCGGGGACTGGATGCCGTACAGACCGGTGTGTTCGGGCAGGTGGGCGGCCAGCGGCAGATAGCAGAAGGCGGTGCCTCCGGCGGGGTGCACGCAGATCACCCGGGGGCCGGTGCCCCGGCGGAACTCGATCAGGCTGCCCGGCGCGCGGTGGGTGCCGTCCTCGCGCAGCAGCGCGGCGAGCGATTCGATGGTGGGACGCATCATCACCTCGGCGACCGGCAGCCGGCGCCCGAAGGTCTCGCTGACGTGGTGGGCCATCTTGATGGCGGACAGCGACGTGCCGCCGATGGCGAAGAAGTCGTCGCCGACCCCGATGGCGGGATGCAGCAGGACGCGCTGCCATATCCGGTACAGGGCGTGTTCGACGTGGTCGCGTGGGCTGGCGGTGTTGACCTGGTCGGGCGTCTGTTCGTGGGCGAGCCGCACCAGTGCGGGGCGGTCGAGTTTGCCGTTGCGGTTCAGCGGGAGGTCCGCAAGGTCCAGGACCACGGCGGGGATCATGTGGTCGGGCAGGGTGCGGGCGAGCGCGGTGCGCCAGTCGTCGCGCGGCGGCGCGGTCCCCCTGCCGACGCCGGCGATCAGCCGTGGCCGGCCGGCCGGGTCGTGGTCGGCGAGGACGACGGCCTCGCGGACGCCCGGCAGGCGCAGCAACGCCGCCTCGATCTCGGCGGGTTCGATCCGGAAGCCGCGGAGCTTGATCTGGTCGTCGGCGCGTCCCGCGTAGTGGGCCTGGCCGTCGTCGTCCCAGCGGGCGAGGTCGCCGGTGCGGTAGACGCGGGCGCCGGGCACGAACGGGTCGGGCAGGAAGCGTTCCCCGGTGAGGTCGGGGCGGTTCAGGTAGCCGCGGGCCAGACAGGCGCCGCTGAGGTAGACCTCGCCCACGACGCCGGGCGGCACCGGCTGCATCCGGGCGTCGAGCACATAGCAGCGGGTGCCGGGCAGCGGCCGGCCGATGGGGCAGGGGCGCTCCAGCGGGCGGGGCCGGTAGTAGGCGGTGCTGTACAGCGTCGCCTCGGTGGGGCCGTACCCGAAGCAGACGCGCAGGCCCGGCAGGTGCTCTGTCATGCGGTGCAGTGCGGCCTCGGTCAGCGACTCGACGCCGGTCAGCAGCTTGCGCAGGGGCAGGCCGCGCAGGCGCGTGGCGGGATCCTCGTCGATCCACCGGACGTAGGCGGGCGGCAGGAAAGCCTGTGTCACCCGGTGTTCGCGCATCCACTCCAGCAGGGCGTCCGGGTCGGCGCGCAGTTCCTCGGGGACGATGTGCAGTTCGCCGCCGGTGGTCAGGGGCAGCAGCAGTTCGTGGACGGAGGCGTCGAAGGCGATGCTCGACCAGGCCGAGCCGACCTCGCCCACGGCGGTGCCCATCCGGTCGTGCCAGGCCGTGAAGAGGTTGAGGACGCTGCGGTGCTCGACGGCGACGCCCTTGGGCCGTCCCGTGGACCCGGACGTGAAGATCACGTACGCGATCCGGTCCGGGGCGCGGCCGACGCCGGACGGCGGCCGGTCCTGCGTCGCGCCCTCGGCCGTCACGGCGTTCAGGTCCAGCCATGGCTCGGGGCGCTCCCCGGCGGCGTGGTCGCTGAGGACGACGGGGCAGCGGGCGTCCTCGACCATGGCGGCGAGGCGGGCGAGGGGCTGTCCGGGGTCGAGCGGGAGATAACCGGCCCCCGCCTTGAGGATGCCCAGGATGCCGACCACCAGGTCATGGGTCCGTCGCGCGTGCAGTCCCACCACATCACCGGGACGCACACGGCGGGCGGCGAGGGCGTGCGCGAGCCGGTTGGCGCGCCGGTCGAGGGTCGCGTAGTCCATCGCGTGGGCGTCGTCGACGACGGCCGTACGGGCGGGGTGCTCGCGGGCGCGGGCCTCGAAGAGCTCGGTGATTCCCGTGGCCGTGCGCAGGGCCGTCGCCATCGGGTCGCCCGGTGTGGCCTCGTCCGGGTGCTGTGCCGCGTCCCCCTGGCCGATCAGTCGTAGGCGCTCCGGCGCCGTCATCAGCTCCAGGGTGCGGATGTCGCGGTCCGGGTGCCGGGCCATGTCGGTGAGCAGGTGGCGCAGGTGTCCGGCCCAGCGCTCGACGGTGGTGGTGTCGAACAGGGCGGTCGCGTGGTCGAGGTGTCCGGTCAGGCGTCCCCGGGACTCGGTCACCGACAGGGCGAGGTCGAACTTGGCCGGGGCGTGCGCGATCGGCAGCGGCTTCGCCGTCACCCCGGGCAGCCGCAGCAGGTCGTGCCGGTCCGGAACCCACGCCAGCATGGTCTGGAACAGCGGGGTGCGGGAGGCGCTGCGCGGCGGGTTCACCAGCTCGACGATGCGTTCGAAGGGCACGTCCTGGTGGTCGAGTGCGGCACGGACGACGGCACGGGTACGGGCCAGCGCCTCGGCCGCGGTGGGGGTACCGCCCAGATCGATGCGCAGCGGCAGGGAGTTGACGAGGAAGCCGATGAGGCCGGCGGCACCGGGTCCGCGCCGGCCGGCGACGGGGCTTCCGACAACGATGTCGTCCTGCCCGGACAGCCGGGACAGCAGGGCGGCCCAGCCGGTCAGCACGGCGACGAACAGGGTGGCCCCCCGGGACCGGGCGAGGTCGCGGAGCGCGGCCGTGACATCGGCGTCGAGGGTGAACTCGACGCGCCCGCCCGCATAGCGCTGTTCCGCCGGGCGCGGTCCCCGGGTGGGCAGTTCCAGGGCGGGCGGCGCATCACCGAGCACGCGTTTCCAGTAGTCCTCCTGGGCGGCGAGGGCGCCGCCGAGAACGGCCTCGCGCTGACGCCGCGCGTGGTCCGCGTACTGCGCCCCGAGTTCCGGCAGTCCGGCCGTGGTGTGTGTCACCGACGCCGTGTAGAG
Organism: Streptomyces diversicolor; assembly: GCF_057537855.1. NCBI lineage: Bacteria > Bacillati > Actinomycetota > Actinomycetes > Kitasatosporales > Streptomycetaceae > Streptomyces > Streptomyces diversicolor. Next base: position 183,431 of record NZ_BAAJXA010000007.1, read on the forward strand.
GAGGGAGACCTCCTTCATCATCACGTTCATCGAGGCGCCGTCGTAGATGCTGTGGTGGAACGTCAGCAGCAGCACATGGCGCTCGGCGTCCAGCGCGATCAGCCGGCCGCGCCCGAGCGGTCCGGCCGCCAGGTCGAACGGCCGCTCCGCCTCCGCCCGTTGGCGCTCGGCCACGCGCTCGTCGGGGTCGGTGTGCGCGCTCAGGTCCTCGATGTCGAGGGCGAACCCGGCTCCGGGCGGGTCGATGTGCTGGCTGACGCCGCCCGCCTCGGCCACCAGCCGTGTCCGCAGGCTCTCGTGACGGTCGGTCAGCGAGTCGAAGGCACGCGCCAGGGCGTTCCGGTCGAGCGGGCCGGTGAGCGTGAAGGCGAGGGTTTCGTTGTATGCGGCGCTCGCGCCCGGGAGTTGGGCGAGGAACCACAGTCGCTGCTGGGCGAAGGAGGCTGGGCGGACAACGGGCCCAGCTGCGGGGACGGGGTGGGGCGTGTTCTGCACCGGCAAGGCCTGGCCTCCTATGGGGGGTGGGACCGGGGGCGGTACGAAGGCGCGGCGAATGACGGCACCGTGCGGAGTGCCGAATTCGGGGGAAATCAGGGAAGGCAGGGATAGCGGCAAAGCAGGGTGTCTCGGATGAATTCGGGGAGACGTCGTTCGACGGGTGAGATGTGCCGGAGAGTGCGATGTATGTACCTGGTCACAGTGATGCACTGGTCATGTGGAGTTGCCAAGGGGACTCCGTGACACACCTGTGATGGTCAGCCAGACCCCGAGGGCCTGTCAACACCCCACCTTTGTCGGTGAGTTGACAAAAGCACACGGAATCGCGCGGCCCGGACACCACCCGCGCCGGCGGGTGTGGATCGCCATGGCACTGGCCCGGCAGACGGATCCGCTGCTGCGCGACGAGCCGTACGGGTCCTGTACGGCATGGACAGCCGCGTCATCGAGGACGCCCTCTCCGGCACACCCCTCGTCCTGCCCATCGGCCGTCACCACGCACCCCGCGTACATTTTCTGCCGCGCCGACCTGCTGTGACGGCACGGCGAGCGGGAACCGGCGGCCTGCCACCGCGGTGACCCGGTGACGGGCGAGCGCGGGGGCGGACGACGCCACGCGCCGCGCCCCGCCCGCAGCCCCGGGTGCCGTCCGACGGGTTCGGCCCGTGCGGCATTCTGGGGGTGGGTCATGTCGTGAGGGGAGCTGTGGTGGACGAGCACGCGCGGGTTTCGCGTGAGGTGGAGGCATCCGGGCTGGCTCCCCAGTTGCGGCTGGACGCACTGCTGGACGACCTCCAGCAGCAGGTGGCGCAGGTCCGCGGGGCCCGGGACCGGGTGCACACACTGCTGGACGCCGTGCTGGCGGTCGGCTCCGACCTGGACCTGGAGGTGGTGCTGCACCGCATCGTGCAGTCCGCGGCCACGCTGGTCGACGCCCGGTACGGGGCGCTGGGCGTGCTCGGCGAGGAAGGCACGATCAAGCAGTTCGTCACGGTCGGCATCGACGACGAGGCGATCGCCCGCATCGGGCACTACCCGCGCGGCGAGGGCATCCTGGGGCTGCTCATCCGGCGCCCGGAGCCGCTGCGCCTGGCGAACCTGACGGAGCATCCGGCCTCGGCCGGCTTCCCGGCCGGGCACCCCGCGATGACCAGCTTCCTCGGCGCCCCCGTCCGGGTGCGCGACCAGGTGTTCGGCAACCTGTATCTGACGAACAAGAAGAGCGGCGCGGAGTTCGACAGCGACGACGAGGCGGTGCTGCGCACCCTGGCCGCGGCGGCCGGTGTGGCCATCGACAACGCCCGGCTGTACGACGACGCGCGCCGCCGGCAGCGCTGGCTCGCGGCCAGCAACGAACTGACCCGCAGTCTGCTCTCGGGCGCGGAGCCCGCCGCGGTGCTGGCGTCCTTCACCGGCACCGTGCGGGAGATCGCCCGCGCGGACCTGGTCACCTTGGCGGTGCCCGTCGGCGATCGGGGCGAGTTGGTCATCGAGGCCGCCTCGGGAGCGGGGGCCGAGGAGGTCCGCGGTCTGGTGCTGCCCGCCACCGCGCTGGCCGCGAAGGTCTACACGTCCGGGGAGACGATCACCAGTGAGGCGGTGAGCGCCGACCCGCGCGCCGAGGGCGGCAGCGCCTCGGTGGTGGAGCTGGGGCCGGCGTTCTTCGTACCGCTCGGCACCCGGGAGCATGTCCGCGGGGTGCTCCAGGTCGCGCATCTGCCGGGCGGTGCCCTCTTCACCGACGCCGTGATCGACATGGTCACCGGGTTCGGCCATCAGGCCGCGTTGGCGCTGGACGTCGCCGAGCACCGGCGGGACAGCGAACGCATGGTCGTGCTGGGCGACCGCGACCGGATCGCGCGAGACCTGCACGACCTCGTCATCCAGCGGATGTTCGCCGGCGCGCTGACGCTGCAGTCCACGCTGGGTCACATCTCCGACCGGCCCGGGGTGAGCGAGCGGATCCAGCGGGTCGTGGACGACCTGGACGACACCATCAAGATCATTCGGGGCACCGTCTACGCCCTCCGGGAGCACGATCAGGACCGTCGTGGCTGCGGGCTGCGCGCCCAGTTGGTGGCGGCCACCGAACGGGCCACCGAATCGCTCGGCTTCGCTCCCGCGCTGCGCATGACCGGGCTGCTGGACACGGCCGTCTCCGCCGAGCAGGCCGAGCATCTGCTGGCCGTGCTCGGCGAGGCCCTGTCCAACGCCGCCCGGCACGCGGACGCCACCGCCGTCGATGTCGGTGTCGAGGTCACCGATGCCGTCGTGAAGCTGCGGGTGGCCGACAACGGCCGCGGGATCGACCCCGCGGTCACCCGCCGCAGCGGCCTGGCGAACCTTCGCGAGCGCGCGGAGGAACGGGGCGGCGAGTTCACCCTGTCCGCAAACCGGCCGAGCGGCACCGTCGTCGAATGGGTGGTCCCGCTGGCCCCCACCGGCTGACGCCGCCGCCCGTGCCCGGCCCCGTTCCCGTTCCCGTGCGCCGGTTCCTGTTCCTACGCCGTGGTGCCCGCGGTGCGGACACCGGTGAGGGTGTAGGCGAGTGCGGCGGCGGCCACGATCGCGAGCAGCGCGAGCCCGGCCGCGTAGGTGCCGTACTCGCCGTAGAGCGAGCCCATCACCAGCGGCGGGAGGAAGCCGCCGAGGCCGCCCGCGGCGCCGACCACGCCGGTGACCGAGCCGACCTGGGCGGCCGGGGTCATGAGGGCCACGTTCACGAGCGGCACGCCGACGGCGAACGCGGTGCCGCCGATCCCGAGGAAGAAACCTCCCACCAGCAAGGCGGCGAGCGAGGAGTGTCCGGCCAGGCCGAGGTAGAGCACGGGCACGATGGTGGCGGCCGAGACCAGCGGAGACATCACGCGCCCGCCGTAGCGGTCGGTGAGCGCGCCCACCGGGATCCCTCCCAGCGAGCCGACCACCACCGGGACCGCCACCAGCAGCGACTGCTGGAACGAGCTGAGACCGAGGCCGTCCTTGAAGCGCGGGCCGAGCGGGCTGAGCAGCGTGCGGCGTGGCGGCGGCGCCGGACAGCAGCGCGGCCAGTTCGCGTTGGCGGGGGAAGGACCCGGCCGGTAGCCGCACCAGGGCTCCTCGGCGAAGGGGTCGCCGGTGCCGCCGTAGGCCGCGACGTCCTGGTGCTGTCGGCGGATCACTCGGGCGGCGCTCACCAGGCGCTCCGTGCGCGATGGGTGCGTATCGTACGTCCGGCCGCCCGGGAGTCAGGGCAGACGTGGCGGGCGGCCGGGCCGTGACCGGACCGGACCGTGCGCAGCACCCGTGTCGGGGGACGGCCGTGTCGACGGCCGCATGGATGCCGGTTGCAGTGGTGCACGGGATTCCTCCGGATCGGTCGAGAGCCAGCATGCGGCATCGGACGCCGGGGCGCGGCGGCCGATGCGCCCCTCGGCATGGGCCGAGGGTCCCCGGTTCCGGCGGCTGCGGCAGGGCCGGACGGTCCGTCGGAAATCGTGCCGAAGGACTCCGGCGCGCCGCCTTCGCGCCCCGTCAACTGCCGCCGCCGGAACGGGACATGCTCAAGCGGGGTCGGTCGTGAACGGCCGGGACGTGGTGTCCCGCACGACGTGGGTGGGCCGCCGGGCTGTCGGCCGGCGGCCCACTCGGCGAGCACGGACGGTGCAGGGCAGGTCAGGGGTGGTGCCGGTCCGCGCCCAAGGCGTTGGCCGTGGCGACCAGCGCCGCGCCGAGGCCGGTCAGCGCCCCGCCCAGGCCCATGACCAGCGTGGTGAGGTGCCATGCCTGGTAGGCGGACAGCAGGGAGCCGCGCAGGGTTTCGCCCATGAAGGCGGTCTGGCGCAGCTCGGCGAGCTTTTCGTCGTCGTTCCCGGTGGCGTGCAGCTCTTCGGTGATCTCCGCGTAGGTGCGGCCGCCGGTCGCCTGGGCGACATGGTCCTTGATCAGCTCGGCGTATGCGTGGGCCTGGGGGCCGGTCTCGACGCGCTGCCCGGTGAAGGGGGCGAGATGGGCGGGCAGCCCGTGCCGGGGGAACGTGATTTTCTGGGCGGCCAGTTCGCCGCGGATCTCCTTGCGGCCCTTGCCGCCCTGCAGCAGCATGACGGGTCCGGCGGCCACCAGGGCCGCGCCGACCGCCCTGACCAGCGCGGCGGTCCGCAGGTGTGCTCTGTCCATGACGTGCCTTCCTGTCCTGTCAAGTGATGCGCCCACGGTCATGTCCGCGCAACCCCGTTGGGCCGCCGTCCGGGGTCAGGGCCGGGCTTCCCCCGGCGGCAGGGCCCATCGGTCCGGTCCCCGGGAGCGTGCGGCATCCCGCGGGTGTCACGCCGCCGCCGGGTGGACGAGCGTGTTGTCGCTGGTGTTGCCTGCGAGGTGGTCCACGATGTTGGCCACGGTGGTCTGGGCGATCTGCCCGACGGCGTCCCTGGTGAAGTACGCCTGGTGCGAGGTGACCAGGACGTTGCTGAAGGTCATCAGCCGCGCGAGGCGTTCGTCGGTCATCACCTCCAGGGACTTGTCCAGGAAGAACACGCCGGCCTCCTCCTCGTACACGTCGAGGCCGACACCGCTCAGCCGTCCGGCGCGCAGTGTCCCGAGCAGGGCGTCCGTGTCCACCAGGCCGCCGCGGCTGGAGTTGACCAGGATGGCGTCGTCCTTCATGAGAGCCAGGGCCTCGGCGTCGACGAGGTGATGGGTCTGCGGCAGCAGCGGCACATGGAGGCTGACCAGGTCCGCTTCGGCGAACAGCCGCTCGCGCGGCACGTACTGCATGCCGAGGGCGAGGCAGTCGGGATTCTCCGCGACGTCCCAGCCCAGCAGCCGCATGCCGAACCCGTGGGCGATCCGGGTGAACGCGGCCCCGATCTTCCCGGTGCCCACCACGCCGGCCGTGCGGCCGCGCAGGTCGCGACCCATCAGCCCGTCGAGCCGGAAGTCGAAGTCCCGGGTGCGTTGCGCGGCCCGGACGATCCGGCGATCGACCGCGAGCGCGAGGGTCCAGGCGAACTCGGCGACCGAGTACGGCGAGTAGGAGGACACCCGGGCCACTGTCAGGCCGAGTTCCCGGGCGGCGGTCACGTCGATGTTGTTGTAGCCGGTGGACCGCTGGGCGATCATCCGGGTGCCGCCGTCGGCCAGCGCCCGCAGTACGCCGGCGTCCAGGGTGTCGTTGACGCTGCTGAGCACGACCTCGTGACCCGCGGCGGTCAGCACGGTGTCCCGGTCCAGGAAGAGCCTCAGACAGCGCAGCTCGTGACGGTCCGCGAACGCCCTGTCGAACTCCTCGCGCAGCAACGGCTCCTCGTCCACCAGGACGCCGTACGCGACGATCTCCACTTGGCTCTCCTCCTGCCGCTTCGGGTGATCTCCTCTTCCACCGTAGGCCGAGATCACGGCCGCGATGCGGACCGATGGTCCCGAGGACGGTGCCCCGCCGGCCCGGGCCTGGGGCCACGTCGCCGGTGCGAGGAAGCCCTTCGTCGGGAACGTGTCCGCGGGTGCGGCGTGCCGCTTTGCTCAGATCGCCCTCAGCCCGTGTTCCCGGAGCTGTTCACGCACCCGTTCCGTCAGCTCGGGGGCCGGGACGGGGGTGTCGCGCAGCGGGAAGTCGATGCCGAGGGCGTCGTACTTGTGGGCGCCGAGCTTGTGGAACGGCAGCACGTCCACCCGGTCGACGTTGCCCAGCCCGGACAGGAAGGCGCCGAGGCCGTCGACGGCGGACGGGTCGTCCGTCCAGCCGGGGACGAGGACGTAGCGGATGTGGACGGGGACACCCAGCCGGTCCAGGCGGGCGGCGAAGCTGAGGGTGGGGGCCAGCCGGCCACCGGTGAGCCTGTGGTAGGCGGCGATGTCGAAGGACTTGATGTCCAGCAGTACCAGGTCGACGTCGGCCAGGAGGTCGTCGCGGGCACGGGCGCCGAGGAACCCGGAGGTGTCCAGTGCCGTGTGCAGTCCGGCCTCCTTGCAGCGCCGCAGCAGGGACCCGGTGAAGGCCGGCTGGAGCAGCGGCTCGCCGCCGGTGACCGTCACCCCTCCCCCGGCCGTGGTCACGAAGCCCCGGTACTTCCCGATCTCGGTCATGACCTCGTCGACCGAGGTCTTCCGCCCGTCCCGCAGGCGCCAGGTGTCGGGGTTGGCGCAGTAGAGGCAGCGCAACGGGCAGCCGCTGACGAACAGGACGAACCGGGTCCCGGGACCGTCCACGCCGGTGGACAGGTCCCAGGAGTGGATCCGGCCGGTCGTCGCCGGCGCCGTCGTGGCGTTCACAGCGACCCGTGGAACGTCCGGCTGATCACGTCGAGTTGCTGCTCGCGTGTCAGACGGACGAACTTGACCGCGTATCCGGAGACCCGGATGGTCAGCTCCGGGTACTTCTCCGGGTGTTCCATGGCGTCCTCAAGGGTCGCCCGGTTCAGCACGTTGACGTTCATGTGGAAGCCGCCGGTGTTCGTGTACCCGTCGAGGATGCCGACCAGGTTGCCCGCGCGTTCGGAGGGGTTGTGGCCCAGTCCCTCGGGTGTGATGGTCGTGGTCAGGGAGATCCCGTCGGACGCCTGCTCGTAGGGCAGTTTCGCCACCGACAGGGCCGACGCGACGACCCCGTGCCGGTCCCGGCCGTTCATCGGGTTCGCACCGGGCGCGAAGGGCTGTCCGGCGCGTCGGCCGTCAGGAGTGTTGCCGGTGCGCTTGCCGTAGACCACGTTGGAGGTGATGGTCAGCACGGACTGGGTGTGCTCGGCGTCCCGGTGGGTGGGGTGCTCGCGCACCTTGGCCATGAAGGATTCCACCAGGTCGACGGCGATGCCGTCGGCGCGGTCGTCGTTGTTGCCGTACGCCGGGTACTCGCCCTCGACCTCGTAGTCCACGGCCAGCCCGGTGTCGTCCCGGATCACCTTCACCCGGGCGTATTTGACGGCGGACAGGCTGTCGACGGCGACCGAGAGGCCGGCGATGCCGCAGGCCATGTAGCGGTGCACGGGATGGTTGTGCAGGGCCATCTCGATCCGCTCGTAGGCGTATTTGTCGTGCATGTAGTGGATGACGTTGAGGGTGTTGACGTATGTCCGCGCCAGCCAGTCCAGCATCCGGTCGTACGCGGCCGACAGTTCCCCGTGGTCCAGGTACTCGCCGGTCAGCGCGGGCGTCTCGGGCGCGACCTGTTCACCGGTCATCTCGTCCCGGCCGCCGTTGATCGCGTACAGCAGTGCCTTGGCGAGGTTGACGCGGGCGCCGAAGAACTGCATCTGCCTGCCCACCGCCATCGCGGAGACACAGCAGGCGATCGCGGTGTCGTCGCCGGTGCGGGGGCGCATCAGGTCGTCGGACTCGTACTGGATGGAGCTGGTGTCGATGGAGACCTGGGCGCAGAACTCCTTGAACGCTTCGGGCAGTCGGGGCGACCACAGCACCGTGAGATTCGGCTCCGGGGCGGGCCCGAGGTTGTAGAGGGTGTGCAGGAAACGGAAGGAGGTGCGGGTGACGAGGGTGCGGCCGTCGGTGCCGATGCCGCCGATGGACTCCGTCACCCAGGTCGGGTCGCCGGAGAACAGCGCGTCGTACTCGGGGGTGCGCAGGAAGCGCACGACCCGCAGCTTGATGACGAAGTCGTCGACCAGCTCCTGCGCCCGCGTCTCGTCGATGCGCCCCTCGGCCAGATCGCGCTGGAGGTAGACGTCCAGGAAGGTCGAGGTGCGGCCGAGGGACATCGCGGCGCCGTTCTGCTCCTTCACCGCGGCCAGGAAGCCGAGGTAGAGCCACTGCACCGCTTGGCGCGCGGTGGACGCGGGGCGGGTGACGTCGCAGCCGTAGGAGGCGGCCATGCGTGTCAGCTCGCCCAACGCGCGGATCTGCTCGGCCAGTTCCTCGCGGTCGCGGATGACGTACGGTGTGGAGGGCCGGTCGTCCAGCAGGGCACGCTCGGCCCGCTTGGCCTCGATGAGCCGGTCGGTGCCGTAGAGCGCCACCCGCCGGTAGTCGCCGATGATCCGGCCGCGGCCGTAGGCGTCCGGCAGCCCGGTGATGATCCCGGCCTTGCGTGCGGCCCGCATCTCGGGGGTGTAGGCGTCGAAGACGCCGTCGTTGTGTGTCTTGCGGTAGGTGCCGAAGACCGTGGTCACGAACGGGTCGGGCTCGTAGCCGTAGGCCCTCAGGCCGTTCTCGACCATCCGCAGTCCGCCGGCCGGCATGATCGCCCGCTTCAGCGGGGCGTCGGTCTGCAGCCCGACGATCAGCTCACGCTCCCGATCGATGTAGCCAGGGCCGTGCGAGGTGATCGTGGAAGGGACGGCGGTGTCCACGTCGAGGACGCCCTTGCGCCGTTCCTCGGGGAACAGGGCGCTGACCTTGTGCCAGACGGCGCGCGTGCGCTCGGTCGGGCCGGCCAGGAACTCCGGGCCGCCCTCGTACGGCGTGTAGTTGGCCTGGATGAAGTCGCGTACGTCGATCCGGTCGCGCCAGCGCCGGCCGACGAATCCGCGCCAAGCCTCGGCGGGCACCTCCACGTCCGGACGGGTTGCCACGGTCATCACTGCCTCCGCATCGTTCATGACACCGCTCCCGGTGGACACCGTGGGCGGCTCCGCTGACGATGTTCGTCGCCGCCCGCCGTACGCGGCAGGGCCCGCGGGAACCTGTCCGCGTGCCGTACGGCCCCTCGTCACAGGGCCGTTCGGTCCAGGGCGGGGGGCCGGAGCCGCCGTTCAGACCGACATGTGCGGGCCGTGGATCGCGCGCCCGCAGGGAAGTTCACACCCGGTGACCAGGTCGGGTCCGACACGCACGAAGACCTCCTCGGGTGAGGGAGCCCAGGAGCGCAGGCCGGTCCGTGCCAGGCGGTCGCGTTCGGTCCGGTCGGTCACGACGACGCTCCATCCGGAGCACTTGTCGACGTCGACGGCGTCCGCCGCGAAGGCGACGAGCGCCCCGTCGACGGCGCGCGCCAGGACCGAGGCCGCGAAGGTGCGCAGTTGCACCGCCCCGTCGCCGTCCACGCGGAACCTGACCGGCGACACCGCGGGCAGGGCGTGGCGCGTGCACACGCTACGGCCGACCTGTGCCGTGGCCGGCAGGCGCAGGCACTCCTGTCGGCCGAGTTCACGCAAGGCATCGTTCGCATCCCTGAGTCGGCCCGCCCTTCGGCCGGTGGAGGGGGATCGCGCTCCATGCTGAGCCCGCCGCCGGGCACGGTGAGGGACCACCTGTCCCAGCCCGACCGGAGAGCGGCCCGCAGAAGCGGGGCGTCCGAGGGCCCCGGTCGGCCCTCCGCTTTCCCTGACGTGCCCGCTTCCTCTTGTCGTGACTTCCGCCGGGCCGGCCAGGCGGCCGCCGGCGGCGCTCTGTCCTTCGCCGGCGGCTTCCGTCCCTTCGCGGCGCACGCCGCGCCACCCCGGCCGGCTCAGACGGACGTGGCCTTCGTCGCGCGGGACGTGGTGTGGATCGGCAGGTCGCCGTCGCGGAGCCGGTTGCCGCCGCGGCCGTTCTCCACGGCGACCAGTTCGGCGAGCACGGACAGGGCCGTCTCGGCGGGTGAGACTCCTCCGAGGTCGAGGCCGGCGGGGCCGGACAGCCGGTCGATCCCCGGGGTGCCGGCCAGGCGTCGCAGGCGTCGGGCGTGAGTGGCCCGGCTGCCCAGCACGGCGATGTGCCCTGCGTCGGCGGCGAGTGCGGCGCGGACGGCGGGGTCGTCGATGCGTGGGTCATGGCTGAGGATCACCACGGCGTCGCGGGTGCCGAGGCCGTGTCGGCCGATCCATTCGTCGGGCCAGGCACGGACGAGGGTGGCGCTTTTCGGGAAGGCTCCGGATGTGATGTGCCGGGGCCGTGGGTCGAGGACGACGACGCTGCGGTGCAGCGGCTCGGCCATGACCGCCACGGCCGCGGCGAGGTCCGTGGCGCCGACGAGCACGAGCCGCCGGCGTGGTGGCAGCACCTCGGTGAAGCCCGGTCCGCTGCCTTGCAGTTGGCCGGTGCCGGGCGCGACGGACCATGCGTAGGGGGGTTCCAGGCCGACCCGGACCGCCAGCGGACGGTCGTCGGCCAGCGCCGCGGTGATCGCGGAATGGACCGGATCGGCCGGCGCGGGGGTCATCAGCACCCGCAGTTCGCCCGCGCACGCGGGTGTCTCCTCCCAGGGCAGAAGGTGTTCCCCTGGCGTCACGGACATGAGGTGCGGCCCGGCGCCGTCGAGTACGCGGCGGGCCGCGTCGAGGATGCCCCCTTCGACGCAGCCGCCGGACAGGGAGCCCCGCCATGTGCCGTCGGCGGCCACGGCCATGGTGGCGCCCAGTGGCCGGGAGCCGGGACCGTCGCGGCCCACCAGGCGGGCCAGGACGACGGGCCGGCCCAAGCGGTGGTGCGCGTCGACGAACGGCCAGACCTCACCCAGCACGGTGTCCCTCCTTACGGTCGGACGATCGACGCGGTTCACCCGGCGGGCTCATGGCACCGGTTCGGCGGATGTGCTTCGAGTACGCGGTCCAGTCGGATCGGGAGTCTCCGCTGGCGGCGCCCGGTGGCGTGCCAGACGGCGTTCGCGATCGCGGCGGCCGTGCTGACGGTGCCGATTTCACCGAGACCCTTGATGCCCGAGGGGTCGCCGGGTTCGTAGTCGGGTACGAAGTCGGCCTCGATGTCCGGTACATCGGCGTGGGCGGCGATGTGGTAGCCGGCGAGGTCGGTGTTGACGTGACGGCCGGTGGCCCGGTCCCGGACGCCTTCTTCGTGCAGGGCCATCGACAGGCCCATGATCATGCCGCCGGCCAGCTGACTGCGTGCGAGCAGCGGGTTGATCACACGGCCCACGGCGAACATGCCGAGAAGGCGCCGCACCCGCACCTCGCCGGTCCCCGGATCGACGGTGACCTCGCCGAACACGGCGCTGTAGGAGTGGCGTTCCATGAGGGGCAGCCGGCCGAGCGATTCCGTGGTGTCGCAGGAGACGGTCAGCGGCAGAGCGGCGCCGTCCAGGCGTGAGCGCAGCTCGGCCGCGGCCTCGGTGATCGCCCAGGACCAGGAGGTCGTGCCCCGGGAGCCGCCGGCGCCCCAGGCGGGGCCGAGGTCGCTGTCCGCGATCAGCAGCCGTATCCGCTCGGGAGGTACCCGCAGTGCGTCGGCGGCGACCGCGGTCAGCGCGGTGCGCGCGCCCGTGCCGATGTCACTGGCGCCGACGGCGACCGTGAAGGTTCCGTCGGTCTCGGCGGTGATCGACGCCGTCGAGGGCAGCGCTCCCGCTCCGAAGGAGGCGGCCGCCATTCCGGTGCCGACGAGCAGGTGCCCCTCCTTCCTTCTGCGTGGCCGGTGGTCGCGTGCGGCCCAGCCGAACCGGCGGGCGCCCTCGGTCAGGCACGCGATGAGGTTGCGGCGGCTGAAGGGCAGCCCGGAGACGGGGCCGGCGGAGGGCTCGTTGTGCAGCCGGAGTTCCAGGGGGTCCATCCGCAGTCGCTCCGCCACCTCGTCCATGGCGGATTCCAGCGCGAAGGAACCGGGGGTCGCGCCGGGTCCGCGCACCGAGAACGGCGGCAGGATGTCGACCGGGACCGCGGTGCGGCGGGTACGGATCGCCCGTGCCGTGTAGAGCGTGTTGGTCAGTTCGGTGCAGTTCTCCAGGTAGTCCGCGATTCTGGAGACCTCGAAGGCCGCTGTGTGGTCGATGGCGCGCAGCCGGCCGTCGGCATCGGCCCCGATGCGTATACGCTGCTCGGTGGCGGGCCGCATGGAGACCGTCTGGAACACCTGGTTCCGGGTCAGGGTGACGCGTACGGGACGGTCGAGTACGGTCGCGGCCATCACCGCCAGGACCAGTTGGGGGCCGCACGCTCCTGATTTGGACCCGAAGCCGCCGCCGACATGCGCGGACCGGACGCGTACCTGCTTCGGTTCGAGCCGGAACAACGTGGCCACGGTCATGGCCACCATGTAGGGCCCCTGGTTGGAGTCGATGATCTGCAGGCGTCCGTCCTGCCACCAGGCGGTCGCGGTGTGCGGCTCCATGGCGGCGCCGTGCACCTCGGGGGTGACGTAGCGCTCGTCGACGACCACGGTGCTCGCGGCCAGCTCCGTGTCCACGTCGCCGACGGTGGCGTCTTCACCGAAGAACGATGTCGCCGGCCGGGCGGCCGGGTGGTCGAGGCGGAAGTCGACGTCGTACGGTTCCTCTTCGTACGTCACCCGCAGCGCCATGCCCGCCGCGCGGGCCTGCTCGGGTGTCTCGGCCACCACCAGGGCGATCGGCCGGCCGGAGTGGGGTACCTCGTCGCTCTGCAGCAGGTGGAGGCCGCCGTCGGGTCCGAAGAACGGTCCGGCCTCCGGGTCGAGCCGGGGCGCGCCCCGGTGGTCGATCACGCCCAGGACTCCGGGCATGGCCAGCGCGGTGGAGGTGTCGATCTCGCGGATGCGTCCGCGGGTCACCGTGGAGGTGACGACCCAGCCGTGCGCCAGGTCGCTCGCCGGTTCGTCCGCGGCGTACCGCACCGCGCCGGTGACCTTGGCCGTTCCCTCCATACGGGGCCGCGCCGTGCCGACGGCTCCCGAAGGCGGCTCGCTCGTGGCGGCCGTGTCCGCGGTTGCCGGGTGCCCGGCCGGTGCCGGGGACGGACCGGTCGAGGAGGCGGTCATGTGGTGATCTCCTTCAGGACGTGTGAGGAACCCGTCCGTCACTCGGCCCGGTGGGCGAGTTCGGTCAGGACGGCCTCGATGAGGTTGCGGGCGAGCGTGACTTTGTACGCGTTGTCGCGCAGTGGCCGGGCGGCGGCCAGTTCGGCTTGCGCGGCGGAACCGAACCGTTCGGCGGTGGCGGGGGCGTCCCGCAGGGCGGACTCGGCGGTGCGGGCCCGCCAGGGCCGTGCGGCGAGGCCGCCGAGCGCGATCCGTGCGTCGCGCACGCGGCCGTCCTCGACGTCCAGGGCGGCTGCGACGGACACGGTGGCGAAGGCGTAGGACGCACGCTCGCGGACCTTGCGGTAGCACGATCGCGGACGTGCCGCGGCAGCCGGGAGGCGGACCGCGGTGATCAGGGCGCCCGGGGGCAGCACCGTCTCCTGCTGAGGGGTCTCGCCGACCGGCAGGTAGAACGCGGACAGCGGGATCTCGTGCCTGCCGTCCAGGGTCTCGTAGTGCACGAGAGCGTCGAACGCGGTCAGCGCCACGGTCATGTCCGAGGGATGGGTGGCCACGCAGTGCTCGGACCAGTCGAGGACGGCATGGTTGTGGTGCTCTCCGGCGAGCGCGGAGCAGCCGCTGCCGGGCTCGCGCTTGTTGCACGGCTGCGAGGAATCGGCGAAGTAGCCGCACCGGGTCCGCTGGAGCAGGTTGCCGCCCACCGTGGCCATGTTGCGCAGTTGCCCCGAGGCGCCCGCGAGCACGGCCTGGCTGAGTGCCGGATACCGGCGGCGCACCTCGGGGTGGGCCGCCAGGTCGCTGTTGGTCGTCGTCGCGCCGATGACGAGCCCGCCGTCGGGCGCCTCGCGGACACCGTCCAGCGGCAGCCGGCGCACGTCCACCAGCCGGGTGGGCGTCTCGATGCCGTCCTTCATGAGGTCGACGAGATTGGTGCCGCCGCCGAGGAACCGGGCGCCGTCGTCGCCGGCGACGAGGGTCAGCGCCTCCCGGACCTCGCTGGGCCGCCGGTAGCCGAACTCCTTCATCCCGCCGCCTTTGCCCGGGACGCGGTCTCCAGCACGGCGCGCACGATCGACGGATACGCGCCGCAGCGGCACAGGTTGCCGCTCAGGCGCTCGCGCACCTCTTCTGCGTCCAGTTCCGGTGCCGGCCGCTCGGGTGAGACGTCGGCGGTGACCGCGCTGGGCCAGCCCGCCGCGTGTTCGGCGAGCATCCCGACCGCGGAGCACAGCTGCCCGGGCGTGCAGTAGCCGCACTGGAAACCGTCGAGCTGCACGAACGCCCGCTGCAACGGGCGCAGTTCACCGTCCTGTGCCAGGCCCTCGACGGTCGTGACGTCCGAGCCGTCGGTGGCGACCGCCAGCGTCAGGCACGACACGATCCGCCGGCCGTCCAGGAGCACCGTGCAGGCGCCGCACTGGCCGCGGTCGCAGCCCTTCTTCGGTCCTGTGTGGCCCGTGTCCTCGCGGAGCACGTCGAGGAGTGTGCGTCGGTGGTCAACGGTCAGACGGTGTGCCAGGCCGTTGACGCGAAGAAGTATCCCGCTGCGGGTTCCGTCCGTCATACCGCTTGCCCTTCCCCATTTCCGTGCCTGGGCACAAAGCGTTGTCAAAGACTTCGGACATTCAATCAGCCCGCCCCGGGAATGGCTTTGCCCAATAGTGTCGAAACCTTGCACGATCCTCTCTGCGTCGCGCGCGGACCGGACAGCATTACTGGACCGGTTGTCGCGCCCTGGATTTCGGTCCGCGTCGCAAAAGCCGTGCAGTGGATTCGGGAGAATTACCGGGAGCCGTTCCGGGTGGATGAGGTCGCGGGGCTGATCGGAATGAGCACGTCCGCCTTCTGCCGGAATTTCCGGGCCGTCACCGGGATCAGCCCTCTTCAGTGGGATACGACGGCGCGTCCCGGTTCGGCCGGGAGTACCGGCGCCTGTTCGGCGCGCCGCCCGGTCAGGACGCCGTCACATGCCCGGGCTCAGGGGCGGGGGATGTTGCGCAGGTTGGCCCGCGCCAGATGGGCCATGCGGCCCACTCCTCCGGTCAGGACCGTCCGGCTCGCGGACAGCGCGAAACCGGTGAGCTGTTCGGTGGTGATCTTCGGTGGGACGGCAAGCGCGGCGGGGTCGGTGACGACGTCGATCAGCGCGGGCCCGTCATGGGCGAACGCCTCGCGCAGCGCGTCGCGTACCTCGGCGGGCTTCTCCACCCGGATGCCCAGCGCCCCTGCGGCCCTGGCGATGGCGGCGTAGTCGGTGTGCGGGTAGGTCGTGCCGTGCGGGGGCAGACCGTCCACCATCATCTCCAGGTCGACCATGCCCAGGGAGGAGTTGTCGAAGACGACCACCTTCACCGGCAGCCCGTACTGGACGAGGGTGAGGAAGTCGCCCATCAGCATGGAGAAGCCGCCGTCCCCGGAGAGGGAGACGACCTGCCGGCCGCGGTCAAGGAACTGCGCGCCGATCGCCTGGGGCAGCGCGTTGGCCATGGAACCGTGCACGAAGGAACCCAGGATGCGGCGGCGGCCGTTGGGGGTGAGATAACGCGCGGCCCACACACAGCACATGCCGGTGTCGACGGTGAACACCGCGTCGTCGGCGGCCTCTTCGTCGATCACCGAGGCCACGTACTCGGGGTGGACCGGGGTGTGCTTGTCGACGTCGCGGGTGTAGGCGTGCACTGCGCCCTCAAGGGCGTGCGCGTGCCGCTCCAGCATGCGGTCGAGGAAGCGGCGCGAGGTCTTCGCGCGCACCGCGGGCGTGAGGCAGCGCAGGGTCTCGCGGACGTCCCCCCAGACGGCCAGGTCGAGTGGGGTGCGCCGCCCCAGCCGCTCGGGCTGCACATCGACCTGGACCGTGCGCACATGGCGGGGCAGGAAGTCGGTGTACGGGAAGTCGGTGCCCAGCAGGAGCAGCAGATCGCACTGGTGCATGGCCTCGTAGGCGGATCCGTAGCCGAGCAGGCCTGACATGCCGACGTCGTACGGGTTGTCGTACTGGATGTGCTCCTTGCCGCGCAGGGCGTGGCCGACCGGTGCTTTCACCTTCTCGGCGAAGGCCATGACCTCGGCGTGGGCGCCGGCGACGCCCCGGCCGCAGAACACCATGACGCGTTCGGCGCCGTCCACCAGGGCGGTGAGCCGGGCGAGTTCGGTCTCGCTCGGACGGATGGCGGGCAGGCCCAGGGGCATGGCGGGTTCGGGTGCCGCCTGCGGTGAGTCCTCGGCGGCGGTGTCGCCGGACAGGGCCACCACCGACACACCGCGCCGGCCCACCGCGTGCTGGATCGCCGTCCGCACCACACGCGGCATCTGGCGGGGCGAGGAGATCAGCTCCGAGTAGTGGCTGCACTCGGCGAACAGCCGGTCGGGGTGGGTCTCCTGGAAGTATCCGGTGCCGATCTCGCCGCTGGGTATGTGGGCGGCCAGGGCGAGCACGGGTGCCATCGAACGGTGGGCGTCGTAGAGGCCGTTGATCAGGTGGAGGTTGCCGGGGCCGCAGGAGCCCGCGCAGGCCGCGAGCCGGCCGGTGAGCTGGGCCTCCGCGCCGGCGGCGAACGCGGCGACCTCCTCGTGGCGTACCTGGATCCACTCGACGTCGTCGTGCCGTCTGACCGCGTCGACGACGGGGTTGAGGCTGTCCCCGACCACCCCGTACATGCGGCGCACACCCGCACGCGCCATCAGGTCGACGTAACTCTCGGCGATGGTCTGCCTGGACATGGAACTCCTCGGGTCTTGGCATGACGGCGCGCGCCGGCCGGTCAGGCGTACCGGGGCCGCCGCGCGACTCGGTCACGTTAACGAGCGGGGAGCGGCCCTCTTGACCGTCCGCGCACCAGGTCCGGTCCCGGAGCGACCCGGTGCGCTGACGGGCAGTCGGGTGTGCGCTCCCGGGCAACACGGCCCACGGTCCGGCCCCTAGCCTCGACCGCGCACGTTCGGCACCACATCGCAGGAGGCACGTCATGACCACCGGCTCCACGCCCACGGGCAGCCAGCCCTGGCTGCACCAGAAGGGCGCGGTCATCCAGGAGTTCGGGACCGTCAAGCAGTTCCCCGTCGCCCTGTCCTACGAGGCACGTATGTACTCCTGCCAGCGCCTGAACAAGGTGCTGGCGGACACCCAGATCCTCTACGGCCTCTACAAGAAGCACCACTGGATCATGCGGGGCGCGACCTTCTACCAGCTGCACCTGCTGCTGGACAAGCACGCGGGAGAGCAGCTGGCGCTCGTCGACACCCTCGCCGAGCGCGTCCAGACGCTGGGCGGCGTCGCCGTGGGCGATTCCCGGCACGTCGCCGAGATCACGTCGATTCCGCGCCCGCCGGACGGTGTGGAGGAGGTGCCGGCCATGCTCTCGCGGCTGCTGGAGGCCCACGAGATCATCCTGACGCAGGCCCATGACGCGGCCGGCCGCACCGCCGAGCTGGGCGACGACGGCACCAACGACCTGCTGGTCTCGCAGATCATCCGCACCGGTGAACTCCAGGCATGGTTCCTGGCCGAGCACCTGGTCGACACCCCACTGGTGCGTTCCTGACCCGACGACGGCCCGCCCGGTGCCCCGCTCTCGCATGACGGCACCGGACGGGCCGCAGCGCCGCCGAGGTCAGGGACGCGGTTCCGTTCCGAGATCCGCCTCGATGTCGTAACCGAGTTCGGCCCGGCCTGCCGTGGGATGCGCGATGTCGGCCGCCAGGTCGAACGCCGCTCCGTCGATCGCGTTCTCCAACGCGGCCTCCTCACGCTCGGCCCGTGCACGGTGATGATGCTCGGCCGCCCTCTCCAGGAGGTGCCGCACATGCGGGTGACGGTCGGCGCCGTTCGGGTCTGTAGTGTTCATGCGGTGATCCTCCCTCGGGGAAACATGAACCGGACGATAGGCGCCGGGCCCGGGGGCGATCATGCCGACAGCGTCCCGGATGGTGCCCTTCCGGGAACAGCGGGCCCGGATCTCAGGTCGGTCGCCGCGCACCGCGCCACTGCACCGGCGACATCCCGTAGGTCTCCCGGAACGTCCGGCTGAAATGGGAGGGGTTGGCGAAGCCCCAGCGTGCGGCCACCGCCGCGATCGACGTGTGGGCCGCGCCGGTCTGGGCCAGTTCCTCGCGTGCCGCCTCCAGCCGTCGCGTCCGTACCCAGGCGTTCACGGTGGTGCCCTGCCGCTGGAAGAGCCGGTGCAGGTAGCGCAGGGAGATGCCGTGCTGGTCGGCGATGTCCTGAGGGGTGAGTCCGGGCTCGCGCAACCGGTCCTGGACGGATGCCGTGATCCGCTCCCACAGCGCCGGCGCGGGCCGCCTGCCGGCCTGTTCCACGGCCAGGGTGCCCAGCATCTGGGCGGCGAGCGGCGCGAGTCGGGCGCGCCGGGCCGGGTCGGCCCGGACGGCCTCGTCGACGAGCCCGCTCAGCGTCGGCAGCAGCAGCGCCGCCGCGCCCTCACCGGCATCCACCGCGGTGGCCGTCAGGGCGGACAGCTGCCCTTCCTCCAGCCGGAGCAGGGCTCGGGGCATCATGAGGATCCGGGCCCGCTGCCGGCCCGGCAGCACGAGCCGGTACGGGCGCCGCGCGTCGTGGAACGCCAGGTCGCCGGCCCGGAGTTCGGCGCTGCGGCCGTCCTGCAACAGCAGCGCGGTGCCGTCCAGTTGCAGACGCGCGAGGATGTGTGTGCGGGGATCGGCGGCCACCGACCGGGCGCTGCGCAGGATCGTTCCCGGGCCGAAGTCCTCCGTGGCGATCTGCAGGGCGCCCAGGCGCTCGGCGGTCAGCTCACCCGTCCACGGCCGGTCGCCCCGCACGGTGACCTCAAGGTCGACGAAGACCTGTGACAGCGCGCGTTCCCAGGCGGCGACGCGATCGCCGGACGGCAGGCCCCGGGTGGAGAAGGACACACCCTGCCCGGGGACGGACAGCGATCCCGTCAGCACGGCGCTTGTCCCGCCGCGCGGCTCGCCCGCTCCCGGTCGAGCCAGTCCGTGGGAGAGACCCCGAAGGCACTGCGGAAGACCCTGCTGAACCGGGCGGCACTGGGGAAACCCCAGCGCCGGGCCACCTGGCCCAGGCTGACGGATCCCGGTGCCCGTACGGCGAGTTCCCTGCGGCACTCGTGCAGGCGCAGTTCACGGATCCACCGGCTCACGGTGGTGCCCTCCGCCTCGAACATCCGGTGCAGATAGCGGACCGAGATGCCGTGGGCGTCGGCGATGGCCCGGGGGGTCAGGCCGGGGTCCGACAGGTGCCAGCGGACGAAGGTCTTGATCCGCAGCAGCAGGACCCGGTCGGCACCGGGCAGGACGGCGGGGTCCTCGCCCAGCCGGTCCGCCGCCGTGGCCGCCATCAGGTCGATGACGCCCTCGGCCAGTCGCTCGGCCACCGGTGTCGCATAGGAGTCGGAGGTGTCCGCCAGCCGTTCGAGCATCGGGGCGAGCAGGGCGGGCAGGCCGCCGCTCGGGCGCACGGCCAGCGCGGTGAGCTGCCGTAGCTCGGCCTCCGACCGCCCGAGCAGGGCCCGCGGCACCGCGAAGACCCGCAACCGGAAGCGTTCGGGGAAGGCGGTGCGGAAGGGCCGGACGGTCTCGAAGAACCCGATGTCGCCGGCCCGCAGCTCCGTGCTGCGGCCGTCCTGTTCGACCTGGGCCCGGCCGGTGCTCTGGACCGCCACGAAGACGTCTCGCCCGTCGCCGTGGGCGATGTGGCGCGGCGAGCGGTGGACGCGGCCGGGATCGCATTCCACCGTGGTGATCTGGAGGGCTCCGACGCGGTCGGTGCGCAGGGTCGCGTCATAGGTGCGGCCTTCGGTGGCGATGTCCATCCCGACGAGGGTCGCGAGCACGGCGTCGTGCCAGAAGTTCAGGCTTTCGCGCGGGGGGACGGAACGGGTGCTCAGCACCCGGGCTCGCGGACCGGCGAACGGGTCCGGACCTGGGCGACTGTCCTCGAAGGAACCGATCACGGTTGGCATGCTCCGAGCATGCCGGGCCGGTACGGCCGGCGCATCAGTCGGTCGACTGGTCCCCGGTCGGTGCCGCGCGGTTCAGCGCAGTCGGGCCCGCAGGAACGCACACCCCATCGTGACGGCCGCCCGGGTGGGCGGGCTGTCGCGCAGGGCGTGCAGGGCCACGAAGTCGTGGATCGTGCCGAGGACCCGCACGGCGGACGCCTCGACGCCGGCCGCGCGCAGATGGCGCGCGTACTGCTCGCCCTCGTCCCGGGTCACATCGGCCTCGGCGGTGACGACCAGCGCCGGCGGCAGCCCCACCAGGTCCTGTCTTCGCGCCCGCAGCGGGGAGGCGGTGGGCTCGTCGCGCAGGTCCGGGTCCGTGACGTAGCGCGCCCAGTAGCCGCGCAGCGCCGGCCGGGTGAGCAGATAGCCGGTGGCGAACTCCCGCTGCGAGGGGCTGTCGCAGCGGGAGTCGGTGAGCGGGTAGTAGAGGAGCTGTGCGCTCAGCCGCGGCCCGCCGCGCGCCTTCGCCAGCATGGTCACCGCGGCGGCCAGCGTGGCACCGGCGCAGTCGCCCGCGACGGCCAGCCGGCGCGCGTCGAGACCGAGTTCGCCGGCCCGGGCTGCCGCCCAGACCAGCAGGGCGTAGCACTCCTCCAGAGCCACGGGATAGCGGACCTCGGGGGTACGGCTGTACTCGGGGACGACGGCGCACACGCCCGCGCCGTGGACGAGTTCGCTGATGAGCCGGGCGTGGGTCTGTGCGTCGCCGAGCGCCCACCGGCCGCCGTGGAGGTACAGGAGCGCGGGCAGCGGGCCGGTCGCACCGGCCGGGCGGACGGTCCAGAACCCGAGCAGCCCGGAGGGGCCGAGGGAGGCCACGCGGTAGACCGCGTCCACGGCGAAGTCCTCGAACCGGTCCACCTGGGTCTCCCGCAGCGCCTGCCGCGCCGTCACCGGCCCGAGGTCGTCGAGGGACGGGGGCGTGGCGGACGCGTCGACGACGCGCTGCACCGCGGGGTCGAGGAGGACGGCCGGGCGTGCGTCACCGCCGGGCCGGTCCCCGGAGACTCCCGGCATCACGCACTCCCCTCTGGCTGGGCCGCGCCGCCCGCCGTCGGCTCCGCACGGCACCGGCCGGTTTGCGCCTCACCTGTCCTGGAGGAGGTCACGCAGTTGCTGGCGGCGGCTGATGCCGAGCTTCGGGTAGACGTTGTACAGGTGGGAGCCCACGGTACGCGGCGAGAGGAAGAGCTGTTCACCGATCTCCCGATTCGACAGGCCGCGCGCGGCCAGCTGCACGATGTGTCTCTGCTGGGCCGTCAACCGCTCCAGTGTGCCCGAGGTGTCCGGGGTGGACGCCGCTCCGCTGGCGCGCAGTTCGCCGCCGGCCGCCGCGGCGAGGGCGCCGGCACCGAGGCGTTCGGCGGTCTCCAGCACGCTGGTCAGCTGCTGGCGCGCCTCGCGTGTGCGCCGGGCACGCCGCAGCCAGATGCCGTAGTTGAGGCGGACATGGGCGCGTTCCCAGGGCCACCGGTCCGCCTCGTGGTTGACCAGCGCGAGCTGGAAGTGCTGCTCGGCGTCCTCGCCCGGGTCGACCAGGGCGGTGGCATGGTGCAGGAGCAGCGTCATCCTGGTGCTCGGGCGTTCCCCCTGCTCCGCGCGGACCCGGCTGAGCACCGGCACCACCGCATCGGACCGGCCGGTGCGCTGGGCCGCCGCCGCGAGGTCGGCGATGCTCCGGGGCGACAGGACCGGGTGCAGGGGTGGGCCGTCGGCGGTGAACAGCTCGCGCAGATGTCGCCAGCCGCCGTCCCAGTCGCCCAGCGCGATGGCGGCGAGTCCCCGGGCGCGCAGCAGACGTGCGTGGGTGGCCCGGTTCTCGTCCAGGCAGACGGCACGCCACACCGAGGGGGTGAGCCAGGGCTCCGGCGGCACGGTTCCGCGCAGCGCGTGCAGGGCGAGGGCCTGCGCCTCAAGGTCCGCCCGCAGGCGCGGCAGGCGCAGCACCGCGGCCTCGGCCGTGGCCTCCCGGATCAGGGCCTCCGCGTCGGTGAACCGGCCGACGCCCATGAGGGTGTCCGCGAGGGCGAGGACCTGCCGGCCGCGGACGCCGAAGGCACGGGAGGCCCGCAGCCGGGCGTCTCTCTCGCGGAACTGTCCCAGGCGTACGTCGGCCTCGTCGGCGAGGTGGGCCGCCGCGAGGAGCGCCGCCCGGCAGGCCGGTGTCCGCGAGCCGTCCAGGGGCACACCGTGCGGGCCAAGGGGGCGGGCCGAGAAGCCCGTGCCGGCCTGCGGCCCCCGTACGGCGGTGGCCGGCGCGTCCAGCGCCTGCTGGATGTCCGGCTCGTCCAGCAGGCCCAGAAACCCGGCCGCCGACGGCGGGAGCCGCAGGGCACGGTCGGTACCCCCGGCGCGGTCGGTGTCCCGGGTTCGGTCGGCGCTCCGGGCTCGGTCGGTGTCTTGGGTTCGGTCGGTGTCTTGGGCTCGGTCGAGCAGCGTGGCCAGGCCGGTCCTGTGTTCCGGCAGACCGGACTGGGCGGCGATGCCCGCCGCGACCGCCGTCACCGCGAGCGCCATGGGACGGCCGGCCGCCGCGAAGTGCCGGGAGACGTCGACCAGCAGGTCGAATGCCTCCCGCTGGGCGGACTCAAGGGACAGGATCGAGGCCAGGGCACCGGCCGCCGCGCAGATCTGCTCCGGTTCCCCGAGGTCGTGGACGAGCCTGCCGTACAGGTCCCGCACCCAGCCGGGATCGCCCACCGCGTGTGCCGCCACCAGGGCTTCGGCCAGCCGGCGTGCCCGCTCCGGCCGCCGTGGGCTGAGCCGGGCCGCCTGCTCCAGGGCACGCGCGGTGCCCACGACGTCCCCGTGCCGCCAGGCGGAGTCCTCCAGCGCGGCGGCCACGGACTCGTCGCCGCGCAAGGTGGCGGCGGCCAGGTGACGGGCCCTGTGCTCGGGCCGCGTGGCGGTCTCGGCGAGGTCCAGATGGGCGCGCTGCCGCTCGCTCGCGGGATGCCGGCAGTACGCGGCCGACCGCGCCAGCGGATGCCGGAAGACGAGGCGGTCCTCGACCAGCGAGACCAGACCCGCCGCCTCCGCCGGGGCCCACACGGCGAGGTCGTCGGTGTCCAGGGCGGCCATGAGGACGGCGACGCTCTCCCCCGGCCCCGCCGCCGCGGCGTACAGCAGGGCCCGTGCCGTCTTCGGGGGCAGCGCGTCGAGGCGTGCCGCGAAGGCGTGGCCCGTCGGCGGGCGCCGCGCCGGTGTGGTTCCGGCGCCTTCCGCTCGGGGGGCGGCGGGCACACGGCGGCTCAGTTCCACCAGGGCCGACGGGTTGCCTTCGGCCTCCTCCAGGATCTCCAGCCTGCGCCTGCCGGTCGGCGCCGTGGGCTGCCGGTCCAGCAGCGCCGCGGCCGAGGGGGCGCTCAGCGGGCCCAGGTGCAGGCACTCCAGGGCGGGGGGCAGGCCGGGCGGTGGCGTCTCGCCCCGTGCGGTGAGCACAATCCTGAGCGGGCGGCCGGCCAGGAGCCGGATTCCCGCGCAGAGCGCGTCGAGGAAGGCGCGGTCGCAGGCGTGGATGTCGTCCACGCACAGCAGCACCGGCCGGGACGCGGCGAGCCGGTCCAGCAACGCCAGCAGGGCGACCCGCACCTGTCCGTCGTGCGGCGCACGGTCCCCGGACGCGCCGTAGCGGAGCCCACGATCGTGAGACCCGCCCTCGCGAGACCCACCGTGCGGGGATGCACCCTCGTGGCGCCCACCGCCGTCAGAGCCAAGCCCTTGAGCCCCGCCGCCATGGGCCCCGCCCTCGCGAGACCCAACCCTGTACGACCCACCACCGTAAGACTCACCGCCACGGGGCCCACCACCGCGGGGCCCACCACCGTGGGGCCCACCACCGTGAGGCCCACCACCGTGAGACCCGCCGTCATACGGCCCACCCTCGCGAGACCCACCGCCATGGGGCCCACCCGCGTGAGACCCGCCGTCATACGGCCTACCCTCGCGAGACCCACCGCCGTGAGGCCCACCCCCGTACGACCCACCACCGTCAGACCCACCGCCGTACGATCCGCCCTCGCGAGACCCACCACCGGGAGACCCCCCGTCATGGGACCCCCCGTCATGGGACCCCCCGTCATGGGATCCGCCCCCATGAGGCCCCGCGTCGGGGCGTGCGTCGGCGTGGAAGGCGGGGTCCAGGGCGGCGGTCAGGACCTCGCCGTGCGGGGCGGGCAGCCCGGGCAGCTCGTCCAGGACCGGCGCCAGCAGTTGCCGCAGACAGGCGCGGGCGTTGCGATGGTCCGCGGCCCAGCCCTGAGCGGACAGCACGAGCGTGCCGTCGGCGCCGGCCAGCTCCCGGGCGTGCCGCAGCAGGGTCGTACGCCCGATTCCCTCCTCCCCGAGCAGCAGCAGCGCCTGCGGGCCGCCCGGCGCGCGCCGCACGCACTGGAGGATGCGTTCGATCTCGCCGTCCCTGCCCAGCGGACGGGACGACGTCGTACGGCAGGATGATCGACGGGCGGCTTCCTCACCGGCCGCGGAACGGGACGGGGGGACCTTCATGCGTGTACTCCGGACCTGCTCGGCTGCCCAGGGCGTTGGACCTGTTTCCCTGGCCGGGTCCATCATCGGGACAGCGGGCGGGCCACGCTTCTGTCACATGACCGGTCGTCCGCGGCCGGCCGGACGGCCGGATCATGAACGACACCGGGAGGAACACGACCGTGGTGCACATCGGCCCCGACTACCCCGCCGATCCGGGCATCCTCGGCAGGGCCGCCGAGCTGTCCCGCCTCACGGACCTGCTCGGGGCCGTGGACGGCACAGGACCGCAGGTGCTGGTGCTGGTCGGGGAGCCGGGCGCGGGCAAGAGCACCCTCGTCGACTGGACGGCCGAGCAGGGCAGGGCCCGGGGCCTCGGGGTCCTGCGCGTGCGCGGCAGCGAGGGCGAGAGGGGACTGGGGCTCTCGGGCGTCCACCAGCTCCTGCATCCGCTGCTTCCCGGTGACGGACTGCCGGCGCCGCAGCGGGCGGCCCTCGACCGTGCGTTCGGGATGACGGCGGCACAGCACGAGGTGAACCTCGATCAGCTGTCGCTGTGCATCGGCGTGCTCGCCCTCATCGGCGAAGCCGCCGCGCGCCGACCGCTGGTCCTGCTCGTGGACGACGTGCAGTGGCTCGACCTCGGCTCGGTGGACGTGCTGGGTTTCCTCGCCCGGCGTCTGGAGGGCAAGCCGGTGGTGCTGCTGCTCACCGCCCGCGAGGAGGCCGTGCCGGCCCGCTTCGACCGGGACTTCCCGCGGGTGACCGTGGGTCCGCTGAGCAGGGCGGCGGCAGGACTGCTGCTGGACGCCCAGCCGCAGCCGCCCCGCGGCAGGGCCCGCACCCAGATCTTCCAGCAGGCCGCCGGCAACCCGCTGGCCCTCATCGAGCTGTCCCGGGCCCTCGCCCGGGGCCGGACCGGCACGGGTCAGGACGGCGGTGCCGCCCTGCCGCTCACCGCACGCCTGGAGAACCTGTTCGCCGCCGACCTGCCCGGCCTGCCCGAGCCCACGCGTGAGGCGCTGCTCCTGGTCGCCGCCGCCGGCACCGGGCGGCTCGCCGACCTCCTGCGGGCCGCGCCGTCGTCGGACGTCGTCCAGGCGCTGGACCCGGCGGAGCGCGTCGGACTGGTGCGGATCGAGGACGGCCAGGTGCTGCTCCGCCACCCGCTGGTGCGCTCGGCCATCTACCAGGCGGCGTCCTTCGCCGAGCGCCGGCACGCGCATCTCGCCCTGGCCGGCGCTCTCGCCGACGAGCCGGACCGCCGGGCCTGGCACCTGGCCGCCGCCGCGACGGGCCAGGACGCGGAGGTCGCCGACGCCCTGGCGCAGAGCGCCGAGCGCGCGCGTGCCAGGGGCGGGTACGCGGCGGCCGCCGCGGCGCTGGAACGCGCCGCGGAGCTGACCCCGGCGGCGGAGCCGCGCGCCCGGCGACTGCTGATGGCCGCGCAGGCCGCCATGTTCGCCGGCCATCCGCAGTGGGTCGGTGAGATCAGCGGCCGGGTCGGCGATCTGACCGAGGACGCGCGGCTGCGTGCCGAGGCATCGCTGTTGGGCGGATGGGCGCTGGGTGTCACGCTCCGCCACGAGGAGGCGCTGACCCTGCTGCTGGGCGTCGCCGAGGCCACCGCGGCCTCGGCCCCGGATCTGGCGCTCAGTACCCTGTCCACCGCCGCGACGTCCGTGTACAACTCAGGGTCGCCGTTCCACCGGGCCGAACTGCGGCGGATCGGCGCCCTGATCGATGAGCGCGACGATCCCGCCGGGCTCGCCTGGTCCCAGGCCGTCATCGACCCGCACCGAGGGCGGACGCGGCTGCTCGGGCTGTTGAAGGACGCGCTGGCCGCCGTGGAGCGGGAGTCCCTGAGTGACCTCACCGCGCTCGGCGGCACGACCTGGATCCTGGACGAGACCGAGGACGCGGTACGGATTCTCGGGCAGACCATGGACGTCCTGCGGCGGGCCGGCAGCGCGGGCACGAACGCGACCGTCACGCAGGCGCTCGCCCTCGCGCTGTTCGAGAGCGGTTCGTGGACGGCGGCCCAGGACGCGGCGGACGAGGCGTTCTGGATGGCGACCGAGGCGGGAGCCGACAACGTGACCGTGGGCTCCTGCGTCCTCCAGGCCACCCTGCGCGCGCTGCGGGGCGACCATGCGACGGCGCGGGCGCAGGCCCTGGAAGCCGTTCGGGGCGTGGACCTGCGCAGGTCCCTGAGCCTCCAGGTGCGGCACCGGCACGCCCTTGCCATGGCCGCGTTCGTCGCCGGGGACCACGCCGACGCCTACGAGCAGTTGCGCGCCACGTTCACCCGGGACTTCCGCCCGGCCCCCGTCCACTACCACGCCTCCCTCTACTATCTGGGCGACCTGGCCGCCGCTGCGGTCCGTGCCGGGCGGCGGGACGACGCACGTACGGTGGTCGAGGCCGTCGAGGACAGCCTGGAACCCGACAGGTCGCCCCGGCTCGCCGCCGTCCTGCACCGGGCCGCGGCCCTGCTGAGCGACACCGATGACACCGATGACACCGAGAAGCGCTTCAGCGCCGCCCTGGCCGATTCCACCACCGACTGCTGGCCCTTCGAAAAGGCGCTCATTCAGCTCGACTTCGGTGAGTGGCTGCGCCGGCGGCGGCGCAGCGCCGAGGCACGCCCGCACCTCGCGGCGGCCCTGGAGTGCTTCCAACGACTCGACGCCCGGCCCTGGACCGATCGCGCCGCCGCCGAACTACGGGCGGCGGGAGCCCCGGCGGGGGCGGCCACGGCCACCAGTACCGCCGGCCAACTCACCGCGCAGGAACGGCAGATAGCCGAACTGGCGGCGCAGGGTCTGACCAACCGCGACATCGCTGCCCGGCTGTACCTCTCGCCCCGCACCGTCGGCTACCACCTGCACAAGATCTTCCCCAAGCTGGGTGTCAGCGCCCGGGCACAACTCCGCGACGCCCTGGCCCAGGATCCGCCGCGGTGACGGCTGGCGGACCACGCGGTCACCGGGCCGCTTCCGCCGAGGCGAGCCGCGGCGCAGCAGCGGACTTGGGGGTGAAGCGCAGCCCGCAGCGGACCAGGAACCGGTACCCGGCGGCCGGAGCCCGCTCTGTCTTTGGCCACGCGGTGCCCGACGGCGGCCCGGGAACGCAAGCGGCTCAGGCGGCAGGGGGGTTGTCCAGCCGGTGGACCAGGTCGCGCAGGACGGGCCCGTACTCGGGGTGGGCCAGGGCGTGCGCCATCTGGGCCACGAGGTAGTCGGCGGGGTTGCCGGTGTCGTACCAGGTGCCGCGGATGACCTGTCCGTACACCGCGCGGCTGGCGGCGTAGGCGTTGATCGCGTCGGTCAGATAGACCTCGCCCACCGGTCGGCCCTTGTCCCGGGCCTCGTACCAGCGCCGGGTCTGCTCACGCAGTTCGTCCACGATGCCGGGGGTGATGACGTAGCCGCCGATGGCCGCGTACTCCGAGGGGGCGTCGGCCGGTTCGGGCTTCTCCACAAGACCGGTGATCCGCAGCTGTCCGCCGCCCAGGTCCTCCTTCACGATCGGCACACCGTAGCGCTGGGACTCGTCGCGGTCCATCGGCAGCAGGGCCAGCACCGGGCAGCCGGTCTGCTCGTAGGCGCGGATCAGTTGCTGGGCGCGCGGCACCTCAGCGACGAACACGTCATCGGGCCACAGGACGAGGACGGGCTCGTCGCTGAAGGAGCGGGCGGCGTTCAGGACAGGGGTGCCGTTGCCGTACGGGCCGTGCTGGTCGAGGTAGGTGATGTGACCGCTGCGGGCGAGTTCGGCGACCTCCTCCACCGCGTCCGCGTACGCCGTCTTGCCGTCGGCGCGCAGTTGGTCCACGAGGCCCGGGTTCGGCCGAAAATGGTCCTGGATCAAGGACTTGCCGCCGCTGACGACGATGGTGATGTCGGTGATACCGGAGTCCACGAGTTCGCGCACCGTGTGCTCGATGACCGGTTTGTCGCCGACCGGAAGCATTTCCTTCGGGATCGCCTTGGTCAGGGGCAGCAGGCGTGAGCCGAGTCCAGCGGCGGGGATCACGGCCCTGCGGATCGTCGGAGGCATCGGGTCTCTCTCGGTCGATCGGCGCGCCGTGCCGGCCGACGCGGCGCGTCCCGACGCTACCAACGCTGTGCGGGGCCGCACGAACGCCGGGGACCCGATCCCGCTCCCCGCGTGCCGCCCCTACGGTCGCGCCGGGTGAGGAGACGACCCCGAGGTGCGACGGGGCCCCTCGGGACGCAGCCGGAGCTGTCGGCGGCACCGCCGCGCCCTCCTGGCCCGCCAAGTGACGCAAGCAGGGCATTCCGGGACGGCTCCGAGCCCCGGCACGGCACGGTGATGCAGGAAGCCCCCGGAAGGGTCAGCCGGCCCGGGCCGGAATCCCTGGACTTCGGGCCAGGGATCACGTCAAAATCCCGCTATGGCAGCGAACGGGGAACGCGGGATCGAACTCGCGGAGCTGGTGCGTCAGTTGCGGCAGGAGCTCAAGGCCGCGGCGGCCGAGGGCGCGGAGGCGGGCGACTCCCTCCAGTTCGAGGTGGGGCCCGTCGAGGTCGAGGCGACCGTCGCGGTCTCACGCGAGGGGGGCGCGCACGGCAAGGTGCGGTTCTGGGTCGTCGAGGCCGGCGCGGACGGCAAGGCGGCCCGGTCCACGACCCAACGGCTCAAGCTCACACTGCATCCCAAGGCGGTGGCACAGGACGGTACGACCCGCTCGCCCCTGATCTCCGGTGACGAGGTAGATGGCGAACGCTGAGGTCATCGGGCGCGGGGCCACGGGGTGGGACGCACCCGGCCGTGTCGCGGAGGTGATCGTCAGCCGCTCGGCGGGCAGGGGCGCACGTGCCTCCGGCTATCTCGTCGCCAACGGCAGGGTGTTGACCGCGTGGCATCCGCTCGACGGAGCGTCCGGTGTGCGCGTGCGGTTCAACGCCGACCGGCAGGACGAGGCCGGCTACGAAGCGTCGGTGGGGTGGGCGAACGCCGAGATCGATGTCGCCGTGCTCGTCTTCACCCCCTCGGCCCCGGGCCCTTCGGCTCCCTCCCCCGGTCACCCCGCCCCTCCCCCACGTCCCGCACCGGCGACGGTGCCCGCGTCGTTCGGCTGTGTCGGCGAGGGCGCCGCCCGCGTCGAATGCATGGCCTTCGGTTTTCCGCTCTTCAAGCTCCGCGGGGGCCGCTACCGTGACCTGGAGGCCGCGCAGGCCACGTGTGTGCCGCTGTCCAACCGACGGGAACGCACCCTCGACCTGAAGATCGTGGGCCCTCCCTCACCGGACGACGACCCTCGCCCGGTGACGAGACGGTCGCGCACGGACGGCGGCGACGGCGGCGACGGCAGCAACGGCGAGCCGTACAAGCCGTGGGAAGGCATGTCGGGAGCGGCCGTCTTCAGCCGCGGGCGGATCATCGGCGTCGTCATCAGGCACTACGCCTCCGACGGTGCCGCTCTCACCGCGGCCCGGATCGACAGCCTCCAGGACCGCGTGGCGCCCGACGAACTGCGCCGGCTGGAGCGGTTGCTGGGCTGCGGCAGCCTGCGCCCCGACGACCTCGCCGATGTCGGACTGCCTCCACTGCCCAGTGGCATCCGCACCCACCGGCAGACCCTCGGCAGGAACTCCAACCGTGACAAGTATCTGACGGACGACCAGATCCGCTTCGTCAGCCCCGGCGAGGGCCACCGGGCGGACCCGGACAACCTGCTGACGCGGCTGACGGCGGCGTCCGCGCCGGGTTCGACGTCCCTGGGGGTGGTGCTCGTCGGCGCCGCGGGGACCGGCAAGACACGTACCTGTTTCGAGGTGGCGGCCCGGGCCGACCGGCAGGGCTGGACCGTACTGCACCTGGCACCGAAGAAGCCGGTCACGGCGGAGGAACTGACCGGGGTCGTCCGCGACATGCACGCGCGGAACCGGGACGTGCTGCTCGTGCTCGACTACCTCGACGGGTATGAGCATCTGGACCTCTTCGACTTCGCGGACGAGGTCAGGGCGGAAAGCACCTCATCGGCCCGGCTGGCGTGCATCGCCTCGCTGCGCCCCGGAGCGGTACCGCGCGCCGAGGCCCTGGGGCGTCTCCGGTTCCTCGACCGGGTGGAGGTCTCACAGGACGGAGAGCACCAGAGGGCCGTCGCCGACCGGATCATCAACAGCGTCGCCAGGAAGGCCGTGGATGCCTACGGCGCGGAGCGGATCGCCGCGGTCTGCGGGCACCGCCCGGTGCTCACCCTGCTGATCGCGCGGGCCGTCGAGTCCCGTGTGAGCGACGGCGAGCAGGCGGCGCTGGATCTGTCGGGGCTGCGCAACGTCCAGGATCTGTCCTACTGGCTGCGGGAGCGCACCGGGGAAGAACTCAGCGACTCGCGCACCGACCTGCTCGCCTCCGCGGTGGCCGCCGCCTGCTGCCCCCAGGAGAAGGAGTCGGTGGAGGCCGCCGTCGGCACCTTCCTCCAACTGCATCAGGACCGCGCCTTCGACGCCGGCCGGATCGGCGTCGTCGGGCATCTGTGCAAGCTGGGCTGGCTCTTCGCCTCCGAGGGCGAAGTCCTCGACGTCATCCATGACTTCGTGGCCGACGAACTCCTCCAGCAGGCGCTTGTTCCCCGAGCGGGACGGCTCGAAGCCGACGCCGCCACGCGGATGTTCTCCGCGTTCCTGACGAGCACACACACCTTCCGGCTCGCCGCCGACACCGTACGGCGGTGGTCGGCCGATCTCGATCCGGCGGTGGGCGACGATGTGCGCCGGGTCTGCGCACAGTGGCTCGCGGACCCGGCGGGCCCCGCCGGGCGGCTGGCCGGCGAGGCCGATCTTGAGGAGACCGGCCGGACCCTTTTGACCCTGCTGTCGGGGCCGCCGTGGCAGGCCGGGGTCATCGCGTCCTGGGACACACTGGTGCGGCCCTGGCTGGGGCGGGCCGAGGCCGAGGGCCCGCGCCCGGCGCGCACGCTGTTCGCCAACGCGATCCGCAACACCTCCGACGCCGTGCCCGCACGTCTGGCTTCGGCCGCCTTGGAGTGGCAGGCGGCCAACCGCCATCGGCTGTACGAGACCCGTCCGGTCCTCGAAGCCCTGCTCCGGGCGCCCGGCGTACCGGCCGGGCACCTGGACACGGCCGCCGAGGAAGCGGTCGCATGGCTACGCCACCCCGTGATGAAGGGAAGTCTCTCCCTCGCCAGTGCGCTGCTGGCCCGAACCGATCTGCCCGGGGACCGCATCGCACAGGCGGTCGAGGCGGGCCTCGGTGTGGCCGGCCGGCGCCTGCCGTCGGCCGCGACCGCCCATGTGCTGCGCGCGCTCCTGTGCCGTGAGGACCTGGGGGACGAGCAGAGGGGCAGGGCGCTGAAACTCGCTTTCGACTGGCTCAGGCTCCACCCCGACGCCGACACCGCCACGTTCGTCCTCGCCGAACTGCTCAAACGGGACGACCTGGACGACAGCCGGACCAGGGGCGTCATCGACCGCTCCCTCAACTGGCTCGGAAGCCACGGCACTTCCCTCATGGCTTCGTTCGTGCTGAGGGGTCTGCTGGAACACCCGGCCCTGCGGGGAAAACCCGCCGACACGGTCGTGGGCCTCGCCTGCGCCTGGCTCGCCGAGCACGGCACCTCGCACGAGGCGACGTTCGTACTGGACCCCCTGCTCGTGCGTGTCCCCGTCCCGGACGGTAAGCACGACGCCGTCGGCCCGGCCCTCGCCTGGCTTGAGGAGCACAGCCGGCGCGGGGACGCCTTCTTCGTGCTGCGCAGGCTGCTGGAGAACACGGACCTGTCCCCCGGGGCGGCCACCAGTGCCGCGGAGCACGCGGTGAGATGGCTGGCCACCGGGCACCACGCCGCACAGGACGTCGCCAAGTGGGTCCTCGCGCCCCTGCTCAAGCGGCGCGGACTGCCGGACGCCGACCGGCACTGCGCGGCGGCGGTCCGCTGGCTCGGCTCCCCCGCCAATCTGAGCGGGGACGACGCCAGCTTCGTCCTCCAGCCGTTGCTGGCCCATCCACGGCTCGACCCGCACAGCGAGACCGCTGCCCGGCACGCCCTCACCTGGCTCAGGGACCACGGCGCATCACCGAACATCTCCTACGTGCTCCAGCATCTGCTCCCCCTCGACGCCCGCATCGGCCCGCATGACCCGCACACCTCGGGTGCCGTGGCCGACGGCGAGGGAGTCGACGCCGTCGGCGCGGCGTTCGGCTGGCTCACCGCAGACACACACGGCACGTCTCCTCAGGCACGCTTCGTACTGGAACCCCTGCTCAAGCACCCGGCGGTCGGGGCACGCGCCGCTCCGCTCGCCCTCGCATGGCTCGCCGAGCACGACAACGCCCTCAGCAACACGGCGTCGTTCGTGCTGGAAGCCCTGCTCATCTGCCCGGATCTGGCCGAGCCCGCCCAGGCCCAGGGCCTGCGCCGCGCCCTCGACTGGCTGGAGATCCACCACACCGCCGAGAACGCACCGCGGATACTGAAACGCCTGCCCGGCTGCCGGGTGTCCGGCCAGGAACTGCGCCGGCGCACCGTGGAGCGGGTGCTGGACTGCGTGGGCCACGGCCATATGGTGCTGGCGAAGGAGAAACTTCCCGCGCTGTGCCGGCTGGGACTGGTGCCGCTCCCGGACGCGACACGAGCCGTCCTCGTGGACCTCGCGCTGCGCGAGGCGTGCGGGGGAGAGCCGATCAGTTCGCGGGGCAGGAAGGTGCTGCGCGCTCTGCTGGAGCGGACGGATCTCGACCCTGACCGTGCGGGCGCCGTCACGGCACGGGCACGGACGTGGCTCGCCGAACAGGAAGGGCTCTCGCCGTTCACCGGGGCCATCCTGGGGCCGCTCCTCGACCCGCGCCTGCCCGCGTCCGGACAGATCGAGCGGGCCGCCGTCGTGGACATGGCGCTCAGCTGGCTGGAGACCTACGCCGGGTGCCGGTACGCCGGGCATGTGCTGGCCGCGCTGCTCGAAGGACCCGGCCTGACCCGGTCGCAGACCGACGACTGCCTGGCCAGGGCCGCCGACTGGCTGAGCAGCCCGGAGCACACCGGCATGGGCCCGGACGACGAGCACGCCACCCGTCTGGCGAAGCTCCTCGGACGCTGACGGCGTGTCACCCGAACTCGCCCCGCATACCGCCGAGTTCGGACATACCAGCACAGGGCGGCCGAAGGCGTGCGGATGTCAAGGGCTCGCGGTGGCGGCGGGTGTGCGGGCGGCGCGGCGAGCGGTCGCCGCCGCCCACAGCAAGGCGACCAGGCTCGCGATGTGCATGGGGGTGAGGGCGTGGAGGACGCCGTGCCTTCGCCCGAGGAGGGCGAGCAGAACGCCGAGCGCCGAAGCCGCGAAGGCCAGCCGGACGGAGCGTTCCGAGACCGTGCGGGCAGCGGTCACCGCCCGCAGCACGCGCCACGCGTCCTCCAGTCCGTTCAGGGACACCAGATCCGCCGACCAGGACGCCTCGGCACCGGGTTCGCCGGGGACGGCCACCGCCACATCCGCGGTGGCCAGCGCCTCCGCGTCCCTGCCGGAGACGACCAGTACCGCCTCGCCCTGTCTCTGCAACTCGCGCACCCTGTCGGCGACGCGTCCACCCGGGCCGGTGATCTGCTCGACCGGTGCCGGCAGCCCGTGCACGCGTGCATCGTCGGTGAGCACGACGCGTGCCCCGGTGGCGCGGGCCGCGGCCAGCACGGGCACGGTCAGCGGGTCGAGGCCGCCCTCGGGCCCCCGCCCGTTCACCAGCAGCGCCGAGTCGATCACGACGGCGGAGACCAGATCGAGCAGCCGCAGCGCCGACGGGTCGAGCGGTACGACACCGTGCCGGGCCAGATCGCGTCCGACCGCCGCGGCGAAACCCTCCCGCCCGTAACGGGCGGCCCGGGGCACGGCGACGAGCAGCGCGTCCGCGGCCCGCCCGGGGCTGCCGGTCAGCGCGAGCACCGAGGCCGCGGTGAGCGGGGCGAACGGCGCAAGCCGCGCCTCCCACCGCTCGACGGGGCCGGAGCGCCGGGCCCTGGCACGCAGGTGCCGGGCCGGTCGAGTCCGCGGCACACAGTCCGGGCCCGGGCACAGCTCCCGTTCGCGCCGCTCCCAGACCCGGCGCCGGGCATGCCTCTCGCCGAACTGGAACGCACGGCTCACCGCGTCGACCATCGGCATGCCGACGCCGTCGCACAGTCCGTTGAGCGTGGCGCTCGCCAACGACATCACCAGATCGGCCTGCACCGGCCCGATGCGCCGCACCAACGGGCCGCGCAGTTCCCGCTCCAGTTCCAGCGCGGCCACGGCGGCGGGCACCGCCCGGGGCAGCACCGGGAGGCGCAGGACCCGCTGGACGACGGCGGCGGCCACCGCGGCGCAGTCGACGAGCAGTTCGGTCGCCGCGGTGGCGACCGGCACGTCGTCGCCCGGAGTGACCGGCTGCGCCCAGGCGAACTCCGCGTCCCGCACGCCGTGGGCGTCCTCCACCGCCCTGACCGTGTCCAGGAGCCGGTCGACGCCGACCCTGCGCTCGTCGAACGACAGCAGCACCTGGCCCGTGACCGCGTTGACCTCGGCCCACCGCACCCCGCTCAGTGCGCGCAGCGACCGGGTCACCCCGCGGCTCAGCCGTTCACGGCTCGGATCCCCACGGTCCGCGCGGTCGAGCCCCCGTACCTCGATGTGCGCGCGCCCGTGACCGGTCCACACACGACGGATGTGCCGCCGCGGATGGAGATCGACCAGGGCCTGTCCCAGGCGTACGGCCCGTCCGGGCAGTGCCGCCGCTACGGAGCCACCGTGCCGGGCCGCCGACGCCCCGGCGCTCCCGGTCCGGCGGGCGACGCGCCATCCCACTCCGGTCACCCCGCCGGCCGCGCCACCGACCGCACCGACCGCACCGGCCGCCGCCCGTCCCGCGCTTCCCGCCGTGCGGACGCCCATCCAGCCCACGAGGCCGAGCACACCGCGCCCCGCACGAGTCCAGGACACGTCACCGCCCGTTCTGTACCCGATGGCGCCCATATGTCTAGCGTGGGGGTGTGGATCGCATCGTGCATCTCGCCCAACTGCTCCGCCGACCGGTGATCGGGGGCGACGGTGAGGTGGTGGGGCGGCTCGCGGATGTCATCGTGCGGCTGCGGGGACCTGGCTACCCGCTGGTCACCGGCCTGGTCGCCCGGGTGGGCAGGCGCGAGGTCTTCCTGCCGGCCGAGCAGGTCGCCGACCTGGACGCGGAGAAGATCACGCTGGCCAGCCCACGGGTCGACCTGCGCCACTTCGAACGGCGCGAGGGCGAGGTGCTGCTGCGCGCCGACGTGCTGGGCCACCGCGTCATCGACGTGGCCGACGCCGAACTGGTCCGGGCGTACGACATCGAACTGGAGCAGCGGCTGGACCAATGGGTGCTGACCTGCCTGGACACGCGGCGGCCCGCGCGGTTGCGGAGCCTGTTCAGGGGGCGTGCCCCGCAGCCCCACTGGCGGGACTGGACGTCCTTCGAGCCGTTGATCGGACATGCCCGCTCGGCCCGGATACGAAGGTCGTTCGCCCGGCTCAGACGGCTCAGGCCGGCCGACCTCGCCGATCTGCTGGAGGACGCCAGTCGCACCGAGTCGCACGAGATCCTGCAGACCGTCCACGCCGACCCCGAGCTCGAAGCCGATGTGTTCGAGGAACTGGAACCGGACTCGCAGACGCGGCTGCTGGGCGAGCGCAGCGACGCCGAGATCGCCCAGGTGCTGGCCCGTATGCGCGCCGACGACGCCGCGGACGCGGTCAACGAGCTGCCGCAGCACCGGCGCCAGCCGATCCTCGACGCGCTGCCCGCCGGGCAGCGCACCAAGGTGCTGACGCTGATGGGCTTCAACCCTTCCAGCGCCGGGGGGCTGATGGCGCTCGACGTCCTCGCCATGACGGGCGACAGCACCGTCGCGCAGGCGCTGCGCTCGGCCGGTGCCGCCCACACCCTGCAACCCCAGGCGCTGACCAGCGTGTATCTGGTCGGGGAAGCCGGGGAAGGCGAGCGGCTGCTCGGCGTGGTCACCCTGGTCGAGTTGCTGCAGGCCGATCCGGCCGCGCGGCTGGACGAGGTGGCCGACCGTGATCCGGTCCGGGCCGGGCCGGACACCGATGTCGAGGACGTGGCGCTGCTCATGACCGACTACAACCTGCTCACCGTCCCGGTGGTCGACGACGAGGACCGCATCCTGGGCGTGATCACGGTCGATGACGTCCTGGAGGAGGTCATCCCGGAGGACTGGCGGCGACGCGAGCCCGCCGCGCACGCGACCCGTCACCTGGAGGAGCCCGGTCCCACGGACGCGCCGCACGACATGCCGTCCGGATCATGAGCGGGGAGGAACGGCCCCCCGGCGGAACCGGCCGCCCCGAGCCGTCCGCCCGGCCCGGGCCCGAGCATCCCCAGTCGCCGCCGAGCCGCACCGACCACCCCGCCGAACCGCCCGCGTACCGTCCGGCGGAGCCCCGCCCGACCGAGCCCCGCCCCGCGGACCGCCGTCCGGCAGAGCCCCAGCCGGCCGAGCCCCGTCCCGCGGAGCGCCGTCCGGCAGAGCCTCGTCCCGTCGAGCGTCGTCCGGCCGACCGCCGTCCGGCAGAGCACGAGCCCGTCCCCGGGCCTGCTGAGCCACCGCGGGAAAGGCGTCGGCCCGGACCGCCCGCGAAGCGCGCCGCCGAAGCCCCCGCGCGGACACCGGCGGCCCGTCCGGCCGCGCCACCCAGCCGAGCGGCACGGGCCGGCACCGTACGCGACGAGGCACACCTCGGCGAGATCCAGGGCGCCTTCGGCCGTGTCCCGCGCGAACGCCCCGGCGGGCGCCCCGGTCTCAAGGCCCGGCTGCTGACCCTGCTGGCCATCGTCGGCCCGGGCATCATCGTGATGGTCGGCGACAACGACGCGGGCGGCATCGCCACCTACGCGCAGGCGGGCCAGAACTACGGCTACTCGCTGCTGTGGGTGCTGCTCCTGCTCGTTCCGGTCCTGATCGTCAACCAGGAGATGGTCGTACGGCTGGGCGCGGTCACCGGCGTCGGCCACGCACGCCTGATCACCGAGCGGTTCGGGCGGTTCTGGGGCTGGTTCAGCGTCGGCGACCTGTTCCTGCTCAACTTCCTCACCATCGTCACCGAGTTCATCGGCGTCTCGCTGGCCGCGCAGCACCTCGGTGTCTCCCCGTACGTCGTCGTCCCGGTGGCCGCCGCCGTCCTGATCGCCGTGACCGCCAGCGGTTCGTTCCGCCGCTGGGAGCGCGCGATGTTCGCCTTCATCGGTGCCAGCCTGCTGCTGGTTCCCCTGACCCTGATGTCCGGGCCGCAGTGGGGCCGGGCGGCGCACGACTTCGTGGTGCCCGGCATCCAGGGCGGCGCCGGCGGCGAGGCCGTCCTTCTGATCATCGCGATGGTCGGCACCACCGTCGCGCCCTGGCAGCTGTTCTTCCAGCAGTCCAACGTCATCGACAAGCGCATCACCCCGCGCTTCATCGGCTACGAGCGTGCCGACACGGTGATCGGCTCCCTCGTGGTCGTCGCGGGCGCCGCCTCGTTGATCATGGTCGCCGACTTCGCGGCCCGCGGCACGGCCGCCCAGGGCCACTACACCGACGCCGCCGGCGTGGCCGACGCCCTCAGTCAGCACGCCCCCGTGCTGGGCGTGCTGTTCGCCGTCGTCCTGCTGGACGCCAGCATCATCGGCGCGGCCGCCGTCACCCTGGCCACCAGCTACGCCTTCGGTGACGTCTTCAATCTGCGTCACTCCCTGCGCCGCAGCTTCGGCGAGGCCAAGCAGTTCTACTCCTCCTACAGCCTGCTGGTGCTGGTCGCGGCGGCCATCGTCCTCATCCCGGGCGCACCGCTCGGTCTGATCACCGAGGCGGTCCAGGCGCTGGCCGGACTGCTGCTGCCCTCGGCGAGCGTGTTCCTGCTCCTGCTGTGCAACGACACCCAGGTGCTCGGCCCCTGGGTCAATCCGCGCTGGCTGAACGTGCTGGCCACCGTCATCATCGCCGTCCTGCTGATGCTCTCCGGCACGCTGATGGCGACCACGCTGTTCCCGGAGATCAATGTCACCCGGCTCACGGTCTGGCTGGCGATCGCGCTGGTCACCGGCCTGACCGCCGCCGCCGTCGCGCTCCGGGCCGCCCGGCGGCGCACACCCGCGCGACCGGTGCCGGTGCTGTCGCAGGCCGAGAAGCTGGCCTGGCGCATGCCGCCCCTGGCCCTCCTGCAGCCGGTGCGCTGGTCCGCCGGCACCCGGCTGGGCATGATGGCGCTGCGCGGCTATCTGGCCCTCAGCGCCCTGCTGCTGCTCATCAAGGCGATCCGGCTCGGCGGTGCCTGAGCACGCGTCCGGCCCAGTTCCAGCGCCGCCCGGCAGGAGACCTCCGGGCGCGCCGCTCACAGGGGAGGTGACGGACCCGGCGACCGCCGGGGCGTCGAGGTCCGCCGCGGAACGCTTCGACCTGGCTGTGCCGGAGGTGCTTGACACCGCCCTCGCACCGGAGCGCTGCCCGCGGACATCCGCGAGCTGCTGCCCTGGGCGTGCCACCGAGGGCGAGAGCGGACACGCGGGCGTTCACGTGTGGCCGTAGAGCTGAGTCGTAGAGCTGACACGCGGGCGTTCACGTGTGGGGCGTGGAGATCCTGAGTTCGTCCAGGAGCCGGATGACCTGGTCGTCGCTCACCTGCTCGAAGTCGTCGTACCAGAGGCCGACCGCCCGGAAGTCCCAGGGCCGCTGCAGACAGACGACGTCATCGGCTTCCGAGCGCATCTCGGTGGCGGTCTCGGCGGCGCAGACCGGCACGGCGAGGATCAGCCGGGCGGGTTCCAGACGGCGGAGGTGGCGCAGGGCGGCGCGTGCGGTGGCGCCGGTGGCCAGTCCGTCGTCGACGAGGACGACGGTGCGGCCCTGGACGTCGGGCGCGGGCCTGCCGCCCCGGTAGAGCAGGGCGCGGCGCTTCAGTTCCCCGCGTTCACGGGCGACGTCCTCGACGAGGCGGTCCTCACTGAGGCCCAGCATCTGAAGTGCCCGCCGGTCGAACAGCGGCGGGTCGTCGCCCACGAGCGCGCCGATGCCCGTCTCCGACCGGCCGGGAAGACCGATCTTCCGTGCGACGAGCACGTCCAGCGGTGCCCCGAGGGCCCGGGCGATCTCGGCGGCCACCGGCACACCGCCTCGGGGCAGCGCGAGGACGAGGGGATTCGGAAGCTCGCCCTCGGACGCCCACTCCATGAGCCGAAGGCCGAGCTCCTGGCCGGCTTCCCGGCGGTTGCGGAATCGCATGACGTGGCCTCTGCCTCTCTTCCGTTCTTCCGTGAACGACTCGGCACGGGCTCTCGGAGTTTCCCGCCGGCCGGCGCTGAAACGGCGGTTCCGCCGCCGCGGCGGTGACACGCCGGCCCGGCGGTGCGCACGGCGGACGGCCCGGCGCTCCGCACGGCCGGTGGCCTCGGGGCGGAGCCGGCGGCGCCCGTCGTGCCGGACACGGGTGCGGTGACGGCATCACCGCCGGCCCTGGGGGAACCCCGAGGAGGCGGAGGTCGTTCTTCCTGCGACGGGAGGCGGGTCATGGTGGGCCTCGGTGGTGCTCGGGAGGCGGTGGCCGGGGCCCTGGACGCGCTGGGCGCGGGTGCCTACCTCGCGGACGAG
This sequence comes from Streptomyces diversicolor, assembly GCF_057537855.1. NCBI lineage: Bacteria > Bacillati > Actinomycetota > Actinomycetes > Kitasatosporales > Streptomycetaceae > Streptomyces > Streptomyces diversicolor. Next base: position 223,640 of record NZ_BAAJXA010000007.1, read on the forward strand.
CAGGGCTCCATCGTCGCCGTCAACGCGCGCGGCGAGGAACTGCTGGCCCGCCCCGCCTCCGGCCTGCTCGGCCGGGACGCGCACGACCTGCTGCACCGCACCAGCCGCGGGGAGCCCGTACCGAGGGCCCAGTGCCGGATCCGCGAGAGCATGCTCGTCGGGCGCACGGAGCAGGGTGCCGACGCATGGTTCGAGCGCGGCGACGGCACGGTGCTGCCGGTGGCATGGCTGGCCACCCCCTGTGACATCGGGGTTCGCCCGTCGGCCACGCTCGTCCTCTTTCACTCCGCGGGACCCCCGGGGCGGCCGGTCCGGCGGACACCGGCGAGCGGGCGGCTGTCCGAACTGGAACGGCTCGCGCTGCTCGCCGAGACGACCACCCTGCTCACCTCGACCCTGGACATCGACGAGGCGTTGCGCCGCCTGATCGGCCTCGTCGTGCCCCGGCTCGGGGACTGGGCCGTCATCGACCTGATCGACGAGCAGAACGACGTGTGGCGCTTCGCGGTCGCCCATGCGGGAGGCGACACCCTGGTGTTCCGGGAGGATCTGCAGGGGCCCATGCCGCCGGTGCCGCAGGAGTCCTCGATGCCCCTGTCCCGCGCTCTGCGCGGCATCGCGTCCTCCCTCGCCGGTCCCAGGAACTATCAGGGGCCGCCGGACTCCGGCATCGCCGTCGAGCAGCGGCGTCTGTTCGAGGCGACCGGGATGCACTCGGCGGTCATGGTCCCCCTGCGCAGCCTGCACGACGTCCTGGGCGCGCTCACCCTCGGCCGCGCCGACCAGCCCGAACGGTTCACCGCGAGCGACACCGCCCTGCTGGAGGACATCGCCCGCCGCGCCAGCCTCGCCCTGGAGAACGCCCGCCTCTACCAGCGGCAGCGCAAGGTCGCCGAGACCATGCAGCGCCATCTGCTGCCGAAGCTGCCGCGCGGTCCCGGCCACGGCATGACCGCCCGCTATCTGCCCGCGCCTGACGCCTCCCAGGTCGGCGGCGACTGGTACGACGCGTTCGCCTTGGCGGACGGCGCCACCGCCCTCGCCATCGGCGATGTCGTCGGTCATGATCTGGACGCGGCGGCCGGCATGGCGCAGTTGCGCAGCATGCTCCGCGCGTACGCCCTGTCCCAGACGAAGCCGCCCAGCAAGATCGTGGAATGGCTCGACCAGGCCACCTCGGACATCGCGGAGGTCTCCATGGCGACGCTGGTCTTCGCCCGCATGACACAGACCGACGCCGGCCGGTGCGAGCTGACCTGGACCAACGCGGGCCACCCGCCTCCGCTGCTGGTCACCCACGAGGGAGTGGCCCGCTATCTGACCGAGGGACACGGGGTCCTGCTGGGCGTCGCACCCGATGAGACACGCCCCGACGCGACGGCGGAGCTGCCGCCCGGGTCGACGCTGCTGCTCTACACCGACGGCCTGATCGAGTCCCCGGGCCGCACCCTGGACGAGGGGCTGAGCCGTCTGCGCCGACATGCGGCGTCCTTGGCGCACCGTCCGTTGGAGTCCTTCATGGACCGGTTGCTGGCGCGGGCGCGCCCACCGGACAACGAGGACGACGTCGCCCTGCTGGCCGTGCGGCGGGCACCCGGCCCGTCCTCCTGAGGCCGCCGGGGGCAGGGCGGATCCCGGCGGCGGGCAGGGCGGTGCGCCGTAGGGGCCTACGGCACCACGACGGTCAGCGATGTGGCGGTCAGCTCGAAGCCGAGTCTCTCGTACACGCGGCGCGCCGGGTTACCGTCGCTCACGACGAGGGTGATGTCGCTCAGCCCGTCGGCCGCGGCGGCGCCGAGTACGCGACGCAGCAGTTCGGCGCCGACTCCCGCGTAACGGGTCCCGGGGCGGCGGAACACATCCGCCACCCAGGGCCGGCCGTCGCGGTCGGTGACGATCGCGCCGGCGACCACCTGGTCCGCCTCGTCCACCACCAGGGCACTGCACCCGAGGACCGGACCGAGGACAGAGCCCGCCAGCAGCGGGGCAAGACGCTCCTTCAGCGCCTGTTCGTCGCTGCCCGGGTGGTGGTCGGGGTGGCCGGCCGGGAAGGCGGCCCGCCATGCCGGGAAGACCGCCTCGGCGGCACGGTCGCACGGAACCGCGCGCAGCCCCTCGCCGAGGGGACGAGATGACCAGTCGGCCGGTGGCGGCGTCGCGATCAGATCCCTTCGCATCTCATGGGCGTGCCGCATCACCCGGGCACCACGGCGCAGCAGTTGCTCACCGAGTTCCACGGACCCCGACACCGCCCAACCGGACATCTCGGAGACGATGATGTCCACGGGGTCGGGCCCGACCACTTCGGCCATATCCGCCCACGGGTGCCCGTCACGGACGCCGCGCTCGTAGGTCAGGACGGGCACGCCGTGCGCGTTCGTCAGGGTCTGGCGCTGCTCATCGTTCTCAGTCACTCAACGTCCTCGGTAGATCATCTGCGATCGGCGCTGACATCTTCCGGTTCCGCGTCCGACGCGGCAACGGGATTGACACGCGCGGGCGCAGTGCCACGGCCTCGTCCGGGGTGTGCGCGCCCGCCGGTGCTCCTGCTCAGCGGGGCCGGCGCTCGGCAGCGGGCGGCAGGGCGGCACGGGCGCCCTCCGGTGCGTCCTGGTACCAGTACGCGGTGGTGCTCACATCGTCCTGCCGTTCGAACAGGCCGTGGTCCCAGGCGCCGATCTGTTGCAGCGTCACCTTCAGCCGCTCCTCGAAGTACACCGGGTCCGGCAGGTGCCAGCGGTACAGGCCGTGCATGGGCGGCATGTGGGTCGCGAAGGGCGACGCCTTCGTGGTGTCGCGCGCCGAGTGGTAGGGGTAGCCGCAGTACGGGGCGTTGAAGGTGAGCACCGTGGGTTCCGGGTCGTTGCGCAGCTCGTCCTGGAACGCCCACGCCCCGCCGGCGTAGTCCTCAAGGCCGGTGCTGCACAGGGTCGGCAGTTCCTCGTCGTCGTCCACGAAGAACTTCACCTCGCCCTCGCCCCACCAGTACCGGTGCAGTGAGGCCAGAGCGATGTACGTGCCGACGTAGGTGCCACGGCCGCGTACCGCGTCGAGCACGACATGGTCCGTGCCCAGCGGTGTGGACCCGTTGGAGCGGCGCCACTGGGCGTGGAAGTAGCCGGTGTCCGCGCCGATCTCGTCGCCCGTGGTGTAGTCCACCTGGTAGAAGACGTGGGGCAGGTCGGCGCCGTGCTGGCTCTCCAGGGTGAGTCGGGCGTGGCTGCGGAACGGCATCGGGAAGTACGCGTTCATGCCGCCCGTCGGAGCGACGACGATCGGAACGGACGTCACCAGGGCTCGGGTGGCGAACCCGTTGCAGAAGAAGTCGCCCAGGGGGACTTCGACGGCGGGCACCTCGGAGCCCTCCCAGTAGGCGCGCAGCACGAGGTCGCGGAGGACGAACGGGCCGCCGTCGGCCGTCCGGTCGGCGACGGTGATCCAGATGTGCCGGATGACACCGGGCCCTTCGATCTCCGCGAGGGTCAGGGACTCACCGGCGGGCAGGGGCAGATAGGCCGCCCCCTTGCGGCCGGGGCCGAGCGCCGATGCCGCACGGCCCGCGGCGCCGGCCGCACCGGTGCGGTTCTCGGCGTTGATGGACCGGCTGCGAACGCCCCTGTTCGGGCTCAGGGCACTCCAGTGGGTGAACACGTATGCTCCTCGGACGGTGCTGGTGCGCGGATACGGCGGCGAACGGCCGGGTACGCGCGCTCACTTGACGGCTCCGGCGGTGACACCTCGGCTGAGGGTCCGCTGGAACACCAGGAAGAAGACGAGGGTGGGCAGAAGGGAGAGCAGCGACCCCGCGTTGAGGACGGTGATGTCGATCGAGTGCTGGCCGCGGAGGGTGGCCAGGGCGATCGGTACCGTCTGTGCCGACGGGTCGTTGAGCAGGATGAGCGGAAGGTAGAACTCGTTCCACGTCCAGATGAAGAAGAACACGACGAGGACGGACAGCGTCGGCCGCAGGACGGGGAAGACGACCCGCCACAGGATCTGCCACCTCGACGCGCCGTCGATCACGGCGGCTTCGAGGAGCTCCTTGGGCAGGGTGGTCATGACGCTGGCGAGCAGATAGGTGCCGAACGCGGCCTGGAGCACGGTGAACACGATCACCACGGACCAGACGCTGTTGAGCAGCCCCACCCTTTCCGCGCCGTAGAACAGCGGGTAGATCAGCGCCTCCTGCGGCACCATCGTGGCGAGCAGGAGCAGGACGAGGATCACGCCGTTGCACCGCACCCTGCCGATGCCGATGGCGTAGGCGCTGATCAGGGACAGCGCGGCGCCCAGGAAGGCGACGGAGCCCGAGATGAGCACGGAGTTGCCGAGCGCGACCGGGAAGTCGACGAGCGACAGATAGCGGGAAAACGCGTCCGGTGTGAAGGTGCTCGGCCAGGAGAGCGGGCCGTGCGTCGAGTAGTCCGCGCTGGTCTTGAAGGCGTTGAGGACCAGGAGCAGAAACGGAGCGAGCATGACCACGGCAACGGCCACGGTCATCAGCAGCACGAGCCAGCGCAGGGGGTGGCGCCCTCGCCGGCCTCGTTCGGCGGGGCGGGCGTCGGGCCGGGGCCGGGTCTCAACGGCCGCGGGTGCCGGTGGGGTCTGGGCCTTCATGTCAGCCCTCCTGGCGTTCGGAGCGGCGCTGCCACACGATGAGCAGGGCGGCGATGAGGAAGATGACCAGCGACATGAAGGTGGCGATCGCGGCGCCGTAGCCGACGCGGGACAGTTCGAAGAAGGCGCGGTACGCGTAATAGGACGGCACCACCGTCGAGTTCTCCGGGCCGCCTCCGGTGAGGATGAGGATGGGGGCGAACACCTTCAGCGCGCCCACGGTCGCGGTGAGCACCACGAAGAACACCTCGGGCCGGATCTGCGGCACCGTGATCGCGCGGAACCGCCGCAGCCAGCCGGCTCCGTCCAGTTCGGCCGCCTCGTAGAGTTCGGGGTCCACCCGCTGCAACGCGGCCATGAACACCACCACGGGGTAGCCGATCTGGAGCCAGACGAGCATGAGCATCACGGAGTACAGCGCCAGATGGGGATCACCGAGCCAGTCGGGTCCGGAGGTGATGCCGATCGAGCGGAGATAGGTGTTGATCGAGCCCTGTCGCGGGTCGAGGATGGTGCTCCAGATGAAGCCGGCGACCGCGATCGGCAGGATCTGCGGCAGGTAGTACGTCGCGCGCAGGAAGCTCGCGGCCCGGGCGCCGAAGGTCTTGCCGATGTAGTCGAAGAGCACCGCCGCGAGGACGACGCCGATCAGGGTCGGGACCACGACGATGGCGACGATCATGAACAGCGAGTTCCGGAACGAGTGCCAGAAGTCCGCGTCGTGCATCAGGTCCAGGTAGTTGCCGAAGCCGTACCAGTGCTTCGGCGCCATGCCTCCCTTCCACTGGTAGAGGCTGAGGACGATGTTCATCACGAACGGCGCGGCGACGACGACGGCGAAGCCGGCGGCGATGGGCACCAGATAGAGCCAGTACGAGCCGGATCTGCTGCGCCGTCTCCTGGGCAGACGCCGGTCGGGGACCAGTGCTGACATGGGGTGTCTCTCTTCTGCGGGGGACGTGCCGAGGTCACGCTGCCGGTCCCGGCACGCCCGGCGTCTACTGCTCGGTGGCGGTCTTCTTGCCGTCGTCGTAGAACTTTTGCAGCGCCGTCAGGTAGGCGTCCGCGGTCTCGCTCTTGTTGGACATGGCCTGCATGTGGTTCTGCATGAAGTCGAGGAAGCCGGGCACCGGGTAGTCGGGGTAGAAGGACATGGCGTTCCGCTTGACCAGGTCGTCGAACTGCTCCGTGTACCGGCGGGTCACCGGGTCCTTGATGGCCTGGGCGTCACCCGCCAGCGGCAGACCGCCCTGGTTGCCGATGTCGTTCTGGACCTGCGCGCTCAGCGTGATGTCGATCCAGTCGTAGGCGAGGTCCTTGTCGTTGGATTTCGCCGGCACCCCCCACAGATGTCCCGAGGAGCCCATGACCTGCTCGGCGCCCGGCAGCGTGAAGTACCCCCACGAGAAGTCCGCGTCCTTGCGGATACGGGAGAACTGGCTCTGGTTCCACAGGAGCATCGCGGCGTCGCCGCGCAGGAAGTTGACGATGGCCTGCTCGTAGGAGAGGCCGCCGAGTTTGTCGCCGACGTATCCCTTGTCGATCCAGTCCTGGAACGTCCGTGTCCCCTCCTTCCAGGGGCCCGAGCGGAAGTTCACGTCGCCCTTGAGGAACATGAAGTCGTCGATCTGCTGCCGGGACGCCGAGGCGGACACCAGCGAGTACCACAGCCACATCTGGTTGAAGCCCTGGCTGGTGTTGGCGGAACTGGAGATCGGCAGGTGACCCGCGGCCTTCAGCTTGTCCATGTCGGCCTCAAGCTCGGCCAGGGTCGTCGGCGGCTTGCTGATGCCGGCGTCCGCGAACATCTTCTTGTTGTAGTAGAAGGTCACGTATTCGCCGACGTTCGGGACGCCGTACCAGTCGCCGGACCCGGCGAGCCCGTTCTGGTCGTACTGGGCGAACGCGGCCATCGCGCCCGTCACCTTCTTGTCCCAGCCCCGTGCCTTCGCCTCGTCCGTCAACGGCTGCAGCAGGCCCTGGCCGGCGAGCTGACCGCCGTCCGCGTTGCCCTTGTTGAACTCGACCACGTCGGGGACGTTGTTTCCGGACAGCGTGATCTTCGCGTTCTGGCGCATCGCGTCGAAACTCGTCGTCTGGAACTTCACCGTCACGCCGGGGTGCCGCTTCTTGAAGATCGCCACCGCCTTCTGCCAGCCCTGGGCCTGCGCCGAGGTCTGGTCCTCGTACTGCAGGATCGTGAACGTCCCGTCGGACTTCTCGCTGGTGCCGCCCGAGCAGGCGGCGACGGCCAGGGCGATCGTGGTGGACAGACAGACGCTGAGGCAGCGCCGCGGAGTGGGTCGAGCTCTCATGTCGAAGCTCCCTCTCGACTCGTCATTGAACGGGGGTGCTGATGTGGGGCTGCCGTCGTCCGGGCAGGCTCGGCCCGCCGGAGCACCCGGTGGGATGGTGGTGTGGGCGCCGTCGGGGGCCGGGCGGGGTCAGACCGCGCGGGCTGCCCGGCGTGCCGTTAACTTCTTGGGCGGCCGGGCGCAGGGGGCCGCGACCGAGTCCCGGACGACCAAGGGGCAGGGGACGAGGTGGCCGGTCCGGCCCGCTTCCTCTTCTCCCCGCAGCCGGGCGATCGCCGTCTCCGCCGCGCGGACACCCATCTCGTAGTGCGGGAGTTGCACGGTCGTCAGCCCCGGGAACAGGTTCTCGGCGAAGTTCTGCTGGTTGTCGAAGCCGACGACGGACAGGTCCCCCGGGATGTGGAGCCCGAGTTCGGCCGCCGCCTGGTAGAAGCCGAGCGCGAGCCGGTCGGAGAAACAGAACACCGCCGTGGGCCGGTCACTGCGGGCGAGGAGCCGGCGAGCGGGTTCCCGCGCGGCGGACGCGTTGGGTTCGGGTGCCTCCACGACAAGCGACTCGTCGAGGCCGAGACCGGCCTCCGCCAGTGCCTTCTCATAGCCCTCGCGGCGCAGCGACTCGGCGATGGCGAAAGCCGGTGCGATGAGGTTGCAGAAGGCGATCCGCCGGTGCCCCGCCTCGATGAGATGCAGGGTCGCCGCCCGCGCGCCGGCCCGCTCGTCGGGCACGACCCAGTCGGCGTGTCCGCCGCGCGGCCGGCCGCCCAGGATCACCTGGGGCACGGGCCGGGGAAGCGACGGCAGATCGACCTCACGGTGGTAGTCGACGGCCACGATCAGCCCCTCGACGCTGCGTTGCAGCAGGGACCGCACCGCCGGACCTTCCATGTCCGGATTGCCGGCCATGTCGACGAGGAGGAGGACGTATCCCTCCTGCCACGCCTTGGACTGCGCGCCGGCCAGCATCTGCCCCGAGAAGGGAACGCTCGCGACACCGTCGGACAGCAGGCCAAGGGTGTGGGTCTGCCGCGTCCGCAGTCCCCTCGCGGCCAGGTTGGGCAGATACCCGAGTTCTTCGGTCGCCCGCCGGATGCGTTCGGCTGTTCTGACGCTCACGCGTCCTTCGTGCTGGTCGTTGAGCACGAGGGAGACGGCCGAGATGGAGACACCACAGCGCGTGGCGATGTCCCGCATCGTCACCATGTGCCATCCACCTCCCGCCGGTCGGCCAGTCGAGCGACCCCGACAGTAAGAACGTCAAACGTTTGACGCAAGGGTGGCGTCCATGGAGTTCTCGCGGTGGGTTCCCCGGGTCTGCCGGGACGATGGTGTACCGGGGGGCATCGGAGGCGCGGGTGGGCTTCCCGGGCGCCGCCGGGACGCGGGCGATGCCGGCAGCGGTGGCCTCGCCGCGGCCGGCGGCCCACCAGGGTGGCGGACCGTGCGGGGGAATGAGTGTGCCCCTCACCAGGCGCTGCGATCTGCGAGGGGCACACTCGGCATGGAGTGCCGGTCCAGGTCCGGGGAGATGCGGTGGGACCGACGCCTGGAAACGGCACCCAAGCCCAGGCTGATGTCAGCTCGCCGGGCCGTCGAATCGGGCGGGCCGGCCGGGTGACCGCCGTGCGACGGGTACGGGCATGATCCCCGCCGCGGCCCGCGGTCGCCGTGGCACAGTGGCGGTATGTGCGGCCGCTATGTCTCCACCCGCAGTCCGCAGGACCTGGTCCGCCTCTTCGGCGTCACCGACTGGCGCCCCGACGAGACACTGGCACCGAGCTGGAACATCGCCCCCACCGACGACGTCTACGCCGTCCTGGAACGCGCCCCTCGCCAGGGCGCCCCTCGCCAGGGCGGTGCCGGCCCGGTGCCGCGCAGGCAACTGCGGCCGCTGCGCTGGGGTCTGGTGCCGTCGTGGGCCGAGGACCCGAAGATCGGCTCCCGGATGATCAACGCGCGGGTCGAGACGGTGCACGCCAGGCCCGCCTACCGCCGTGCCTTCTTCCGGCACCGGTGCCTGCTCCCGGCGGACGGCTTCTACGAGTGGACCACGACCACGGACGCCGGCACCGGCCGGACCCGCAAGCAGCCGTACTTCATCCACCCCGCCGACGGCCAGGTGATGGCGCTGGCCGGCCTGTACGCGTACTGGCGCGATCCGCGGATCGAGAACGCCGACGACCCGGGCGCCTGGCTGATGACCTGCACCATCATCACCACCGAGGCCACCGACGCGGCCGGGCGGGTCCACCCGCGCATGCCGCTCGCCCTCGCCCCGGACCACTACGCCGCCTGGCTCGATCCCCGCCACGACGACCCGGCGGAGCTGCGAGCCCTGCTCACCCGGCCCGCGGACGGCGACCTCGACGCACGCCCCGTCTCCCCGGCCGTGAACAACACCCGCAACAACGACGCGCATCTCCTGGACGAGACCCCCGTCTAGGTCAGCTCAGTCCCGGCCTGCCGAACAGTTCCGCGTAGCTGGTCGGCAGCTGCGACAGCAGATGGTTGACCTGCCCGCCGGAGACCGCGTCGGCGACGGTGGACAGCACGGCGCTGGCGTCCCACTCCGCGGTCCGTGGCCGGGCGCCCGTGTGCTGGGCCACGCGCCGCAAGAACTCCTCAAGGCCGAGAGACGCGGGCGCCCGCCGTTCCCGGTGCAGCACGTCGTCCAGGGGAGCGGGAAGCTGAGCCGCCAGGTCGTCGGCCTCCTCGGGGGTGATCCGGGTCGCGAGCACATGCAGCACCGCGGTGCTGACCTGCTCCGCCTCCTTCCGGCTGCCGTACTCTCCGCGATCACGGACCTGAGCCAGAAATTCCTCCAGCTTCACGGTGCCCTCCTGCTGCTGGTCCGGCCGGGCTTGTGTCCCCCGCGCGCCCGCCGCCGCTCCGCGACGTCACCAGGAAGGCGCCGGCGCGCGGTTTCGCTCCGGGTGCCCGCCCGGCGGAACGGGAAACGGCCCTCGCGCACGGCATCAGCGGATCCCGCGCATACGGCTCGAAGCAGCGGAACGTCTCCAGGGCGTGCCCGACCCGGTCGGGATCGTGCTCGCGCAGATGGGCCGGCACGGCGTGCGGCGACTCCCTGCGTGGCCGTGCCCCGCGGCGGCCCTCCGCGCGCGCAGCGTGCGCGTGTGCTGACGCTCCGGCCGGGTACCCGCCCTGTCCGGGACGCTCCTTCGGGAGCGGCATCCCCTGGAAGCGGTGCCCCGCTGGGGGCACGGAGTCGAAGCGACAGGAGTCGGAGGCCGGAACGATGCCTGCCCCGGCACGATCCACCGCGGCGGACCCCCGGGAGCGCCGTCGCGCCGCAGCCTGGTCCGCACGCCCGCGCGGCCGGGCCCCGGAGAGCGGCGACGAGCCCGATCTGCTCGGCCAGTACCTGGCCCAGATCGCCGCCACCCCGCTGCTCGACGCGGCGGACGAGGTGCGGCTGGCCCAGCGCATCGACGCCGGTGTGCGGGCCGCCGAAGAACTGGCGCGCACCGAGAGCGGCGAGCACGGCGCCCTGGCGCCGCACCGGCGCCGCCAGATGGAGGCCGCCGTACGGGAGGGGCAGCACGCCAAGGACCACATGATCCGGGCCAACCTGCGGCTCGTGGTGTCGATCGCCAAACGGCACGCCCACCGGGGTGTGCCCCTGCTCGACGTGATCCAGGAGGGCAACCTCGGGCTGATACGGGCCGTGGAGAAGTTCGACCACACCAAGGGCTTCAAGTTCTCCACGTACGCCACCTGGTGGATCCGGCAGGCGATCGAACGGGGCGTGGCCCAGCACGCCCGTACGGTACGGCTGCCGATGCATGTCGTGGAGGAGTTGCACAAGCTCGCCAAGGTCGAACGGCAGCTCCAGTTGCGCCTGGATCACCAGCCGACGGTCGACGAGGTCGCCCGGGAGAGCGGGTTCAAGGAGGAGCGGGTCGCCTGGCTGCGGCGGGTCGGGCGGCAGACGCTCAGCCTGGACACACCCGTGGACGACACCGGGGAGACCGTGGTCGGCGACCTCATCCCCGCCACCGACGTGCTCCAGGCTCCCCAGGTCGCCGAGTACCGGGCGCTCGCCGAGGACCTCAGGGACGCCCTGGGCGCGCTGGCACCCCGCGAAGCCATGATCCTCAGCCTGCGGTACGGGCTGCACGACGGGCATCCGCGGACCCTGCAACAGGTGGCCGACCGGGTGGGACTGACCCGGGAACGCGTGCGCCAGCTGGAGAAGCAGTCACTGACCCGGCTGCGCGAGCCCGAGGCGGGCGAGCGTCTGCTGGACTGGGCCGGCTGACACCTGTGCCGGCCGGACGCCCCGGAGTTCCGTGGTCGTGCCGGTACGGTCCGGCCGTATGACCCCGCCCGTGCGGGGTACTCCGTGTCGTATGGCCGGTATCGAACTTCGCAGCGCAGCCTTCAGCGACCACACCATGATCCCGCGCCGTCACGCCCACGACGCGGACCATGTCTCACCGCCCCTGACCTGGTCCGGAGTACCGGAGGACACGGCGGAGCTGGCCCTGTTGTGCGAGGACCCGGACGCACCGTCCGGGACCTTCGTGCACTGGCTCGTCACCGGCATCGACCCGCGCGTCGGGGGCCTGGACGCCGGCGAGACGCCCCAGGGCGGTCAGCCGCACCGCAACGGCTTCGGGGAGCGCGGCTGGGGCGGCCCGCAGCCCCCGGTCGGCGACGACGCCCACCGGTACTTCTTCCGGCTCTACGCCCTCCCCGCACCGGTCTCGCTCCCCGACCGCGCCACCGCCGAGGAAGCCCACACCGCACTCGACGCGCAACAACTGGCCAGCGGCACCATCGTGGCGCTCTACCAGCGCTGACACGCCGTGACGCACCCGGGCGTGCCCAGCTCACCGGTCAGGCCGGGGTTGTGGGGTGTGCAGCGTCGAGGGTGACGGAGCGGTACGGCACCGGCCCGGCCGCTGCCTCGGGTGGGCGACGCGACCGGGCAGCGCGGCACGTCAGGATACGTGTCGGAAGACGGTGGCCGGCCCGACGGCGGCCGGGCCGAACTTCGCGCGGATGCGGTCCATGGCGGCCTCGGCGGCCAGACGTGCCTCCCTGGCGTCGTCCAGGCTGATCTGCTCGGCGACCTGATCGGCGTCGATGAGGTCCCCCGCTGTGAGGCCGAGCCCGGTCAGCCGTCCGCGTTGCAGACCGGCGGCGTCCATCAGCTGGTAGGCGGTCCCCCGCAGGTCCTCTTCGTGCGCCGAGGGCTCGGGCAGGCGACGGGTCTTGCGCCAACGGGTGTCGTCGGCGAAGCGCAGGGTGAGGGTCAGGGCGCGCGCGGCCTGGCCACGGCCGCGCAGCAACAGCCCGAGCTGGACGACCAGTTCGAGCAGGGCCGCGCGGACGACGGCGCCGTCGAGAGTGTGCCGGTCGAAGGTGTGCCGGGCGCTCGCGCTGGTGGGCAGGGCGCGCGGGACGACGGGGCGGGGGTCGATGCCGCGGGCCCGGTCCACGGCGAGCCGTCCGGCACGGCCGCCGAGCAGGCGCTGCACGGTGGCGGGCGGGAGCGCGGCCAGCGAACCGACGCTGTGGATGCCGTAGTCGCGGAGCGCGGACGCCTCGCGCCCGCCGATGCCGTACAGGGCCTCCACCGGCAGCGGGGCCAGCCAGGTGGTGGCCTCGTCGGGAGGAACGGCGAGCACGCCGCCGGGTCCGGTGATCTGTCCGGACGCGGTGGCGGCGACCGTGATGGACGGGCCGATGCCGACGCGGACGTCGAGGCCCAGACGAGCGATGGCGCGCACGCGCAGCATCTCCCCGAGCCGCCGTGCTTCGGCTTCGTGGTGGCGCAGCGCCCCCTTGAGTTCCACGAGGGCCGCGGCCGGGGGCAGCGCCTGCACCACGGGCGAGAGGTCCGCGAGCAGCTCCAGGACCCGCCGGTACGTCTCCTGCGGCAGCCGGTCCGGGCAGCGCACATGCATCACCGTCGGCTCGTGGCACGCAGGCGCCTCATCTGCCATCGCGTCCACCTCCCACACCCCATGATATCGAACGCAAATTCGATCACCGTGGACCCGCGACCGCCACGCCGCGCCTCCCGGCAGCACGCCCAAAGCTGTACGGATCCACAACCCCGCGCGCCGTCAAGGGCCGGCCCGGCGAGCATCGGCTCCGGGCTCGTGGTCACCCGGCTGCCGACCGTCCTCGCGCCGGCCGCCGTGCCGGCGACCGCGTACGCCGCGACCGCCGCGCTCCGCGTGAGCCTCCAGGTCTGGCTCATGATTGCCCAACGCCCGCGTGCCGGGGGCGCGTTCGGCTGTGCCGGTCAGCAGCGGGCAGCCGCGCTCGTGCGGCGATCATTTCTGTGCCGACGGCCTTGACAGCCGAGCCTCGTCCTCCATACTCCTGCGTGGATCTATGGCCGATATACCGATTGACGTTCGCTATATCGAACTAAGGGAGTGATGCACACCGCCCGCGGCGCCGCCGAGGAACCGCCCTCCCGCCGCCGCCCGGAGTACGCCCCGCACCCGCTCCGTACCGAAAGGTCAGGCCACATGACGCAACCTCAGCTGCCCAGACGCCACTTCCTGCGCACGGTCGGCGCCGCCGGGATCGCCGGTTCGGCCTTCGCCCTCACGGCGAACCCGGGCGCGGCACAGGCCGCCCCGCCCGCCCCCGAACCCGCACCGGGAACCACCGCAGGACCCGGGACCGAGGGCGCCCTCGTCCATCCCACGCTCAAGCGGCCGTTCGCCATGCCGGGCATCAAGGACCAGGAGTGGACCGGCGCATTGTTCGTCGGGGAGGGCGAGAGCCGGTTCGCGCTGCGCGTCGCGCTGCTCACCGCGCAGGGCGCACTGATCCGGGAGAAGATGACCAACTACCTGTGGCGCATAGGCCCCATGACGCCCGACGGCGCCTACAAGGAGGTCACGGTCAGCTCCGACGACCGCACGGTCATGCCGGCCCACCTGGAGGCGCTGCGCGAGGTCATCGCGCACCCGGACGAGTGGTCTGCGAGCGAGGTGGCCGACGCCACGGCGAAACGTGCGCGACTGGAGCAGAAGTACGCGCAGACACAGAGCGAGAAACGCACCCTGCGCGTCCGGTACGCGCGCACCGACGACGGCAGCGGCCTGGTCGGAGCCGTCACCGCGCTCGACGACGACACCACCGTCGTCCTCGAACTCGGCACGCCCTGGGGCGAGAAGGCCGCCTTCGCGCTGGACGGCCGAAGCGTGACGGGCAGCGGACCTGGACTGCTGGACGAGCAGCGCACCGGTCACATCCGGCTCGTGCCCGCACAACCCGCCGACAACGCCGGCTGTTACGCCTCGGTCGCCGACATGACGGCGGCCATGACCGGCGGCAGCGGCGCTGCGGGCACCGCGGTCGCCGCGCTCAAGTACCGGCTCGGCAAGGGCCGAACGCTCACGTTCGCCGCCCGCGTCGGTGACCGGCCGCAGGCGGCGGACGCGCCGAAGGCGCACGAGGTGGAGCGGCTGCTCGCCGCCCGCGAGGCGCGGGTCGGCGCCGGCCACCTCACCGGTTCGGGGCCGGTGGGGCGGTCCGCGGACGCGGTGCGTGACGCGCTGTCCCTCAACACGAACTACGACAAGGAGCACGGGCGCACCTTCGTCCTGTGGGGCTGGGGCGGCGGAGGCGGCCTGTTCACCGGCTGGGACTCGGCCTTCGACGCCGTGAACGCGGCCCTCGTCAGCCGCCCCCTCGCCGTCCAGCACGAGACCGGCGTCTTCGAGGCACCGGCGCCGCCCCACCAGGTTCCGCTGCGCGGCCCGCGCTACGACCAGCAGAACTCCGGGCCGATGCACGCGTACGCCGTGTGGCGGCTGTACACCAAGCTGGGCGAACGCTCGCTGCTTGAGCAGGCGTACCCCACCCTGGTCACCTTCCACGACCTGCTGCCGGAGTGGGACACCGACGGCGACGGGCTGCTGGAGAGCCCCTACTTCGGAGACCGCGTCGGCGGCCGGGGCAACCACCTCGGGCTCGACGACAGCCCCGTGTACGCCGCCTACCACCGGGTCCCCAAGCGAGGCGGCAGCGGTGACACCCGGGACAACACCGACCTCACCGACGTGGCGCTGAACTCCTACTACGCGCTGCTCGCCGAGACCCTGGCGAAGATGGCCCGGGTGCTCGGCAGACCGCGGGACGCCGCCCGGTTCGCGGCACGGCACGCGAGCATCCGGCACCTGCTCAACGACCGGCTGTGGCACCCCCAAAAGGGCCTGTATCTGAGCCGCTACCTCGACGGCACCTGGAACGAGGTGGTCACACCGACCGTCTTCTACCCGTTGTTCGCGGGCCTCGCCACGCCGGAACGCGCACGCGTCCTGGTCGAGGAACACCTGCTCGACCCACACGAGTTCTGGGGCGAGTACGTCGTCCCGAGCGTCGCGCGCAACGACCCCGCCTACTGCTCGGGCGGCCCGGTCCACCCCGGCTCGGAACACTTCCGCTTCTTCTCCCGCTACGGCGACGGCTCCGCCCCCGAGCAGTGGAAGGGTGCCGTGTGGCCGCCCATGAACGCGACCGTGTACGACGGCGTCAAGCGGTACGGCTTCGACGACGCCGCGGGCCGGTTCGCCGCCCGGAGCACCGCGATGTATCTGGAAGCCTGGGACAAGGAGGGCTGGTTCCCGGAGTCCTTCGATCCCGAACCCGGCCAGTCGGTCATGGGTTCCGCCGTCGACACCGCCTGGCGCACCTACTCCTGGTCCAACGCGATGGCGGTGCAGGGCCTGCACGAGCTGATCTCGGACAACCCCTGGGACGGCGACCCCGCGGCCCTCATGTTCGGCACGCTCTCCCTGCCGGGCACCAACACCGTCGCCAACGTGCGGCTGCGCGGCCACACCTACGCCGTCTCCGCGGGACCGGACCGGACCACGCTGGTCCGGGACGGCCGGACGCTGTTCCGGGCGACCGGCGCCCGCGTGGCCGTCCGCGACTTCGTGCTCCGCGGCTCACGGGCCTCCTTCGACGTGAACGCCGACGGGCCGGCGCGCGTCGAGGTGTGTGTGCCGGGCGGCCGTCCCCGGGTGCGGAAGGTGCCCGCCGGCCGCAGCCATGTCGACCTGTGAACGACCGTCCGCGACATGAGGGGAATCCCATGCCCACAACCGGAAGGCGGCCGGTCGGCCGACGACTGCTCCCCGGACGCGCAGGCCGGGCCGTGTGCGCCCTGCTGGTGTGCTGCCTGGCCCTCGTCGCCCCGTCCTCGGCACACGCCGACGCCGACGTGCCGGCCGTCCAGCACATCACCGTGGACGGCGCCGGCACCGGCCGTACGTTCGACGGGGTCGGCGCCATCAGCGGTGGCGGCGGCACCTCACGGCTGCTCGTCGACTACCCCGAGCCGCAGCGCGGCCAGATCCTCGACTACCTCTTCACACCCGGCTACGGCGCCTCGCTGCAGATCCTGAAGGTGGAGATCGGCTCGGACACCAACTCAAGCAACGGCGCCGAACCGAGCCACATGCGCACCCCGACCCGGGTCGACTGCGACCGGGGCTACGAGTGGTGGCTGATGGAGCAGGCCAGGAAACGCAATCCGCAGATCAGGTTCTACGGCCTTCAATGGGGCGCGCCGGGCTGGTTCGACGGCGGCTTCTGGTCCACGGACAACATCGACTACCTGATGCGGTGGCTCGGCTGCGCCCGGCAGCACCGCCTGCACATCGACTACCTCGGCGGCTGGAACGAGAAGGGCTGGGACGCCGCCTGGTACGGAAAGCTGAAGGACGCCCTCGTCCGCGGCGGTCACGGCGACGTCAAGGTGGTGGCCGCCGACAACGCCGGCTGGCAGGTCGCCACCGACATGAAGAACGACCCCGCCTTCGACGCGGCGACCGACGTCGTCGGCATCCACTACCCGTGCTCCGTCCTCCACTGCTCCAGTTCCAAGGACGCCCTCGCCCTGGACAAGCCGCTGTTCGCCAGCGAATCGGGATGGAACAACTACCTCACCGGCGCCACCCGGCTCGCCGCCGAGATGAACCACGAGTACGTCGACTCCCGTATCACGGCCTTCATCAACTGGCCCGCCGCGTACGCCTGGTACCCGACCGTGCAGATGCAGGGCAGCGGTCTGCTGCGCGCCGACGAGCCGTGGAGCGGCCACTACGAACTGGGCCCCACGCTCTGGACCATCGCCCAGACCGCGCAGTTCACCCGGCCCGGCTGGCGCTATGTCGATGCGGCCAGCGGGTATCTCGACGGGGGCGGCACCTATGTGACGCTGCGCTCCCCGGGACCGCGACCGGCCTACACGACGGTGTTCGAGACCACCGGCGCGACGGCCCCGCAGACCGTCGGCGTCACGCCCACCGGAGGTCTGCCGCGCGGCGTACTGCACCGCTGGTCGACCACCCTGGAGTCCACCGACCCCGCCGACTGGTTCGTGCGCGGCGCCGAGGTGGCTGCGGACAGGGCCGGCGGTCACCGCGTCACCTTGGAGCCGGGCACCGTCACCACGCTGACCACGCTGCCCGGCGGCAAGGGCAGGGCCGTCGAGCGGGCACCCGCCCCAGGGACGCAGGCATTGCCCTACCGCGACGGCTTCGACACCTACCGGACCGGCGCCACACCCCGCTATCTCTCCGACATGGAAGGCGCCTTCCAGGTCGCGCCCTGTTCCGCCGCGCCCGGGGCCGCCGCCGGCAGCCGCGGCGCCGGCGGGTGCCTGCGGCAGGCCGTCACGACGCGGCCGATCCACTGGGCGAGGGTGCCGAGCCCGCTCACCCTGGCCGGGGACAGCCGGTGGACCGACTACACCGTCTCGGCGAAGGCGCTGATCCGGCACACCGGCACGGCGTCGCTGCTCGGCCGGGTGGTGAACCAGCTCAACTCGTCCGGACCTGACCGTGTCAGCGTGTGGGAGGGCTACTACGTGAAGCTGTCGGACTCCGGCGCATGGTCACTCGAAGTCATCGCACCCGACAAGACCACCCGTGTGCTGGCCGACGGCACCCTGCCCTCCCCCGGTGCGGACACCTGGCACCGGCTGTCGCTCGGCTTCTCGGGAGAGACGGTCACGGCGGGCATCGACGGCGTCACGGTCGCCCGGGTCACCGACGGCACCTACGACCACGGCCAGGTCGGTCTCGCGCTCGACTCGTACACGACCTCCGAGTTCGACGCCCTGACCATCGCGCCGAACGGCCGCGTCCCCGCCCCGTCGCGTCCTGGGCAGGCTCCGCCCGCAGCCGGCAGCCCGCACCGGCCGTGACACCCCCGCGCCCCTGACCGTGTGAGCGCCCCCGGGGCCCGGGCGGTGCGGTCCGCCGGCCGGCTCGACGGCCACCCACCGGCACCCGACCGCACCGCCCGGCAGGGGTCACAGGTCCAGCACGGCGCGCAGGGCGTTGTCGACCTGCTCCTGCTGCTCCGGGCCGATGGTGCCGTGATACGTGCCCGTCTCGAAGCGGGAGACGGACAGCTGGAGGAGGTTCACGGCGACGGCGGAGGCGTCGACCGGGGTGCTCAGGTGCACGCTCATCGCCGTGTCGGGGTGCTGCGCGGGCGCGTGCAGCACCAGCACGACGGCAGCGCCGTATGCCTCGGCCAGTCCGTCGAGGCTGACGACGAGGACGGTGCGGTCCCCCTTGCCGGTGTCGACGTCCCAGACGTCGCCCTTGCGGATGGTCACAGGGCGTCGCCCTCGCCCGCCAGGTCCAGGGGCTCGACGGTGGCCAGCTTGCGTGCGGCGTCGAGCGTCATCTGCCGGCGCACGGCTCGCAGGATGTAGTCGTTGAGCGACGGGGCTCCGGCCGCGGCGTCGCGCAGCGGCTTGTCCATCGCGTCGGGAATCCGCAGGGTGATGGCAGTCATGACACCAAATTTAGCGTCACCCATGACGGCGCGGCAATCCAGGGTTCCGGTCGCGGGCGAGAACACCCGTCGCGGCCGAGATGCACCGCCGCGCGGGCCACTTGACAATGGTCTCGACCAGGCGGTCACGAGTCGCACACCCATCGGTCCGGTACGGGAAGGCGGTGGCGTCCGATGACGTACGTCGCTGTGAGTGCGCTGAGCCATCCGGGTCTGGTCCGCGACCGGAACGAGGACAGTCTGGCCGTCGGGCCGTGGACCCTGTGCGCCGGTGTCACCGAGACCCCGCAGACCCTGGTCTTCCCGCTCGGTACGCCGCTCGTCGTCGCCGTCGCGGACGGGCTCGGCGGCCAGCCCGGCGGCGAGGTGGCCAGCGGCCTGGTCGTCCGCCACCTCGCGTCGACCGGGCCCGCCCTGGACGACGAGGACCGGGTCCGCGAGGTGCTGCACACCTGTAACCGCGAGGTGTACGGGTCCGCGGGCGGCGACGGCGGCGGACCGGCCACGATGGGCACGACCGTGGCCGGCGCCGTGCTGCTGCCCCACTCGCTCCTGGCCTTCAACGTGGGTGACAGCCGGGTGTACGCCGCGCCCCAGGACGGACTGCTCCAGGTCAGCGTGGACGACAACCCGCCCCTCGCGCCGGGGCAGCGCACGACCCCCGTCGTGACCCAGGCCCTCGGCGGCGCCCCGACGTACCAGAGCATCACCCCGCATGTGACGACCGTCCCGCTGGCCCCCGGCGACCGATATCTGATCTGCACCGACGGCCTGACCGACGCCGTGCCGAACGACGTCCTCGACGATCTGCTGGGGGAGTACGACGACGGCCGGGCCGCCTTCGAACTGTGGAAGGCGGCCATCGCCGCCGGCGGCCCCGACAACATCACGCTCGCCCTGGCCCGCGTCGCGGAGCGCTGACCTCCCCGCGCTGTGCGTCCCGCGGCCCACGCACACCCGGCCAGAGCTGTCGACATGGCGCAAACGCGCCACAATGGAGGTGCGAAACCGTACTCGGATCCATCGAGGAGGTGGCTATGCCAGCCACCACAAGGAAGACGACGGCGACCCGCGCCCGTCCGAGCGCCGAGCCGACGGCACAGCAGACCACCGCCACGGACGGGAAACTGCACATGCACCGTCTGGATGTGCACGCGCCGGTCCGCATCCCCTACCTCACACCGGGGGATGTGGTGGCCAACACACAGGCCATGACCTCAAAGGTGCCGACCAGGGATCTCGTCTTCTACGGCGGCCTGGGCGCGCTCGCGGTGGCGGGCGCCCTCGAATGGCCCGTGGCCCTGGCCATCGGAGGCGCCACCGCAGTCCTGCGCGGCAGGAGAAGGGGTGAGGCCACGGAGCGTCAAGGCTAGTCGGACAACGACAAGCGTCGGCGCCTCAAGGGTCCGGCGCCGACGCGTCACGCCGCCTGGGGCACGACCGCCGTGCCGCGCGAGCGCGTGTATGTCGCCCAGAGGTCCAGTGCCAGGCGCACGACGATCGCCTCGACAACGGCCATGACGGCCTTGCCGAGCACACTCATGAGGAAACCGTTCATCGGTGTTGCTCTCCTGTTGGTGGGGGTGTGCGTCGAGTCTGTCCGTGCCCGTGCGACACGTACAGATCCTGGATGAGGCATTTCACCAACGGAAAGATGAACGTCCGGCAACGCCGCCCGCCGGGCACGGCCGGGACGTCGAGGAACAGGTCAGTGGCAACCAGAGAGCGTGGGTTCGGTGATCACACGAGTGCGGTTCCCCCACCGGCACCTGACGCCGCCCGCCAGGCCAGGTCCGCCGCATGAACCGCCCAAACCTCCGTCGCGGCAACCGCGACCGGCCGGCGGACGGTGGATCCTCTGGTGGGTCCTGATGACGCTGGCCCTCGTCCTGCTGCTCTCCCACGCCCGGTCCGGGCCGCACACGACGGCACTGTCCTACAGCGACTTCGTCGGCAAGGTCGGCGCCAGCCAGGTGCAGATGGTCGACGTGAACGACAAGGGCGCCGTCACCGGCACACTGAAGGACGGCACGAAGTTCACCACCCAGATCCCCACCGCGCTGGGCACCGGATCCCAGCTCCAGCAGCAGCTGACGTCCCATCACGTCAAGATCACCGCAAGCCAGAGCCGGGGCGGCGGCTCGTCGTGGTGGTCCGTGCTCTTCTCGTTCCTGCCGTTCGTGCTGCTGATCGGCTTCTTCGTGTGGATGGGGCGGCGGGCCGCGGGGTCGGTGACCGGGGGACTCAGCGCCATCGGACGCTCACGCGCGAAGATCATCGAGGCGGAACGGCCCACCACCGGTTTCGGCGACATCGCCGGGTACGACGGGGTCAAGCAGGAGATCAGCGAGATCGTCGACTTCCTGCGCAACCCCACCCGCTACAGTGCCGCGGGCGCGAAGGGACCCCGTGGCGTGATCATGGTGGGGCCGCCCGGTACCGGTAAGACGCTCTTCGCGCGGGCGGTCGCCGGCGAGGCGAACGTGCCGTTCCTGTCGGTGACCGGCTCCGCGTTCGTGGAGATGTTCGTCGGGGTCGGTGCCTCCCGGGTGCGTGACCTGTTCGGCGACGCCCGCAAACGTGCCCCGTCGATCATCTTCATCGACGAGATCGACGCGCTCGGATCGCGACGCGCCGACGGGGCGAGGATGGGCGGCAACGACGAGCGCGAGCAGACCCTCAACCAGTTGCTGTCCGAGATGGACGGCTTCGACGAGGCCAGCGGCATCGTGGTCCTCGCGGCCACCAACCGGCCCGACGCCCTCGACCCGGCCCTGCTGCGCCCCGGGCGCTTCGACCGGCAGGTCACCGTGCCGCTGCCCAACCAGTCGGAGCGGGCCGCGATCCTGGCCGTGCACGCCCGTGGCAAGACCCTGGCTCCGGACGTCGACCTGGACGCCGTCGCGCGCGCCACGCCCGGTTTCTCCGGCGCTGACCTCGCCAACCTGGTCAACGAGGGCGCCATCAACGCCGTACGGGACAATCGCACCCGGGTCGAGCCGCACGACCTGGACGCCGCCCGGGACCGTGTGCTGCTGGGGCGCCGGGAGTCCTCCAACGCCCTGCTGCCCGAGGAGCGCCGCTCGGTGGCCGTCCACGAGTCGGGCCATGCCCTGGTCGCGGCCCTGTGCGAACACGCCGACCCGGTGGCCAAGGTCACCATCCTGCCGGCGGGTGTCACCCTCGGTGTCACCGAGCAACTACCGGAAGCCGAGCGCCACTTGTACAGCGAGGGCTATCTGACCGACCTGCTCGCGGTGCGTCTGGGCGGGCGCGCGGCCGAACTCGTGGCCTTCGGCGAGGGGTCGACGGGAGCCGCCAACGACCTGGCCGGGGCCACCCAGATCGCCACCCGCATGGTGCGCGAGTTCGGCCTCTCCCCCGAACTCGGCCCGATCGGCTACGCCTCCTCCCGTCAGCGCTATCTCGGTGACACCACCGACGAGCCGGGCCGGCCGCCGTACTCGGAGCAGACCCAGCGCGTCGTCGACGAGGAGGTCGCCCGCCTCCTGCGCCAGGCCGAACAGCGCGCGATCACACTGCTGCGCGGCCACCGGCCCGCCCTTGACCGTCTGGCCGAACAGTTGGTCACGCACGAGACCGTGGACGGCTCCGTGGTCCTCGACGTCCTGCGCAGGGAACGCAGCCAGGCGGACGGAAGCGGAGACGCCCGCGCCGTCGACTCCCCCTCGCCCCCCGGGCGTCCCGACCCAGGGGTTCACACCCCGCCCCGGTGATCCCCGGCGATCGACGGCGTACGGAAGCGGTCGCCGCGCTCGCGGTGGGCATGAAGCCGGCGACCGGTGCCGGGGCAGAGGCGTGGCGGGGGTGTTGTGGGCGGCCTATGGCGTGGGGCGCGGCCATGGGCATCCAGGAGTCCACCCTGCGGGCGACGGTGGCGGACCTGGTCCCCTCCGGCCGGCGCGCGACCGCCTACGGCGTCTTCGCCGGTGTCGTCGGCGCCGCGAGCCTCGCGGGCGGCGCGCTGACCGGCGGCCTGTACGGCTACTCGATCCCTGTGCTGATCACCGCCGTCGTCGTCATTCAGGTCCTCGCCCTGGCCCTGCCTGCGGCCACCGCGGCGCACCGCACCTGAGCCGTGCCCGGTGGCACGACGGCGCCCGGGCCCTCACCGCCTCGGGTCGCCCCGCTGCCCGGCCGGCGAAGGCCGCGAGACCGCCTCGGCGGGGCCGGAGAGCCGGTAGGAGCGGACGACGGCGAGCAGGCTCACGGCCACGAGCGCCGCGCTCCACGGGGCCAGGTCGCGCAGCGGGTCCGGCGTGCCGCCCATCGCCCGCACGGCGCGCGGTGGCACCCGCCCCTTCGGGTCGTAGACGACGGACAGGGTGTCTCCGGGCCTGGTCGTCCGCCCGCAGCCGGGCCAGACGCGGACCGTGAACGGTACGCCGCGGGTGTCCGCCACCGTGCACAGGTAGCGGCGGTGCTCGCCGGCCGCCCGGCCGTCCTCGACCGAGGTCACCACCGCGGTCTGCACCCGCCCCCGCTTCGCGAGCACCACCTGCGCGGCGGCCTGCGGAGCCTGGAGGGCGAGGCATACGCCGAGCACCGCCGCGATACCGACGAGGGCCCGGCCGGCTCCCATGACGACCAGGTAGAGGACGAGGGCCGCGGCGCACACCAGGCCCGCCTCGCCGGCCGCGAGCGGGGGGCTGCCCGTCCAGGCGCCGCACAGCGTGGTGCCGACGATGGCCACGGCGCCCAGGACTCCGACGAGCAGCCCCTCCCCCACCAGCCACCGGGGCGGCAGCCCGACGAACTCGGCGGGTCCCCATACGGCGGTGCGCAGATGCACCATGACGTGGGGCTGGATGGCGGAAGGCCGATGCCTTCGGCGCACAGCTGTCACTCCTCCGCGTTCTCCCGGTCCGTCAGCGACCGCCCATGCTGCCACCGCGGCGGGACGGCCGCCGCGCCCGGGACCGGACACCTTCGCGTGCCGGGCGTTGCCGGAACCCGGCAACGGCCTTTCAGGGCCCGCCACTTCCCTCGCCTTGGGCAAAAATCTTCGAGGTGGGAGAGGAGACCGGGACGCGGTGCCACCACCCGGTGGCGGGACCGCGTTGCCGATACCCGGCAGCGTTGAATACCCTCCCCTGGGCCTGACGCCGTCAAGAACGCGTCAACAGGGTGGCGGACACAGCGGGAGGACGAGGGTGGCGCAGTCGGAGGCGGCCGCATACCTGCGCGGGTACGCCCGCATACTGGCCGACGTCTCCGCGACCGGACGCAGGCTCACCCGCGCGGAACTGGACGAGCGGCGCGCTCTCGGCGAGCAGGCCGCCGACGCCGGTCACAGCCTGCGGACCCTGGTGCGTGCGCACCTGGCGGCCACCCGGACCTGCTGGCCCGAGACCGCCGCGGCGGCCGGGGCCGGCCGGGTGCTGGCCGCGGTGGAACAGGCCGTGGACGCCTTCGCCGAGGGATACGAGCGGGCGCAGCGCATGGCCGTCCGTCAGGAGGAGGCGGCACGCCGGGAGTTCATCGACGACCTGCTGTACGGGCGCAGCGACCTGGGACGGCTCGCCGAACGGGCCGAACGCTTCGGTCTGCTCCTGTCCCGCGCGCACGCGGTCGCGGTGGCCGAAGGGCCCCATGCCTACGACGACACCGCCCCCGTCACCCGACGGATCGAGGCCGCCCTGATCGCCCGGTTCGGCGACCGGCGCATCCTGCTCGCCACGAAGAACGGGCAGTTGATCTGCATCGCGCCCGGTGACCAGGACGACGTTCTCGCCTACTTCGCCCGACAGGCCCACGCGGCGACGGACGGCAGCCGGGTGGCCATCGGGCGTGCGCAGCCCGGCGCGGGCGGTGTGGTGCACTCCTACGACGAGGCGCTGAACACCCTTGATCTCGCCCGGCGGCTGGGGCTTCAAGAGCCGGTGGTGCGGGCGGCCGATCTGCTGGTGTACCCGGTCCTCACCCGTGACCGGCAGGCGATGGCCGACCTGGTGCTCAGTGCGCTGGGGCCGCTGCGGAGCGCCCGTGGCGGTGCCGAGCCGCTGCTGCTGACGCTGGAGGCGTACTTCGATTCGGGGTGCACCGCGGCCGAGGCGGCGCGGCGGCTGTCGCTGAGCGTCCGTGCCGTCACCTACCGGCTGGACCGCATCCACCAGTTGACGGGAAGCGACCCGGCCGACCCGATGCACCGGTACACGCTGCAGACCGCCGTCATCGGCGCAAGGCTCCTGGGCTGGCCCAGCCGGGAGCTGTGAGCCCCGCCCCGCGGCCTCACGGGCGGCCCGCCAGGGCGTCCCGTGCCCGGTGCACGACGGCCGCGCGATGCGCTTGGCGCCGGTGAGACGTCCCCCCAACGCGGTCCCTGGCGTGCACGGTCCGGGCCGCGCTGCGAGGCTCTTGATCGAGCACGAAAGGCAGGACCCACCGCGGCGGCGGAAAGGCGGGAACGGCGTGTCGGACTTCTACGAACGCGTCTGGTCGCCGCCGTCCCGCGGCGAACGCCTGGCCGCCGCGCTGGACAAGCGGCTGCCGCTCAGCACGGCGGGACGGCGGTTCCTGCGCAAGGCGTTTCCGGATCACTGGTCGTTCCTGCTGGGCGAGATCGCGCTGTACAGCCTGCTCGTCCTGGTGCTCACCGGCGTGTTCCTGAGCTTCTTCTTCCACCCTGGCATGGCGGAGCAGACCTACACCGGTTCCTACGCGCCGTTGCACGGGGTGCGCACGTCCCAGGCGTACGCGTCGGTGCTGCACATCAGCTTCGACATCCGCGGCGGCCTGCTGCTGCGGCAGATCCACCACTGGGCGGCGCTGGTCTTCGTCGCGGCGATCGGGGTCCACCTGCTGCGGATCTTCTTCACGGGCGCGTTCCGGCGGCCGAGGGAGGGCAACTGGACCATCGGTGTGACGCTGTTCGGGCTGGCCCTGCTGGAGGGGTTCTGCGGCTACTCGCTCCCCGACGACCTGCTGTCCGGCACCGGTTTGCGCACGGCCCAGGGCATCATGCTGTCGATCCCGGTGGTCGGCACGTATCTGCAGTTCTTCGTCTTCGGCGGTCAGTTCCCCGGCCACGAGATCATCCCGCGCATGTATGTGTTCCACATCCTGCTGCTGCCCGGTCTGCTGCTCGCCCTGGTGGGCGTCCACCTGGGCTTCGTCGTCTACCACAAGCACACCCAGTGGGCGAAGCCCGGCCACAGCAACCACAACGTGGTCGGCAAGCCCCTGGTCCCCCAGTACACGGCGAAGTCGATCGGCCTGTTCTTCGTCCTGACGGGCGTGCTGGCCCTGATGAGTGCGCTGATGCAGATCAACCCGGTGTGGTCGTTCGGCCCCTACCGCGTCGACCACGTCTCCCTGGACGCGCAGCCGGACTGGTACGTGGGCTTTCTGGAGGGCGCGCTGCGGCTGATGCCGGCCGCGGAGAGGGACATCGCCGGTCACACCTTCGTGTGGGACGTGTTCCTGCCCGGCGTGGTCCTGCCCACGGCCCTGTTCGTCGTTCTGTACGCCTACCCCTTCTTCGAACGGTGGATCACGGGGCCCGCCCCGGAGCAGCACCTGTGCGACCGGCCGCGCGACCAGCCCACGCGCACCGCCTTGGGCGTCGCGGCGCTGTCCGGCTACGCCGTGCTGCTCATGGCGGGCGGCCAGGACGTCCTGTCGTACGTGTTCCACGTGCCGTTCGAGTTGCTGACCTATGGCCTGCGCACGCTGCTGTTCCTGCTGCCGTTCGCGGCCTACCACCTCACCAAGCGGGCCTGTCTCGGACTGCAGGCGGCCGACCGGCGGCGGCTGCTGGACGGCCGGGTGGCGCCCGAGGTGCGGCGCACCCCCGGCGGCTACGAGGCGGCGCGCGGCCCGCTGTCCCAGCAGGACGCGTACCGCATCCTCGTGCGGGACGAGCCGCGGCCCCGCGCGCACGGGACGGAGGTGTGGCGGTGGTTCCGCAGGCACCGCATCCGCAATGCGCTCAGCCGGTGGTTCTTCGGCAGGCGGGTGGTGCTGCCGGCCACCGAGGTCCAGCGGCGGCGCGTCGAGGTGGCCCGCGCCGCACCGGGCGAGGCCGAAGACGGCGGCGGGGACT
Source organism: Streptomyces diversicolor (assembly GCF_057537855.1). NCBI lineage: Bacteria > Bacillati > Actinomycetota > Actinomycetes > Kitasatosporales > Streptomycetaceae > Streptomyces > Streptomyces diversicolor. Next base: position 250,445 of record NZ_BAAJXA010000007.1, read on the forward strand.
GACGAGGTCCCGCCGTCCCACGGGCGTCGGATCATACGTCGGGGGTGGTGGCCGCGTGTACGGCCAGCGCGAGCGCCACTGCGAACAGCGGCACCGCGAGGGTCAGCAGCCACGCGCCGTAGACGAAGGTCAGGGCCACGAGCGCACAGCCGACCGCGACCACCGGGACCGCGGCGGCGCCCCGGTCCGGCACGCGGTAGCGCACCTGCTGATCGGGTCCGGAGCGGGTGGCGGCGAGCACGGCCAGCGCGGCCAGTTCCAGCAGGGCGACGACGCTGCCGTAGAGCCAGAACACCAGTGAACTCTCCCCGTAGACGCCGAGGACCGCCAGCAGGATGCCGTTGAGCGCTCCCCAGCCGGCCACCACCGCATACGGCAGCTGCCGTTTCACGGTCCGCTCGCCTCCCGCCCGCCCGGTGCCGGCGCTGTCCGGTCCGCCCGCCGCTCTCGCAGATCGAGGAGCGGGGCGAAGCTGGAGACGGGCGGCAGCGGCCGGTCGGCGCCGAAGTTGAGCCGGGGCGGGGGCGAGGTGGTGGCCCACTCCAGGGTGTGTGCCCGCCACGGGTCGTCGCCGGCCTTCCGCGCCCGGCCCAGGGTGATCGTGCGCAGCGTCCACAGCACGTTCACCGCGAACACGCTGACGCCGATGGCGAGGATGCCCGCCCCGCTGCTGGCGAGCAGGTTGAGCCAGGTGAAGCCGTCGAAGTCGGCGTAGGTCGCCACCCGACGCGGCATGCCGAAGTAGCCGAGCGCGAACATGGGCAGGAAGGTCACGTTGGTGCCGAGCACCAGCAGCCAGAAGTGCAGCCGGCCGAGGCGTTCGCTCAGCATCGCGCCGGTCACCTTCGGGAACCAGTAGTACACGGCGGCGAACAGGCCGAAGGCGCTGCCGGCGAACAGCACGTAGTGCAGATGGGCCACGATGAAGTAGCTGTCGGTGACGTGGTAGTCGATCACCGGCGTGCCGATCATGATGCCGGTCAGGCCGCCGATCAGGAACTGCGGGATGAAGGCCAGGGCGAACAGCATCGGGGTGGTGAAGCGCAGCCGGCCGCCGAGGATGGTGCCGATCATGGAGAAGTACTCCACGCCCGCGGGGACGAGCAGGGCGATGGACGTCAGCGAGTAGTAGTCGTTCGTGGCCTGTCCGGTGGCGAACATGTGGTGGCCCCACACACTCATCGACAGGGCGGCGAAGACCAGCAGCGACAGCGCGGTCCCCCGGTAGCCGAAGACGCGCCGGCCGGAGAAGACGGCCAGCACCTCCGAGGCGGCCGCCAGGTACGGGAAGAACATCACGTACACGACGGGGTGGCCGTAGAACCAGAACAGATGCTGATAGCCGATGTTCCAGGTGTTCGAGGCGAAGACGGAGGCGTCCGCGCGGCCCACGGCGAGCAGCGCGAGCGCCGCGAGCAGGGCGGGGAAGGCGCCGATCACCATGAGGCAGCTGGCGATCATCGACCAGCAGAAGACGGGCAGGCGGAGCATGGTCATGCCGCGGGCGCGTCGGCGCAGCACCGTCCACAGCACCGCCCAGGCCATGACGATGACGCCGGTGGTGGACAGGACGACACCCGCGATCCACAGGTCGGATCCGATGCTGGGCGAGTGCTCCTTGTCGGCGAGCGGCGGGTAGGAGAACCAGCCGCTCGCATGGGCGCCGCCTGAGGTGCCGAACCCGGAGAGCATGAGGACGGCGCCGAGCGCGAACAGCCAGTAGCCCAGCAGGGTGAGCCGGGGTGCGGCGATGCCGGGTGCGCCGATCTGCAGCGGCACGAGGTAGATGCCCATCCCGAGCGCGAACGGGGTGAACACCATGTAGATCATGCCGGAGCCATGGACGGTGAACAGCTGGTCGAAGGTGTCCGGGTCCACGATGTCCTGGTCGGGCAGGGCGAGCTGGCTGCGCATCAGCAGGGCGAGGACGCCCATGAGCAGGAACATGACCAGGCAGGTGCCGACGGTCAGCAGCCCGATGCGCTTGTGGTCGGTGGAGGTGACCCAGCCGAGCCAGCCGCCCGGTGCGACCGGCCGGCCACCCGTGTCCTCGGTGCCGGCCGCGGCAGGGGCGATCGTCATACGGCGGCCCCTGCCGGGGTGGCGATCGGCTGGCCGTGCAGATACCGGTCGTAGTCCTTCGGCGAGACGGCCTGGATCCAGAAGTCCATGCTGTAGTGGCGCTCGCCGCAGAACTCGGCGCACCGGCCCCGCCAGCGGCCCTCGTGATCGAGGGTGAGGGTGAAGGTGTTCACATGGTCGGGGAAGGTGTCCATCTTGTAGCGCAGGTCCGGGATCCACAGCGAGTGGATGACGTCCTTGGCGGACAGGCGCAGTTGCACCGGCCGGCTGGTGGGCACGACAAGCGTGGGCAGGTCCTTGCCCCGGCAGGTGCCGGTCACGCTGCGCTTGGCCGGCGACTCGGGATGGCTGAACTTCCAGCACCACTGGAAGCCCTGGACATCGACGCGTACGGGGGTGCGGTCCGGCGGCCGGTGCTCCTGGTGGTTGTGCCAGGCGGTCCAGGCGATCAGGAAGGCGGCGAAGGCGGTCAGGACACCGACGTAGTACTTTTCGAGGACGGGCCGATCGGATCTCCTTGAGACGGCGCTGTGCCGTCCGGCGCGCCGTCGGACGACCGCGTAGGCCACCAGGGCGAGCACCACCAGGAAGACCAGTGCGGCGACCGCCGACTCCACGGCGAAGACGGTGCCGAAGACATGGCGCTGGATCACCCTGTCGCCCATACGGTCGCTCCTGTCACACCTCACGGAACCACAGCCACCCGGACATTACGGGCAATGCGGGACGGCCCACGCCGGGACACACCAGCGGCGGCGGTGATCATGCCGGACCCCACCGCGCCGCGCGGCACGGCAGGGGTGGCCGGCGGGCGGGGAGTGCGGCCGGCCCAGGTCGTGCCGCAGGCCGGTGGCGGCGCGCGCCGGACGGCCGTGCGATCCGACCGAGTCCGGGCCGCAGGCGCTCGGCCGACGGCCGGTCGGCCGGCACACCACTAAAAGAGGAGCATCCACAGGGTGACCAGCAGGGTGAAGGCCGCGCAGGCGGCCAGCGCCGAGCCCACGCAGCGTCTGCGCAGGGTCCGATAGCGGTGCTCGTACTCGGCCCGCAGCGACCTGCACCGGGCCGCGACCCGTTCGAGGTCGTTCTTGGCGCGGCGCAGGTTGTCGGTGACGTAGTGCTGCTCGATCTCCGTGCGCTGCGCGGTGGTCAGCCACTCCATCGGCCGGACGAACTCGTGCGCGCGCTGCCTGGCCTCGGCGATCCTGGCCTGCCAGAGGAGATAACCCTCCACCTCGTTGGCGAACGTGCCGTCGCTTCCCTGTCTCGCCAGTTCGCTCACCGTCGTCCCCGCCCGTTCACTGGTACACACCGTGGGCTTCGGCCTCGGCCGTCGCGATGTCGGGATGGTGCAGGTCGAACGAGGGGGACTCGCTGCGGATCCGGGGCAGCGTCACGAAGTTGTGCCGCGGCGGCGGGCAGGAGGTCGCCCACTCCAGCGAGCGGCCGTAGCCCCACGGGTCGTCCACGTCGGCCGGCCGGCCGTACCTGGCCGTCTTCCACACGTTGTAGAGGAACGGCAGCATCGACAGTCCGAGGAGGAAGGATCCGATCGACGAGACCGTGTTCAGCGCGGTGAAGCCGTCGGCCGCCAGATAGTCGGCGTACCGGCGGGGCATGCCCTCGGCGCCCAGCCAGTGCTGGACGAGGAAGGTGGTGTGGAAGCCGATGAACAGCGTCCAGAAGGTCATTTTGCCGAGGCGTTCGTCGAGCATCTTGCCGGTCCACTTCGGCCACCAGAAATGGAAGCCGGCGAACATCGCGAAGACGACCGTACCGAACACCACGTAGTGGAAGTGGGCCACCACGAAGTACGAGTCGGAGACGTGGAAGTCCATCGGCGGCGACGCCAGGATGACACCGGTCAGACCGCCGAAGAGAAAGGTGACGAGGAATCCCGCCGCCCAGAGCATCGGTGTCTCGAAGGACACCGAGCCCTTCCACATGGTGCCGATCCAGTTGAAGAACTTCACCCCGGTCGGCACCGCGATCAGGAAGGACATGAAGGAGAAGAACGGCAGCAGCACACCGCCGGTGACGAACATGTGATGGGCCCATACGGTGATGGAGAGCCCGGCGATGGCGTTCGTGGCCGCGACCAGACCCATGTAGCCGAACATCGGCTTGCGGGAGAACACCGGGATCACCTCGCTGATGATGCCGAAGAACGGCAGCGCGATGATGTACACCTCCGGGTGGCCGAAGAACCAGAACAGATGCTGCCACAGCAGGGCGCCGCCGTTGGCGGAGTCGAAGACATGGGAGCCGAAGTGGCGGTCCGCCTCCGCGGCCAGCAGGGCGGCCGCGAGGACCGGGAAGGCGAAGAGGACCAGCACACCGGTCAGCAGCACGTTCCAGGTGAAGATCGGCATGCGGAACATGGTCATGCCCGGGGCACGCATGCAGATGATCGTGGTGATGAAGTTGACCGAGCCGAGGATGGTGCCGAAGCCGGAGAAGGCGAGCCCCATGAACCACAGGTCGCCGCCGATCCCGGGCGTGTACATGCCGTTGTGCAGCGGGGCGTAGGCGAACCAGCCGAAGGCGGCCGCGCCCTGCGGGGTGAGGAAGCCGGCGACCGCGATGAGCGAGCCGAACAGGTACAGCCAGTAGGCGAGCATGTTCAGCCGCGGGAAGGCCACGTCGGGCGCGCCGATCTGCAGCGGCATGATCCAGTTCGCGAAGCCGGCGAACAGCGGGGTGGCGAACATCAGCAGCATGATCGTGCCGTGCATCGTGAACGCCTGGTTGAACTGCTCCTTGGAGACGATCTGCAGGCCCGGTCGCGCCAGTTCGGCGCGCATGACGAGGGCCATCACCCCGCCGAGCAGGAAGAAGCCGAACGACGTCCCCAGGTACAGCGTGCCGATCGTCTTGTGGTCGGTGGTCGTCAGCCACTTCACCACGACGTTCCCGGGCTGTCTGCGCCTCACCGGCAGCTCACCGTGGTAGGTGTCGATCGGCCCCGGAGGCTCGTTGAGAATGCTCACAGGTTGTTGTCTCCCGGTGCGGGGATTGCGCTACGCCGTTGGCGTCTGTCGCCCGCCATTTTTGCGAGACGCAAAAAAGGCCGACGCCCGGACCGGATGACACGCCGACAAAGGATGACATGGGTACCTGAACGGCCCATAAAGCTGTATGGGCCGCCATCAGATGAAAATGAAGAAAAGTATGAGAATAACCGCCGCCACTACCAGCCACCAGACCCACAGGTGATGGCCGCGTTGCGGCCGGCCGTCAGGTCCGCCGCCACGCGGCCGGTCCTCCGCCAGCTCCGGTTCGTCGGGACGGTCCCTGGAATAGAAGTCGTCGCCGTCTGCCATGGGCTCATCCCTCCCTTCCGTCACCAGCGATCGAGTACCCGGCCAAGCGAAGCCGAAAAGACGCGTCCCGTTCCGCAAGCCGGGTCACCGCGTCCCCGCCCCTGTCGCCCGGCTCGAAACGCCACGATCCGGCGAGGCCGCAGCAGCCGCCTGGGCTCCACCGGTCACGCGGCCCGCGTGCCGTGGACCCGGTAGCGTTCGGCGTCGGGCCATTTGACCTCCAGGCCGTGCCCCGGCCGGCCGGTGTCGGGGCGCAGCGCGCCGCCGTCCGGCGCCAGGGTGCCGTCGAAGATCAGCTCTTCGAGTCGCACATGGTCGTGGAAGTACTCCAGGTGCCGCAGCCGGCGCACCGCGCAGAAGGCGTGCGCCGAGACGGCGGGCGCGCAGTGCGCCGACAGATCCAGATGGTGTGCCGCCGACAGACCGGCCGCCTCCAGGACGCCGGTGATCCCTCCGCAGCGGGTGACGTCGGCCTGGAGGCAGTCCACGGCCCGGCCTTCGACGAGGGCGGCGAAGTCCCGTGTCGTGTAGGCGTATTCGCCCGCCGCGATCTCCAGCAGTTCGGGCCCGCGCTCGCGCAGCAGACGCAGACCGTCCAGGTCGTCGGAGCTGACCGGCTCCTCGAACCACCGCACGTCCCACTCGTCGTGGAAGCGCCGGGCCCAGTACAGCGCCTGTTTGCGGCCGAGCGCTCCGTTGGCGTCGGTGAGGAGTTCCGGCTCGTCACCGATGGCCGTGCGCACCGCGCTCAGCCGCTGCGGGTCACGTTCGGGATGCCGGGAGGTCTTGAGTTTGACGCGCCCGATCCCCTGGTCGACCCAACCGGCCAGCTGGTCGGTGAGCCGGTCGAGGGGGTAGTTCGTGAACCCGCCGCTGCCGTACACCGGCACCCGGTCGTGGTACGCCGGGAGTACATGGATCAGCGGCAGGTCGAGCAGCCTGGCCTTGAGGTCCCACAGCGCCACGTCCACCGCGGACACCGCCATGGCGCCGACGCCGGGGCGGCCGGCGTTGCGGATGTGCCGTCCCATCCGCTGCCACAGGGCGGCGGGCGCCGTGGCGGTCCGGCCCCGCACCAGCGGTGCCAGCTCGGACTCGACGAACGAGGCGACCGACACATCGCCGTAGGTGTACCCGAGCCCGGTGCGACCGCCCGCGCCGACCTGGACCAGCACCATGGTCGTGGAGTCCCATTCCAGGGTGCCGTCCTGCTCCCGGCCGTCCGGCCCGTCGGTCGGCACCTCGAAGGCGTGCACGTCCACCGAGTCGATCCGGCAGCCGTGCCGCTCACGTCCCGCGGCGTCGTCGCTCATGTATGCCGTCCCGGCAGGTGTTCGGCCGCCTCGGCGAACTTGTGGCGTACGCCCTTGGCCGCGATGCCGACCCGCTCCGGGTCACGGACGGCCGCCTTGGCGGCCTTCTTGCCCTGGGCGAGCATGATGTGCGGCGGGATGGGCGCGATCTCGCTGTCGACCTTGAACTCCAGCACCACGGGCACATCCGAGGCGAGCGCCTCGTCCCATGCCTTGCCGACCTTCTTCGGCTTGTCGCAGCGGATGCCCTTCAGGCCCAGCATCTCGGCATATCTGGCGTAGGGGACGTCCGGGATGTCCTGGGAGCCCGGATACTTCGGGTCGCCGGCCATGGCGCGCTGCTCCCAGGTGACCTGGTTGAGGTCCTGGTTGTTGAACACGCAGAAGACGAACGGCGCCGGACCGGACAGCCGGTGCAGATACCGCTTGACGGTGATCATCTCGGCCATGCCGTTCATCTGGAACGCCCCGTCACCCACGAACGCGATCACCGGCCGGTCCGGGTGGGCGAACCGCGCGGCGATCGCGTACGGCGTCCCCGGACCCATCGTGGCCAGCGTGCCCGACAGCGACGCCCGCATGCCCCTGCGCAGCTTCAGATGCCGCGCCCACCAGTTCGTCCCCGACCCCGAATCCGCCGTCAGAATGCACCCCTCCGGCAGCCGCGACGACAGCTCAGCCGCCACGGCCTGCGGATTGATCAGGCCGCCGAAGTGCTGATCTGCGCGCTTGCGGCAGATCGCGTCCCACTCGCGGACGTCCTGCTCGATCCGCTCGCGCCAGCCGCGGTCCTGCTTGCGGGCAAGCAAGGGCACGAGGGCCTTGAGGGTTTCCTTGGCGTCGCCGACGAGATGGGCGTCCATGGGGTACCGGAGGCCGATCATGCGGCCGTCGATGTCGATCTCGACGCCCCGGGCCTGGCCCTCGTCGGGCAGCCACTCCGCGTACGGGAAGCTCGTGCCGACCATCAGCAGGGTGTCGCAGTCGCGGATCATGTCGTCGCTCGCCTTGCTGCCGAGCAGACCGATCGGGCCGGTCACGAACGGCAGGTCGTCGGGCAGCACCTCGCGGCCCAGCAGCGCCTTGGCGACGCCGGCGCCCAGCAGCTCCGCCGTCTCCACGACCTCGCTCTCCGCGTGCGCGGCCCCCTGGCCGACGATCATGGCGACCTTGGTGCCGGCGTTGAGGACGGCCGCGGCCTTGCGCAGCTCGTCCGGGTCAGGAAGCAGACGCGGTCGGCTCCAGCCGACGCTGGAGAAGACGGAGCCGTGCGCCTTCGGCGGCGACGGCTGCGCTTCCTCCTCCTGGATGTCCTCCGGGATGATCACGGTCGCGACGGACCGCATGGTCAGGGCGGTCTTGAAGGCCCGGTCGATGACGTGGCGCGCCTGACCGGGGTGCACGATCGTCTGGCAGTAGTCCGAGACGTCCGCGAAGAGCTGGGCGAGGGGGAGTTCCTGCTGGTAGCGGGCGCCGAGGGAGAGCCGTTTTTGCTGGCCGACCACGGCCACCACCGGCTGATGGTCCAGCTTGGCGTCGTACAGCCCGTTGAGCAGATGCACCGCACCCGGCCCCGAGGTCGCCGTACAACAGCCCACCTCACCGGTGAACTTCGCATGCGCGCAGGCCATGAACGCGGCCATCTCCTCATGACGCGTCTGGATGAACTCCGGGTTGCCCCGGGCGCGGTCGAAAGCGCCCAGCAGCCCGTTGATGCCGTCTCCGGGATAGCCGTAGACCCGCTCGATCCCCCATTCCTTCAGACGTTCCAGTACGTAGTCGGCCACCAGCGTCATGACGTGCTCCCTCGGATGCGCAGCTGTGCCCTGGGCATGGGGTGACCGGCAGCCGGGCCGGGTAAACGGCCCGCGCCCGCGCTCCCCCGTCCTGGCGAACACGTGGTCGGCCGGACGGCTCTGCCGGGCGAGGAGCCCGCCGCGTCGCGCCGCGGCCGGCGCACCGGTCGGCGTACCGGCAGTTTCCTGGCCCGGCCGCCGGGAAACCCCCCGTGTCATGGAGGAGAGAGCGGACCGGTACCAGGCGCCGAAAGGCGGTCTCTGCCCGCCGTGGGTCCTGCGGGGCTATGCGGTTCTCGCCGACGGCGAACGCGCCGCCGTGGTGGACCCGCGGGGGCGGATCGTCCGGTTGTGCGCACCCCGGTGGGACAGTGACGCGGTGTTCTCCTCGCTCGTCGGGGGCGGTGGGTACTTCGGGGTCGAACCGGAAGACCCCTGGCATGTCTGGGGCGGCTACTACGAGGACGGCACCCTGATCCGGGTGAGCCGCTGGCTGACCGCAGGCTCGGTGATCGAATGCCGCGACGCCCTGGCGATGCCGGCGTCCGCGGACCGCCTGGTGCTGCTGCGCCGGATGCGGGTGGAACGCGGCGAGGCGCGGCTGCGGCTCACCCTCGATCCACGCCCCGGATTCGGGGCCGAGCGCATGCGTGGCCCCCGGCTTGAGGGCGATGTGTGGACGGCGGAGGCGGGCGGGCTGCGTCTGCGGCTGGCCGGTGCGCACCGGGCCTCGTGGGATCCCGAGTCCGGCCTTGCCGGTGAGGTGCGCCTGCGCAAGGGCGAGGAGCACGACCTCGTCCTTGAGCTGTCGACGCGGGCCGGCGCGCCCCGGCCGGACCCGCAGCGGTGCTGGCAGCGGACGGAGCAGGCGTGGCGGCGGGCCGTGCCGGACTGCTCCGGCCTCGCCGCGCCGCGCGACGCCCGGCACGCCTACGCGGTGCTGCGCGGCCTGACCAGTTCCGCGGGGGGCATGGTCGCCGCCGCCACCACGTCGTTGCCGGAGCGCGCCAACACCGGCCGGAGCTACGACTACCGCTTCGCCTGGGTGCGCGACCAGTGCTACGCGGGCCTCGCCGTCGCCGCCCACGGCCCGCACGAACTCCTGGACACCGCCGTACGGTTCACCGCGGAACGCGTCCTCGCCGACGGCGAGCGGCTGCACCCGGCGTACACCGTCGACGGCGGACGGGTGCCGGACGAACGCAGAGTCGATTTCACCGGCTATCCCGGCGGCGGCGACCGCATCGGGAACAGGGCGGCCCGGCAGTTCCAGCTCGACGCGTTCGGGGAGGCGCTTCAGCTGTTCGCCGCCGCGGCGCACCATGACCGGCTCACGCCCGACGCGCACCGAGCGGTCACGGTCGCCCTCGACGCGGTGGAGCGCAACTGGAACCGGCCGGACGCGGGGCTGTGGGAACTCGACGAACGGTGGTGGACCCAGTCCCGGCTGAGTGTGGTCTGCGGGTTGCGGCGCCTGGCCGGGGTGCTGCCGGGCCGGACGGGCGAGCGCTGTGCCGAGACCGCCGGCCTCGTCTTCGCAAAGACCCGCCGCCGCTGTCTGCGGCCGGACGGACGGTGGCGCAGGGCCGCCGACGACGACGGGCCGGATGCCGCCCTGCTCACTCCCCTGGCCCGTGGCTGTCCGCCGGCCGACGATCCCAGCAACGCGCTGACCCGCCGGTTCATCGAGGAGCGGCTGGCCGAGGACGGCTATCTCTACCGCTTCGCCCACCCGGGCATCCCCCTCGGCGAGGCCGAAGGTGCCTTCCTGTTCTGCGGGTTCACCATGGCGCTTGCCGCCGACCGTCTCGGCGACCGGGTCGGCGCGCTGCGCTGGTTCGAACGGACCCGGGCGGCCTGCGGACCGCCCGGGCTGTTCGCGGAGGAGTACGACGTACGCCAGCCAGCTGCGCGGCAACCTGCCCCAGGCGTTCGTCCACGCGCTCCTGCTGGAGTGCGCGGTGCGCCTGAACGACGCCTCGGCGCTTGCGCTCTGAACGGCCCCCGCGCGGACCTCACCCGCGGGTGTGGTCCCCGCGGCCCGGAAGGTGCTCGGCGTACTCGGTGATCTTCTGCCGTACGCCCCTGGCCGCGACGCCGACCCGTTCCCGGTCGTGCAGCGCCGCCTTGGCGGCCTTCCTGGCGTGGGATTTCATGAGGTGCGGCGGGATGGGCGCGATCTCGCTGTCGACCTTGAACTCCAGCACCACGGGCACATCCGAGGCCAGTGCCTCGTCCCATGCGGCACCGACCCGTGCCGGGTCGTCGCAGACGATGCCCTTCAGGCCGAGCAGCCGGGCGTATGCCGCGTAGGGGACGTCCGGGATGTCCTGGGAGGCCGGATACTTCGGGTCGCCGGCCATGGCGCGCTGCTCCCAGGTGACCTGGTTGAGGTCCTGGTTGTTGAAGACGCAGAAGACGAACGGCGCCGGACCGGACAACCGGTGCAGATACCGCTTGACGGTGATCATCTCGGCCATGCCGTTCATCTGGAACGCCCCGTCACCCACGAACGCGATCACCGGCCGGTCCGGGTGGGCGAACCGCGCGGCGATCGCGTACGGCGTCCCCGGACCCATCGTGGCCAGCGTGCCCGACAGCGACGCCCGCATGCCCCTGCGCAGCTTCAGATGCCGCGCCCACCAGTTCGTCCCCGACCCCGAATCCGCCGTCAGAATGCACCCCTCCGGCAGCCGCGACGACAGCTCCGCCGCCACGGCCTGCGGATTGATCAGGCCCTCGAAGTGCTGACCGGCCCAGCGGTCGCACAGGTCGTTCCAGGCGCGGACGTCCTTCTCGATCCGCTCGCGCCACCGGCGGTCCTCCTTGCGACGCAGCAGCGGGATCAGCGCCTTGAGGGTTTCCCTGGCGTCGCCGACGAGATGGGCGTCCATGGGGTAGCGGATGCCGATCATGCGTCCGTCGATGTCGATCTCGACACCGCGTGCCTGGCCCTCGTCCGGCAGCCACTCCGCGTAGGGGAAGCTGCTGCCGATCACGAAGAGCGTGTCGCAGTTGCGGATCATGTCGTCGCTCGCCTTGCTGCCGAGCAGACCGATCGGGCCGGTCACGAACGGCAGGTCGTCGGGCAGCACCTCGCGGCCCAGCAGCGCCTTCGCGACCCCCGCCCCGAGCAGTTCGGCGACCTCGACGACCTCCCCCTCGGCCTCGGCGGCGCCCTGGCCCACCAGCATGGCGACCTTGCTGCCCTCGTTCAGGACGTCCGCGGCCCTGCGCAGTTCGCCCGGGTCGGGCAGGACCCGGGGCCGGCTCCAGCCGACGCTGGAGAAGACGGAGCCGTGCGCCTTCGGTGGCGACGGCTGCGCTTCCTCCTCCTGCACGTCGTTCGGGATGATGACGGTGGCGACGGAGCGGGTGGTGAGAGCCGTCTTGAAGGCCCGGTCGATCACATGCCGGGCCTGTCCCGGATGCACGACCATCTGGCAGAACTCCGAAACGTCGGCGAAGAGCCGCTCCAGATCCACCTCCTGCTGGTAGTGGGCGCCGAGGGAGAGCCGGTTCTGCTGGCCGACCACGGCGACCACCGGCTGATGGTCCAGCTTGGCGTCGTACAGCCCGTTGAGCAGATGCACCGCACCCGGCCCCGAGGTCGCCGTACAACAGCCCACCTCACCGGTGAACTTCGCATGCGCGCAGGCCATGAACGCGGCCATCTCCTCATGACGCGTCTGGATGAACTCCGGGTTGCCCCGGGCGCGGTCGAAAGCGCCCAGCAGCCCGTTGATGCCGTCTCCGGGATAGCCGTACACGCGCTGCACGCCCCACTCGGTCAGGCGGTGCAGCACGTAGTCGGCGACTTGGGTCATGGGTTCTCCTGAGCCGGGGGGTGCGGAGGGTCGAGGAGGGAGTTGCCTCGACGCGTCCGGCACAAACCCCGGGCATCGGCCGTACAGCCGCATCGGTTCGCCCTACCGGCTCTCGGCGCTCACGTCCCGGCCGGGCATGGCCGGGTGGCGGGCGAGTACGAAGACGCCGGCGACAACAGCGATCAGCCCCGCGACCTGCCAGGCCAGCGCGAGGCTTTCGGTGCGCAGGCGGTCGCCGAGGAAACCGACGCCGCAGGCGATACCCGCGAGCGGTTCGGCGGCCGTCAGGGCCGGCAGGGACATGCGCAGCGGCCCCGCCTCGAAGGCGCTCTGCACCAGCATGAGGCCGGTCACGGCCAGCGCGACCAGGGTGTACGGCACCCAGCTGACGAGCAGCGCGACCACACCCTCGCTGCCGATGATCCCGCTGGACATACGGGTCAGGGCGTCCTGCACGCCGTAGAGCATGCCGGCCGCGGCGGCCAGCAACGGCGGCTCCTCGAACAACGGCAGATGGCGTGCGGCACCGATCAGGATGAGGGCGATACCGATGACCAGGCCGATGACGGTCCATTGGCGGAAGGCCCCCGCCGCCGCCGCGCCGGCACTGGGCCGCCCGGCCAGGGTGAAGGCGATCACGCCTCCGCCGAGCAGCAGGACGCCCGCCCAGCCGGAGGCGCCGATCCGCTGACCGCTCAGCCGACGCGCCAGCGCGAAGGCGAACAGCAGATTGGTGACCAGCAGGGGTTCCACCCGGGACAGTTCACCCTTGGCGAGCGCGACGGCGCTCAGCAGCTGCCCGGCCACCATGCACCCGATCCCGCCGAGCCACACGCCGTTGTGAGCGAGATCCCACAGCAGCCGGAAACGCAGGACGTCGGCAGCGGGCGCCCGTTCGGCGGCGTGCTGCTGGAGCACGAAGCCGATGCCGAGCAGGCATGCGGCGGCCAGGGCGAAGACATAGACCATGGGAGCTACCCGTCTCACCGGACATCGCCACCGTATGTGCTCGGGCAGGACTCCGCAGTTCCACACCGCGACACCCTGTGTGCGGGCCGCCGCACACGGTGTCGGCGGCCCGCTCCGCCGGGACCCGCACGGGCGCGCGCACCGCGGCGGAACCGATCAGGCCGGGTGTGCGTCAGCGGGGCGGCTCGCGGGTACCCGCGAGCGCTGAGACCGCAGCAAGGAGGCATCATGCGAACCCTGACGAAGCCCGCCGCGCTGCACGTGCCGGCCGGGCCGCTGCTGGCCGCGAAGGCCACGGCCAAGGCGGCGGACACCACACCGGCCTGGTCACTGCGGGTGGCCCGCGCCATGGGCGCGGAAAGCGTCGTCGACGTGCTCACCCGGCAGCACCGGCAGATCAGACTGGGCTTTCTGCGGGCCGCGCTGCCCGGTCCGTGGCGGCGCCGGAACTTCGAGCGGCTGATGCGCCTGCTCGCCGTGCACGAGGCGGCCGAAGAGGCCCATGTCCACCCCGTCGCCCGCCGCGTCCTGCGGCACGGTCGCGAGCTGGCCGCCCGCCGCCGCGACGAGGAGAGGGAGGCCAAACAGCTGCTGGTCGCGCTGTGGCGGACGGGCCCCGACGGCGCCGGCTATCTGCGGCAGCTGAACGAGGTACGGCGTGCGGTGTCGCGGCACGCCGCCCGTGAGGAGCGCGAGGAGTTCAAGGCGCTGCGCAAGGCCGTCAGCCCGGCCCGGCTCAGCATGCTGGGCGCCGAGGTCAAGCTCGCCCAGGTCTACGCCCCGACCAGGCCGCACCGCTGGGTCAACAACGAGGCCACGAACAAGCTGGCCGCGCCGGTACTCGGCCCCGTCGACCGGGCGCTCGACGCCCTTCAGCACCGCAGGGCCTCCTGACCCCCAGGGCAGCGCCGCCGCTGTGGTCGGCGGCAGGCAGGACAGCCGGTCGCCCCCGCCCCCGCCCGGTGTTAGGAAGGAACCATGGGACGGCTCTCCAGCCTGTTCGGGCGGCCGGGGGACAGCGCCGGCACTGGGACCTCACCGCCTGCCCCGGGGCGGCGCCGCCGCGCTTCACTGAGCGTGCGCAGTGTCGCGGGTCAGATCTTCGTACTCCAGCTGGTGATCCTGATCCCGTTCGGCCTGGCGGCCGTCGTGGCGCTGCTGCTCCAGGCGCGTTCGGCGAGCCTTCACGAGGCACAGAGCCGGTCCCTCGTCGCCGCGGAGACCTTCGCGCACGCGCCGGGAACGCTCGCCGCCATGAAGTCGGACCAGCCGAGCGCGCTGCTGCAGCCGCGCGCCGAGCAGGTCCGACGGGCCTCAGGAGTCGACTACGTCGTCGCGTTCAGCCCGGCCGGCTACAAGTGGACCAGTGTCTTTCCGCAGATGCTCGGCAAGCATGTGGTCGGCGACTACCACAAGGCACTCGGCGGACAGACGTACTCCTCCACGTACACCACGCCCCTGGGGCCGGCCGTGAACACCACCGTTCCCGTGGTCGACACCGACCACAAGGTCGTCGGTCTTGTCTCGGTGGGCATCACGGTCAAGAACGCGCATGCCAAGGTCACCCGGGAACTGCCCCTCGTGCTCGGTTCGGCCGGCGGCGCCATGGTGCTGGTGACCGCCGGGTCGGCGCTGGTGAGCCGACGGCTGCGGCGGCAGACACACGGCCTGGAGCCGGCCGAGTTGCGGCGGATGTACGACCACCACAACGCGGTGCTGCACGCCGCGCGCGAGGGTGTGCTCATCGTCGGGGACGACGGGCGGCTGCTGCTGGCCAACGACGAGGCGCGGCGGCTGCTGCGGCTGCCCGGGGACGCCGAGCAGCGCCCCCTTACGGACCTCGGTCTGGAGGCGGACATCGCCGAGCTGCTGATCTCCGGCCGGACGGCTTCCGACGAGGTGCACAGGGTGGGCGAGCGCCTGTTGTCGGTCAACGTGAGACCGACCGCACCCCATGGCGCCCCGGCCGGCAGCGTGGTCACCCTGCGTGACACGACGGAGCTGCGGGCCGTGTCCGGCAAGGCGGCCGCCGCGGAACGGCGTCTGCGGATGCTCTACGACGCCATGACCAAGATCGGCACCACCCTTGATGTGGCACGGACCGCCGAGGAGCTGACGCGGTTCGCGGTCCCCCGGTTCGCCGACATCGCCACCGTCGACCTGGTCGCCTCCATCCTTGAGGGCGGGGAACCCGCGGGTGCGACGATGCGCCGCACGGCCGCCACCGGCGCCGAGGGCGATCAGCTCCTGTACGAGGTCGGCAGGCTGGTCGACTTCGTTCCCGCCAGTCCTCAGGGGATCGCCTTCGCGACCGAGGAACCCGCGCTCATGAACGGCCCCTCGGCGAGCTGGTGGGAGCAGGACCCGGTCGCCGCCCGCTGGGTCGTCGAGCACGGGATCCACTCGGTGATCGTGATCCCGGTGCGCGCACGGGGCGTCCTCATGGGGGTGGCCGGTTTCTGGCGTTCCCGGACGCCCGAACCGTTCGAGCAGGAGGATGTGTCGATCGCGGAGGAACTGGTCGCCCGGGCGGCCGTGGCCATCGACAACGCCCGCCGGTACACCCGCGAGCACACCATGGCCGTGACGTTGCAGCGCAGCCTGCTGCCGCAGGGCATACCCGAGCAGTCCGCCCTGGACGTGGCGCACCGCTATCTGCCCGCCCGGGCGGGAGTGGGCGGGGACTGGTTCGACGTCATCCCACTGCCCGGTGCCCGGGTGGCGCTGGTCGTCGGAGACGTCGTCGGCCACGGACTGCACGCCGCCGCCACGATGGGCCGGCTGCGCACCGCGGTGCTCAACTTCTCCGCCCTCGACCTCCTCCCGGACGATCTGCTGGTGCACATGGACGAGCTGATCAGCCGCATCGACTCCGAGGAGGCGGGGGGCGGCGGCGCGAGCATCACCGGCGCCACCTGCCTGTACGCCATCTACGACCCGGTCACCGGACGGGTGACCATCGCCCGGGCCGGCCATCCCGGGCCGGCCGTCGTGCGGCCCGACGGAACCGTCTTGTTCCCCGACGTCCCCGCCTCCCCTCCGCTGGGCGCCGGCGGGGGACTTCCCGTGGAGACGGCGGAGATCCCGCTGCCCGAGGGGTCCCGGATGGTGCTCTTCACCGATGGGCTGCTGACCGGAGCCGACCGCGACATCGGCACCGGTCTGAAGGCGCTGCGCGACGCCCTCGCCTCGGGTGCCGACCGCAGCCCCGAGGAGACCTGCGACGACGTCCTCGGCTCGGCGCTGCCCGACAGCCCGCACGACGATGTCGCCCTGCTGGTGGCCCGCACCCGGCTGTTCGCCCGGGACCGGGTCGCCGAGTGGGGCGTCACCTCCGATCCCGCGGCGGTGGCCCCGATCCGCGCCGACTGCGGCCGCATCCTGGACGCCTGGGGACTGGAGGAGATCGGATACGCCACCGAACTGATCCTCAGCGAGCTGATCACCAACGCGATCCGCTACGGCAGCCAGCCCATCCGGGTGCGCATGCTGCGCGAGCGCACCCTGATCTGCGAGGTCTCCGACGGCAGCAGCACCTCCCCGCATCTGCGGCGGGCGGCCACCACCGATGAGGGCGGTCGCGGGCTGTTCCTCGTCGCCCAGTTCGCCGAGCGCTGGGGCACCCGCTACACCGCACGGGGCAAGGTGATCTGGGCCGAGCAGTCCCTCCACGGCGGCCTGCGGGAACAGGGATCCGGCCTCGCCGACCGGCTCCTGAGCCAGTGGGACGACGCCGGCCTGTGACCGCGGCCGCCCGCGCCGCGCAATCCGAGGTTGAATGGGGGCCGGGGAGGCCGCGAAACCGGAAGTGATCGATGTGTCATCTGAGCGCCACCCCGAGCTGCTGGGGCGTCTCGATACCGAGCTGGGCCGGATCGAGGAGCAGTTGCGTGCCCTGGCCGCCGCCAAGGAACGGATCCAGGGCCTGCTGGACGCGGTGGTGGCGATCACCCGGGAGGTGGAGCTGCCGGCGGTGCTGCGCCGGATCGTGACCACCGCCATGGAACTGGTCGGCGCCCAGTACGGGGCGCTGGGAGTGCTCGACGAGTCCGGCGAGGCGTTCGGGCGGTTCGTCGCCGTCGGGCTGTCGGACACGGAGCACGCCAACCTGGCCGAGGTGGGGCTGCCCCATGGCCTCGGGGTGCTCGGGGAGGCGATCCGTCACCCCGAGCCGCTACGGGTCGACCGCCTCCCCGACCACCCGGCGTCGGCCGGTTTCCCGCCCGGGCTCCCCGCAGCGCGCACCCTGCTCGGTGTCGCCGTCGACGTCCGCGGCAAGGTCTACGGCGGTCTGTATCTGTCCGAGCGACGCGACGGACGTCCCTTCGACGTCCACGACGAGAACATCGTCGTCGCCCTGGCCAGCGCCGCCGGCATCGCCATCGACAACGTCCGCCTCTTCGAGCAGGTCCGCGCCGGATCCGAGCAGTTCCAGCGGCTGTTGCTGCCGACCCTGCCCGAGCTGTGCCCGTTCGAGGCCGCGGCGATCTACCGGCCCGCCGCCGAGCCCAACCGGCTCGGCGGGGACTGGTACGACGCGATCCTGCTGCCCGACGGTGCGGTGGCGGTCGTCATCGGCGACGTGGTCGGCCACGATCTGCAGGCCGCGGCCGCCATGGCCTCCACCCGGAACATGCTGCGCGCCCTGCTGTTCGAGCGGTGCACTCCGCCCAGCGCGTGCCTGGCCCAGCTCGACCGCACGCTGGAGTCCATCACCGACAACCCGGTCACCACCATCAGCCTGGCCCGCATCGAACCCGCGGGGTCCGCCTGGCGGCTGCACTGGAGCAGCGCAGGGCACATCCCGCCGCTGCTGATCGGACCCGGCCGGCGGGCGGAATACCTGTTCGCCGAACCCGGGCTGCCGCTCAACGTGAACAGCGCGCAGCCCCGCCCCGACCACCTCCACGCCCTGCCGCCGGGCGCCACCCTGGTCTTCTTCACCGACGGGCTGATCGAACACCCCGGTCACCCCGTCGACGAAAGCATGGCCGAGCTGGCGGCGCTGGCCCGCGCCCACGCCGAGCTGCCCCTGCGGGACTTCGTGCGGACGCTGGCCGACCACCACCCCAGCGACGGGCACGACGACATGGCGATCCTCGCCCTGCGCACCCCCGCGGCCCCGCGGCCCTGACGGGCGCCTGCGGCAGCATCGCGGGTACTCGCGCAGTTCCCCGCGCCCCCAGGGGGCGACAGGTCCGCTGTCGTGTGCGGGAGCGTCGTGGGTGCTCGCGCAGTTCCCCGCGCCCCTGACGGGCGACAGGTCCGCGGCCGTGTGCGGGAGCGTCGTGGCTTGTCGCGCAGTTCCCCGCGCCCCTGGGGGGCGGCAGGTGCGCTGTCGTGTGCGGGAGCGTGGTGGCTTGTCGTGGAGTTTCCCGCGCCGTCGGCGGGCGCTGCCCCGTACGCCTGCACGACGTTCCGGGGCGAGCGGGGCGGTGGTGTGTCCGGGGGGATCGGCGGATGATGAACTACGGGGCCGGACGGAGGAAGTGACCTCCCGATGAGCGTCGCATCCCGTGACGTGCTCCGGCGCTGTGGCATCACCGCGCTGGAGATCTGCGCGGTCGCCGCGCTGTATTACGCCTCGGGCAGGCTGGGTCTGCTCCAGCAGCTCGTGCGCGGCCAGGTCACGCCCCTGTGGCCGCCGACGGGCATCGCGCTGGCCGGGCTGCTCCTCGTCGGACTGCGGGTCTGGCCGGGGATCGCACTCGGCGCGTTCCTGATCAACATCGCGCTCGGCCCTTCGCTGCCCGCCGTGCTCGCGATCACGGCGGGCAACACGCTCGCGCCCCTGTGCTCGTACGCGCTGCTTGGTCGGGCCGGATTCAGCACCGGCATGAACCGCTTGCGGGACGTGCTCGGGCTGATCTTCCTGGGCGCGTTCACCGGCATGCTCATCAGCGCGACGGTCGGCAGTTGCACGCTGCACCTCGCGGGCGCGCTGCCCGACGACCGGTTCTGGCTGACGTGGTGGGTCTGGTGGACCGGTGACGCGATGGGGGTCCTCATGGTCGCCCCGGTCCTGTTCATCCTCCGCTCGGCGCGCCGGCCGAAGAACGTGCCGCGGTCCCGGTGGGTGGAGGTCTCCCTGCTCGTCGTGGCCACCGCCGCCGTCGCCGTCCTCGAAGCGTCTCCCGCACCGCTGGTCTTCCTCGCCTTCCCGGTGCTCATCTGGGCCGCGTTCCGCTTCCAGCGCAGCGGGGCAGCGCCGTGCGCCCTGGCCGTGTCGACCTTCGCGATCCTCGCCGCCACCCGCAGAACGGGGCCGTTCGTCGGGCACAGTCTGCTCGTCAACATGATCGCTCTGCAGGCGTTCAACGGTGCCGCCGCGCTGACCGCGCTGCTGCTTGCCGCGGCGATCACCGAGCGCAACCAGGCCCACGAGAAGATCGAGCAGGCGTGCACGCGTCTCGCCGAGCTGGCGGCAAGGACCGCGCCCGATGTCGGCGGGCCCCGGACGCTCGGGCACGGCGGCCGGGACGGCCGCGGCGACCACGGCGGGACGACGGCGCCGGACGGACCCGATCACCCGACCACGGCATCGCCTGAGGGGCCGCGCCACTGAAGGCGCTGCGCAGGGCCGTGGTGCCTCAGAGCGTGTGGAAGGACGGGTCGTACGGCTCGCCGAGCACGGCCCGCCCCACGGTGGCCAGGACGTGATCGCCGACGTCATGGAGCTGATACAGCGTCAGGTCGCGCAGGATCCGCTCCACCGGGCTGGGGCGGACCAGACTGCGGGCCCCGCACACCTGGATGACGTGGTGCACGGTCTCCCGGCTCGTCCGCGCGATCAGATGCCAGGCCCTGTCCCCGGCGATCCGGGCCTCGTCGAGCCTGCCCTCGTCCCACAGACCGGCCACATGGCGCAGCCAGAGGCGGGCGGTCTCCACATCGATCGCCATGCTGCCCACACGTTGCTGCACATAGGGGTCCTTGCTCTTGCCCTGCCGTTTCAGATACCCGAGCCCGTACTCGTAGGCGCCGAGGGCACCGCCGAGGAAGCTGGCCGCGTAATGCGGGACGAAGGCGGTCTGCCATTGCCCCTCGAAGTAGCCGCCGGGACCGCCGATGAGATGGTCGCGCGGTACGAAGGTGTCGTTGAAGCGCACCGCGTGGCTGACCGTCGCGCGCATGCCGACCGGGTCCCACCAGGAGGCGTCCACGGTCACGGACGGGTCGGACAGGTCGCAGGCGAGCAGCAGGAGCCGCCCGTGGACGTCCCGGGTCCCGCGGGCCGCGCCCGGGGAGTCGGGATCGACGAGCAGGATCGCCCACTGCGCTCCGGTGGCACTGGTGGCGAACGCCTTGCCGCCCTGGAGGATCCAGCCGTCGTGGACGGGGACCAGCGTGGTGCCGAAGCTTCGCCTCTCCCCCGGCTTCGGGGCCTGCGGCTCACCGCTCCAGGCGGCCCATTTCTCGCCGCGGTCCACCACGCCGGCGAACCAGCGCCGCTTCTGCTCGGGGTCGGCCAGCGCGTCGATGAGGACCAGTGCGTTGGCGTGCCCCTCCCAGCAACGGGCCAGCGACAGATCGGCCTTGGCCAGCGCGGTGGTCATCTCCCACAGGGGCAGGGTGTGGCGCCGGCGGGGACCGTAGCCGAGGCCCCCGTACTCCCGGGGCACGGTGACGCCCAGGAGTCCGCTGGCGAACAGGTCGTCGAAGTCCTCGGCGGGGAAGACGGCCTTGCGGTCGTACTCCTCGGCGCGGGCCGCGAATCTGTCCGCGGCGAGCTTCGCCGCGGTGGCGAGAACAGCCTGGTCGTCTCCGATCGCCGCGTCGCGGACCGTGACGGCGGCTCGGGACAGGTCGTCGGTCATGTCGGGGTCGGCCCTTCCAGGCGGTAGAAGTGGGCGCGGTACATCACGTTCGGCAGCCGCGCACGGGCGGGGTGGACGGTGTGCACGTCGATGGTCAGCAGGCCGCGGTTGAGATAGCCGGCGAGAACGACCTGCCGGGAGCCGAGCGGGCCCTCGGCGAGGAAGGCGACGGCTTCGGACGCCTCGATGTCGTCGGCCAGCGGCACCGCGGGCAGGACGGCACCGGTGACGGGTGCGGTTCCCGGTTCAGGTGTGGCTTGTGAGGTCCGCGGATCGCCTCGTTCGGTGATCCGCAGCATGAGCCGGCCGCCGTCGACCGCGGCACCGACCAGGTCGATGCCGCCGGCCGTGGTGTCGAAGTTGACCCAGTCGCCCACCAGCGGCGCCGGATCGACCGGGTGCGCCGTCATGCCCGCGCCTCCGTCCGGTGGAAGAACGAGCGGGCCCAGTGGTCGGCGCCCGCGCTGTCGCCGCTGAACACGGTGGCCGTGGTCGTCACCAGGATGCCCGTCTTGTGGTAGGCGCACAGGACGGTGCGCAGCGCGCCCTTGTCGTAGACGACGCGGAACGCCCAGGCGACCGACGGCGTGCCCGGCGCGGTGTACAGGACCGCCGGTGCCGCACCCCAGTCGCCCGGCCGCGGGCCGCCGGCCCCGAAGGACCGCACGTACACGTTTTCGTCCTGTCGCATCACGCTCAGCAGGCGGGCGCCCTTCGCGGTGTGCCGGTCGGTGTTGACCCATTGCCCCAGCAGCGCCGACACATCCGGTGTGCCGGGCGGGCGGGGTGCGGGCCCTTCGGACGGGGCTGTCGGACGGGTGGTCATGGTGTCTCCCGGCTCGTGCGGTGTGTCGGTGCCGGTCCCCCCGACGCGGTGCCGCCGTGGGCGGCGGCCCGCTCGGCGAAGGAGCGGCACAGGGAGCGCAGCGGCGGCGTCTCGGGCATCCGGTGGCCCGTCATCAGCCGGAACTGCTCGCGTACTTCGACGGACAGGACCTGCCAGCCGTCGATGTCGAGCAGACCGCGGGCACGGCTTGCGCGGGTGAGCGCGGTCGGCGGATCGCGGTAGGCCATCTCCAGCACCACCGCGTCCCCGTCGGCCGCGGCGACCGGGAACGGCTCCCGCTCCACCTGGGGTGTGGCATGGGTGAGCAGGTCGTAGCCGGCCGGCGAGAAACGGGACAGCGGTACGTAGGGAAGTCCGAGCCGCGCGGAGGCTTCCCGGCCGTGCGCCGCCCCGCGGTTGACCAGGGTCACCCTGGCTCCGGCCGCACGCAGGGCCCAGGCGACCGCCCGTCCGGCGCCGCCGCAGCCGACGACGGCGGCCTCGCTGCCGCTCGGATCGACTCCGTGCAGGGCGAGGGCCCGCAGGGCACCGACGGCGTCGGTGGTGGCCGCCCGCCAGCGCCCGGCGTCGAGCCACAGCAGATTGGCCGCGCCACTGCCCGACGCCTCCGCGTCGGCGACGTCGGCCGCCTGCAGCGCGCTCTCCTTGTGCGGGGCGGTCACGGTCAAACCGTGCAGGGGCAGCCCGCCCAGCGCGCCGAAGTCGCTGCCCCATTGCCAGAAGTGGGGGAATCTGTCCACCTGGAAGGGCAGGTAGAGCGCGGGCAGCCGCAGTTCCCGCAGCGCCGCGTTGTGCAGCCGGGGCGACAGCGATCTGCCCGGGGCGCGCCCGGCGATGCCGAGCAGGACGCTGAGCGGGGCCAAGGCGGGCAGACCGTAGTCGGCCCGGAGCCGGTCCACGCTCGGCATGCCGTCGGCCCCCGGCGCACCGACCCGGCCGTGGACGACAGGCGCCCCGAGCCACGGGGCCAGCACCCGGGTCCACAGGCCGGCGGGACCCGACGCGAACGCCGTGACGTCGGTGCGTCGGAGCCCGGCGAGCAGCAGCGGGGCGGCGGAGCCGTACTGTGCGCCCGACCGGGGCACGAGGAGATACAGCGCCGCCGGCACGGCGGACATCGCGGCGAACCGCTCCCGGAGTCTGCGGGCCGCCTCCCGCAGCCCCACGCCCTCGGCCCTGCCCGCGCCCTCGGAAGCGTGCCAGGACAGACGCCGCTGCCGGGCCGGGATGGCCGCCAGCAGCTCCGGGCACACGTCGTCCATCGCCTCAAGATCGACCAGTTCGTAGTGGTCGGCCGCGCGCAGCAGCCGGGTGCGCCGTTCCACCGTGCCGGCGGCCGAACGCCCGCCCTGCCCCGCGGAGCGCAGGCTGTAGGTCAGCTGCCCCGCGAAGTGCCGACGGAGCAGGGACGGATCGGGGTCGCCGACCAGATCGGCGCGGACCTCCAGCTCGTCCGCCACCGCGGCCAGGCCGCGCAGCGCTCGGGGGGCGAGGTCTTCCGGTTCGGCGGCCACCGCGACCAGCCGGGCCCGACGCCCGTGGGGGGTCGCGTATCCGCTCGTCACTCGCGCCACTGGACGTACTCCTCCAGACCGGCTCGCCGCGGGACGAACCGATTGACCGGGGCTGTCTCGTCCGCGTAACCGACAGCCATAGTGCATACGACGAGCCGGTCCGCAGAGATTCCCAGATTCGCCCGGAGCACGTCTGCGTAACCGGCGACACTGAACTGCGGACAGCTGCTGAGCCCCCTGGCCACCAGTCCGAGCATGACGTTCTGCAGGAAGAGGCCCAGCTCCAGGAAGGTGCCCTGCACCGCGTTCCGGGGCAGATGGCAGACCAGGGCGGTGGGAGCCCCGTAGAAGCGCAGGTTGTCACGCAGGTGCGCCCGGGCGGCTGCGCGGTCCGGGAGGGTGTGCCCCTTGGCGGACAGCACCCCGGTCACGGCCTGTTCGGCGCGTCGCTCGGCGGCCTCGTCGAGCGACGCCGGCCGGCTGGTGCAGTCGGGGCGGGGCGGGTCACCACGGTCGAACGCCTCGCACAGGGCGTCCACCAGCGTCTTGAGGCTGCCGCCGGTCACCACCGTCACCTGCCACATCTGGGTGTTGCGGCTCGACGGCGCGTGAGCGGCGGCGAGAAACACCTCCACCAGGTCGTCCCTGGGCACCGCCCGGTCCACGAAGGCCCGCTTGCAGTGCCGGGAGGTGATCAGGGACAGGCCGTCGCGGAGCCCGTGGGTCATCCCTGCCTCACCCCCGTCCCGATGTGACACCGCGGGGGCCGTAGGACTCGGCGAGCTCGCGCAGGCGGAGGTGGACGGAGCGCTGGATGTGCCGCGCGCACCGCCGGTACGCCTCCGGGGACTGCCCGTCCGGATCGGGTATGTCACCGTACGGGTCCAGCCGGAGGGTACGGCCCTCGGCCTCGGGCGCCAGGGCGATCACCCTGTCCCGGTGGGCTCCGGTCATGCAGTAGATGACGGAGCTGACCAGGCACAGCTCCGAGGTGACGGGCCGGGCGCGGTGACGGCGGGGGTTTCCCCGGCCGGGCACCCGTCGCAGACCCAGGTCGGCGAGCGCGGTGCGGGCACCGACGGCCATCGGACGTGCGGGCAGCGGGGTGGCGACACCCGCGCTGGAGAATCGGAAGACGTGGACGAGGCCCGCCTCCGCGGCCTGGGCCCACGCGATGACCTCCGCCATGGGCGAGCGGGAGGTGTTTCCACCGCACACGAACAGCACCCGGCAGGCCGCGCCGGTGCCGCGGGTTCGCCACCACAGGGCGGCCGACGGCCGGGCCAGGGCCGCGGCCGCGGCGACGCCGAACGCGAGCGCGATGAGCTGACTGCTCCCCGGAGCGGCGAGTCCGGCAAGCCATGCGAGCGCGTAGGAGCCGACCAGGCCGGACATCAGGCTGGCGAACGCCCACGCCGGCACACCCCAGGTGTATTCGCGCCGGTCGAGGTAGATCAGCGAGGCGAAGACGAACAGCACCTCGTAGGCCACGCCTGTCCCCGCCGCCGCCGACGCGGCGGGTGTCGTGAGGAACGTGGTGAAACCCGCGGCCAGCTGTGGCTGCCCGGCCAGCGCCCCGGCGCCCAGCAGCACGGCCAGCCAGACCGGTGCCGCGGCATGTTCCTCCACGAAGAAGCGCCGGTCCGTTGCGACGACACCGTTCTTGGCGACGTGGCTCATGATGTCGAACCGGCCGAGGTAGCCGACCAGATAGACGAGGACGCTCAGCACGGCGGCAAGCGTGAGGTGGTAGCTGTTCACATCACCGAGAGCGACGGAGACCGCGATCAGGCTGAGGACCAGCCCCAGCCAGGAGTGCTTCATGACCGGGCGGCCGCCGGACACGTCGATCAACGGGGAGAGGATGAGGACCCCGCCCCGCATCAGCAGCAGCATGAAGAGGATGGAGACACCGGCGAAGGTGTAGTTCATCGTGGTGGCACCGATGATGAGCGACGTGAAGAAGCCGGCCGCCAGCGTCTCCCGTCCCGCCACCGGAATCCGGCGCCCGCCGATCCCGATGCGGCGCATGTGCCGCCACCGGCCCGTCACGCACAGGAACAGCACCATGGCGACGAGCTGCCCGAGGACGGCCGCGGGCAGCATCTCGAAGCCGCTGACCGGCTGGGACGACAGCGGGGTCACCCCGCTGGCGAGCGCCTTCACCAGCATGGCGTAGGGAACATACGCTACGAAGTATCCAAAGGTGAGCCAGCCCATGTGCATCCCATCACCGGTCGAACATCAGGGGTTCGAACACCGCAGGTCCGGGATGTCGAGGGTCTTGGAAGATACGAGCCTCGACTGTTCAGTCAGATACGCCTTCGAAAAATGCTACCGCCGACGGCCGTGCCCAACCATCGCGCCGCACAGCGTCGGGACGGCTCCACCAGGCCCGTCCGCGAGGGCGCGAAAAAAAGTCCGGACGGTGATGTCGAGATCCCCCGACCGGCTCCGTCCCAGGGGTGAACGCGGCCACAATGGGTCGCACCAGCACCGAGGAGACACACGATGGCCAAGTACCTGCTGCTCAAGCACTACCGCGGCGCTCCGGCAGCGGTCAACGACGTACCGATGGACCAGTGGACGCCGCAGGAGATCTCGGCGCACGTGCGGTACATGCAGGACTTCGCGGCCCGGCTCGAATCGACCGGCGAGTACGTCGACGGTCAGGCGCTCGCCCCGGAGGGTACGTTCGTCCGGTACGACGGTGAGGGGCGCCCGCCGGTCACCGACGGCCCGTTCGCCGAGACCAAGGACCTCATCGCCGGCTGGATGGTGATCGACGTCGACAGCTATGAGCGGGCCGTCGAGCTGGCCGGGGAGCTGTCGGCCGCGCCCGGTGCCGGTGGGAAGCCGATCCACGAGTGGCTGGAGCTGCGCCCGTTCCTGGCCGCGCCGCCCACCGTCCCGGAGTGCCATCTGTGATGGACGAGGCCCTGCTGAGGAGCCTCACGCCGAGCGTGCTCACCATCCTCGTCCGCCGCGGAGCCGACTTCGCGGCGGCCGAGGACGCCGTGCAGGACGCGCTGATCGAGGCGGTCCGGGTATGGCCGGACGACCCGCCGCGGGACCCGAAGGGCTGGCTGGTCACCGTGGCCTGGCGCCGGTTCCTCGACGCGATCAGGGCGGACGCCGCACGCCGCCGGCGTGAGGACGTCGTCGAGGAGCAGCCGCCGCCCGGCCCCGCCCCCGCGGTGGACGACACGCTCCAGCTGTACTTCCTGTGTGCCCACCCGTCGCTGACGGCGTCGTCCGCGGTCGCGCTCACGCTGCGGGCCGTCGGCGGGCTGACCACCCGCCAGATCGCCGCGGCCTACCTGGTGCCCGAGGCGACGATGGCGCAGCGCATCAGCCGGGCCAAGCGCACCGTCTCCGGTGTGCGGTTCGACCGGCCCGGCGATGTCGCCACCGTCCTGCGCGTCCTGTATCTGGTCTTCAACGAGGGTTACTCCGGCGACGTCGACCTCGCCGCCGAGGCCATCCGGCTCACCCGGCAGCTCGCGGAGGCGATCGACCACCCCGAGGTGGCCGGGCTGCTCGCCCTCATGCTGCTCCACCACGCCCGGCGGGCCACCCGGACCGCGCCGGACGGCAGCCTGGTCCCGCTCGCCGAGCAGGACCGCGGCCGGTGGGACACCGCGTCGATCGCCGAGGGCGTCGGGATCCTGCAGGCGGCGCTCGCCCGTGACCGGCTGGGCGAGTTCCAGGCCCAGGCCGCCATCGCGGCGCTGCACGCGGACGCGCCCACCGCGGAGGAGACCGACTGGGTGCAGATCGTCGAGTGGTACGACGAACTCGTGGGCCTGACCGACAGCCCGGTCGTCCGGCTCAACCGGGCCGTCGCCGTCGGCGAGGCCGACGGGCCGCGCGCGGGCCTGGCGGCGCTCGCGGCCCTGGACCCCGCGCTGCCCCGCCATGCGGCGGTGGCGGCGCACCTCCACGAGCGCGACGGCGACCTGGCGACGGCGGCACGGCTGTACGCCGAGGCGGCCCGCACGGCACCCAACCTGGCCGAGCGCGACCATCTGACCCGCCAGGCCGCCCGGCTCAACTCCCGCCGGCACTCCTGACGGCTCGCGCCGCCCAGGGTGAGCCCGGTTCTGACCATCCCCGTCGAGGAGAGCGCGACATGACCACGGTGACGGACATCGATGCCCGCGGTATGCGGCACTGCGAGACGACGGCGCTGGGCGTGCTGTTGCGGCATCAGGGACTCGATCTGTCCGAGCCCATGCTCTTCGGTCTCGGTTCCGGGCTGTCCTTCGTCTACTGGGACAGCAAGAACATGGACTTCCCCTTCCTCGGGGGGCGGGTCAGACCCTTCGAGCTCACCAGAAACCTGGCCGGTGCGCTCGGGCTGGAACTCGTGGTCCAGGAGACCACCTCCCCGCGCAGGGCCTGGCAGAACGTGGTGGCCCCGATCGCCGCCGGCCACCCCGTCGGGCTGCAACTCGACAGCTACTACCTGGACTACTTCACCTCGAAGGTGCACTTCGGCGGTCATGTCGTCGCCCTGTACGGCTACGACGAACGTGACGCCCATCTCGTGGACACCGACCAGCAGGGCGGGGCCGTGTCCACGAGTCTGACCAGCCTCGCCCAGGCCAGGGCGGCGCGCGGCCCGATGACCGCCAGACACCGGTCCTTCACCCTGACCGCGGCGGGCAACCTGCCCTGCCCACGGGACCGCATCGTTGCCGCCATCACCGCCTGCGCCGACGCCTTCCTCGACCCGCCCATCGCCAACCTCGGCCACCGAGGCGTCGAGAAGGCCGGAAAACTGGTCCGCACATGGTTCCGACGGACCGACGACCCGCGGCGGGACCTGCCGCGGACCGCCCACCTGATGGAGCGGGCCGGCACCGGCGGCGCCCTGTTCCGCAACCTTTACCGCGACTTCCTCGCCGAATGCACGGGCCACCTCGACAGCGGCCATCTGCGCACCGGGCACGGCCTCTACGCCGAGGCGGCCACCTTGTGGACGCAGGTCGCGGCACTGATCGCCGAGGCCGGGGAGTCGGGCGAGGCGCGACACCTCGACCAGGCCGGCACCCTCCTCGGCGACCTTTCCCGCATCGAGCGGGAGGCCATGCGGGCGCTGAGCCGTCTGGGCACCGAGTAACCAGGGCTCCACGCCCCGGCCTGACGGACGACCGGGCGCGGCCGGACCGGCGCGCGGCGACCGTGAACCTGAGCCGTCCAGCCGGCCTTGCGGGGACCTTCGGCCCTGTGAGCGACGTGTGCCGCCGTCCGACGGTGGTAGCGAGTGGGTGAACGGGCCAGTGATGTGCTGGAGGGCGACACATGAGCACACCGGATTCGCCGTACACGTCCGGTCCGCCACCGCCGCGTGGACCCCGGGCGGCTCGGGGGGCGAACCCGCTCACACGCGCGTCCGACAGGCTCGAACGCTGGTTCTGCCGGGTCCTGATGGTTCTCCTCGTCCTCGGCGTGCCCGTGGCCGCGTTCAGCGCGGGACAGGCGGCGTACGAGGCGTCGATGCGCACCGTGACGGCGCAGACGGCCCAGCGGCACGAGGTCGCGACCCGCCTGGCGTCGAGCGTCCAGGGCGATCCGACGACGGGGAGGCAGCCCGCGCTCGTCCGCTGGACCGGCCCCGACGGCACGGCGAGGGCGGGAACCGCGCTCGTGGAGTCCGGAACACCAAAGGGCGCCACCGTGCGGGTGTGGGTGGACCGGGACGGACGGATCACCGGCCCGCCGATGACCACGCTCGCCGCGAAGTCCAACGGCTGGTTCGTGGGCGGCGTGGCGGGAGCCGGTGTGGCCGCCGGTTGCTCCGCGGCGCGGGCGGCCCTGCGTGTGGCCCTTGACCGGCGCAGGTATGCGCAGTGGGACGCCGAATGGGACCTGGTGGAACCCCTGTGGTCCGCGCGTTTTCGCAAGTGACCGGCGGGGCCCACGGCGGGCGGGGCCATGCGCCGTTCCGCCGGCCCCCGGCCCCCGGCCCCCGGCCCCCGGGGCCATCCTGGCCGACTGTCCCGGGTGACACCGGGGACGTAAGCTGCTGGTGTCCGCAAGAGCACCCGAGCGAGAGCGTGGTGCCATGCTGCCGGATCGTTCCCAGATTCTCACGGGTCCGCTGGAGCATGTGACGGTTGCCCACCGTGCGACGTCACCGCGGCCGGCCGACGTGATGGCGGACGCCGTGCGGGCCGATCAGCTCGGCACATGTGTCCGCCTCGCGCTGGACGACCCGTCCGCCCTGCGGCACTTGCAGGACGCGGTGGCGGAACTGCGCGACGCCCCGCACCTGGCATGGGTGCTCGTACGTGTGGTGCGGACCGCCATGGACCTGGTGGCCGCCGACTTCGGGAACGTCCAGGTCGTGGACCCCTGCGACGGCTCGCTGGTCCTGGTCACCCAGTGCGGCTTCGGGCCCCGGTTCCTCGACCACTTCGCTGTGGTGCACGACGACCACTGCGTGTGCGGTCAAGCCGCCCGGCGGGGCGCCCAGGAGGTCGTGGCCGATGTCCGCGCCGCCCCTGACATGGCGCGGCACGAAGGGATCTTCCGGGCCGCCGGGGTACGGGCCGTTCAGTCCACACCGCTGGTCGACTGCGCGGGGCGCCTGGTCGGCATGGTCTCGACACACATGTCGGAGCCCGGACAGCCGTCCGAGCACGACCTCCAGATCATGCGGCTCTACGGCCTCCTCGCGGGTGAGTTGATCGGCCGGCAGCTGCGCGGGCCCCATGTCGACGGGGTGCCCACGGGCCTACGGGACGAGGGGACACCCGTCGCCCGGTGCGATCCCGACCGGGCGCCGACGGACCCGCTCATGAGCCGCATCCTGTCCGACTCGATCAACCGGATCTTCTCGGCAGGACTGAGCCTCGCCGGTGCCCTGCCCCGTATCACCGACGACTTCGCGGCCGAGCGCGTCCGGGCCGGCATCGAAGAACTGGACAGGATGATCCGCTCGATGCAGCGGGCCGCGGTCGACCTCGGCGCGCACGGCGAGCACCGGGAATCCGCCACCCGGCAGCCGGCCGGGCGCCTTCGCCGCCCGTGCGACGAGACCGACACCCCGGCACACCGGGCCTGACCACTCCACCACCACGGCTCGGCCGGCCAAGTACCCGCCGCCACCAGCGGTTTGGCGGCGCCTTCCCGCAGCGGCGACCGCCCGGTCAGCCCGTCGCGCATGAGGGAGACACGAGGGGGACATGAGGGACATACAAGGGGGAGGAGGTGAGACACATGGCTCCACGCGTTCGCGTCCGCGGAGGTGAGCCGCATGACCGTGCCCGTACGACACGGGCGCGGCAGCCCGCCGGAGCGGGCCGGGCCGCATCCGCGCGGCCACAAGGGGTGCGGCAGGACGGCACGACGCGTGCCGGGCCGGGGCAGCCGCCGTACGGTCATCGCGGCATACCGCACACCGGCGATCTGCGGGTCGAGGCATGGGCGCCGACCCGCGAGGAGTGCATCGCGCAGGCGGTGCGCGGCATGGTCGGCAGCTTCGCCGAACTGCCCGCGCACGCGTCGGGCACCGTACGGGAGTGTGTGGTGTCGGCCGAGGACGACGACCGGCTCCTGGCCGGGGTGCTCGAAGAGATCATCTACCGCATGGACGCCGCTGACGAGCTGCCGTCGGACGTCGCGGTGACGCCGGGGCCGGGCGGAGTGCGGATGCGGTGCACGATGTGCGGCAGTTCGACGGCCACACAGACCGGGGCCGTACCCAAGGCCGTGGCCCTGCACGGGCTGGCGCTGGCCCAGGACTCGCACGGGTGGGTCTGCCGGGTGACCCTGGATGTGTGACGCCCGCCCGGCTCCCGCGCCGGAACGGCTCGCCGAGGAGGCCGATGCGCCATGGACATCCGGCTGACGGCGGAGGGACCCTGGCGGTTCCGGATCGAACGGACCGGCGCCATGCGGGTGCCCGGAGCCGTCCTCGCGCCGCACGAGCTGCTGCCCGACGAGCCCGGTGACCAGGCCCTCGCCCAAGTCGCCCACGTCGCCACGCTCCCGGGCATCGTCCGCGCCTCGTACGCCATGCCCGACATCCACTGGGGCTACGGCTTCCCGATCGGCGGTGTGGCCGCGACCGACGTCGACCGCGGCGGAGTCGTCTCGCCGGGCGGCGTGGGCTTCGACATCTCCTGCGGGGTGCGCCTGCTCACCGCGCACGTGGACCGCTCCGCGCTGCTGCGCAGACTGCCCGCCCTGATGGACCGTCTGGACGCGCTGATCCCGCGCGGGCTCGGGCACGGCGGCCTGTGGCACCTGACGGGCCGGGCCCAGCTGCACGAGGTCCTGCGCGGCGGGGCCCGCTACGCGGTCGAGCAGGGCCATGGCGTAGCGCGCGACCTGGAGCGCTGCGAGGACGGCGGAGCCGTCGGCGACGCCGATGCCGCCCGGATCGGCGAACGCGCGCTGGACCGCGGTGCCCGGCAGGTCGGCAGTCTGGGGTCGGCCAACCACTTCCTGGAGATCCAGGCGGTCGACACCGTCCACGACGAGAGGTGTGCGCGGGCTTTCGGCCTGCGTACCGGCCTGGTGTGCGTCATGATCCACTGTGGTTCGCGGGGCCTGGGGCACCAGATCTGCGCCGACCACGTGCGGGCCATGGACGGCGTGATGCGGCGGTACGGCATCGACGTGCCCGACCCGCAGCTCGCCTGCGCGCCCGTCGACTCGCCCGAGGGCCGCGCCTATCTCGCGGCGATGGCCGCCGCCGCGAACTACGCCCGCGCCAACCGGCAGTTGCTGGCCGACGCCGCACGCGGCGCCTTCCGCGAGGCCACCGGTGCGGGCCTGGACCTGCTCTACGACGTCTCGCACAACCTCGCCAGGCTGGAACGCCCCACCGGCGACGGCGGCAGCGGTCCCCTGCTGTGCGTCCACCGCAAGGGCGCCACCCGGGCCCTGCCGCCCGGCCACCCGGAGCTGCCAAAGGCGCTGCGCCCCTTCGGCCAACCGGTGTTCGTGCCCGGCACGATGGGCACCGCCTCGTACGTCATGACCGGCATCACCGGCAACCGAGCCTTCGACTCCTGCTGCCACGGCGCCGGCCGCGTCTGGAGCCGACATCGCGCCCACCGCGAGATGTCCGGCCGAAGGCTGCGCCAGGAGCTGGCCGACGCGCGGGTCGCGGTGCGTCCCGCCTCCTGGCGCAGCGTCACCGAGGAGGCACCGCAGGCGTACAAGGACGTCGATGCCGTGGTCCGGGCGAGCGAACACAACGACTTGGGGCGCCTCGTGGCACGCCTGGTGCCGCTGGGCGTCCTCAAGGGATGAAGGGCCCCGTGGGGGAAGCCGAGAGGAGGGCGAAGGCCATGGTAGGGACGTCATGGACGACGACGGGCGTGTTCACGGGGCGGGGCGGTGCCCGCACCGACGAGACGGGGATCGTCACCGGGGATCTGACCGTGCGCACGACCTGGGACGGCAAGCTGGCCGAGGTGCGGGTCCAGTACAGCGGCACGTCCCGCTGGTTCACCCTGGCCGGAAGCCCGCTGCCCTGTCCTTCCCGGCAGGAGAGCCGCCATCTGCACCAGGCGGTGGTGAACGCCGTGCGGGCCGGCGGCGGCGCCACCGTGCCCCGGCGCGACGAGCAGTGGGCACGCCCGTGACCACGGGCGGCGGCCCACCGCCGTGCCCTCGGCGGAGGCCCGTTCCGGCGCCGGAGGCGGGCCAGGTCCAGTGAAGTCCGCTGCGGTTCGACCGCGCCCCGAAGGGGCGCGGGGCTGTATTGATATGCGGCTCCGCCGCGCGGGCACGACCAGCCACGACGGTGCCGCGGACAACCGACGGCATGTCGCGGCATGTCCAGCGGAGCGCTCAGTAGCGCAGCAGCACGCCCACGCCCTCCCGTAGCCGCAGTTCCCGCTCGGGCACCACGACCAGTTCGGCGCCCGTACCGACGAGGGCGCGGGCCAGGGCCGCGTCGGCCCGCTCCTCGCCGGGCTCCCGTGTCCCGTAGGCGCGCAGCTCGTCTTCGGTGAGGGCGAGTTGGCCCGGTTCCGGGCCGATCCACAGCCGCAGCGGCGACTCCGGGTGGTTGTTGAGGAAGAGGGCCTTGACCCGGCCGCGTTGCAGGGCGGACACGGCGGCGGCAAGTCCTTCCGTGGCCGCTCCGCCATGGGCGCGCGCGGCGAGGAAGGCACCGAGCAGCGCCCGGTCGCGGGCGGCCATGCGCCCGCGGAAGAGGTCGTCGAGCTGCCGCTCCAGCAGCGCCCGCCCGGGCTGGGAGGCGCCCACGCCGCCCACCGTGACGACCTGCTCGCGCAGGGTGGGCGGAAGTCGCCGGACGAGGATGCCGCGTGCCCAGACGTCGCCCGCGACGACCACCGTCTCGATGTCGACGCGACGTGCGTGGCCCTCCAGTTCCCGGCCCACCTCCGCGGCGGCGTTCAGCCAGTCGGTCACCGGGATCTCCTCGTGGAGACGGTGTCCGGGCGTGACCCGGGTCAGCGGCCAGGTGCCGGCCTCGGCGTCGATGCGTACGGTGCCGGCGGCGTCCGTGGCGTGCCGGGCGGTGTAGTGCACGGACACGGCCAGGTACGGGATGCCGGGCGCGTGCTGGACGATCAGCGGCATGGTGTCCGGCAGGGTCCCGAAGTGCGCGGTGTCCCGAGCGGGTGGAGCGGGCAGTTCGTCCGACAGGACCAGGTGCCCGTGCGCGGTGAACACCGCCTGCCCGTGGGTGCCGGGGACCTCCGTGTCAGCGCCGACCGTGTCGGCCACCGCGATGACGGAGTCCCGGTCCGCTCCCTCGGCCGTCAGGGCGTCCCGAAGGTGCCGTCGGCGCAGCTCTATGGCGGCATCGGGGTCGTCGACGGCGGCATCGCGGGAGGTGTCCACATAGACGGACGCGAAAGGGCCCGGCTGCTGGTAGAGGGGTTCGAGGAAGGAAAGTCTCATGGTCACTCCCGAGGGGGCTCTCGGCACCGCATGTCACCCCGCACGACCGGCATGACCGGCATGAATCAAGACACGGCCGCGCGGCTCGCTCCCCCCTCCAGGATGCGCCCGCCCGACGAGCCGCGCCCACCCCGACCGTGCTCTGGGACGGCGCATCGGCCGCTCATGCCGCCGTGCGGTCGTCGAGCGGTCGTTCGCCGGAGCGCCGCGGATCGCCACCGGTCACGAACGCGTCCCTGGGGTGCTGCACGGACGCCAGGGAGACCAGGTCTCTGCCGAACAGCGCGGCCGTGAGCCAGACGGCGAGGACACGGACCTTGCGCTCCCAGGTGGGCACCGCCAGCACGTGGTACCCCCGGTGCATCAGCCAGGCGGTGAACCCCTTGATGACGATGTTCCTGTACTGGAAGACGCCCCGTCCCCATCCCAGCGTCGCCACGACTCCCAGACTGCGGTGCCGGTAGTCCCGGACGGTGCCGCCGCGCAGGTCGGCGACGATGTTCTTCGCCAGGCGCCTGCCCTGCCGCACCGCGTGCTGGGCGTTCGGCACCGTGTGCGCCCCGGGCACGGGTGAAGCCAGGTCCGGGACGGCCGCGTCGTCGCCGGCCGCCCACACATCGGGCACGGGCGCGTCGTCGGTGCCCACGGAGAGATCGGGGCGCACCACGAGCAGGCCCCGTTCGTCGACGGGCAGATCCGT
Organism: Streptomyces diversicolor; assembly: GCF_057537855.1. Classification (NCBI taxonomy): domain Bacteria; kingdom Bacillati; phylum Actinomycetota; class Actinomycetes; order Kitasatosporales; family Streptomycetaceae; genus Streptomyces; species Streptomyces diversicolor. Next base: position 285,529 of record NZ_BAAJXA010000007.1, read on the forward strand.
GAGATTGTGCACCACCGGGTTGGCGGCGTTGCCCGCCGCCCACACGATCAGCCCCGAGTCGAACTCCTCGCCGCCGGAGAGCACCACACGGCCGTCCACGGCGGAGACCACCTGCGTGTTCAGATGGATGTGCGCGCCGCGGCGTTCCAGCGAACGCACCACCCAGGCCCCCGGTGCGGCTCCCACCTCCGGGAGGATGCGGTCCCTGGCCTCGACCAGATGGAAGTCCAGCTCGTCGAAGCTCAGTTCCGGGTAGTGCTTGAGCATCGCCGTCGCCAGCGACAGCAGTTCGCCGAATCCCTCGACACCGGAGAACCCGCCGCCCACGAAGGTGACCGTGAGCAGCTTGCGCCGCTCGGGGCCCGCGGGCAGCGACGCGGCCTGGTCGAACGACGTCATCAGCCGGTCGCGGATGGCGACGGCCTCTTCCACGTGCTTCAGCCCGATCGCCTGCTGGGCCAGTCCGGGGATCGGGAAGGTGCGGGTCACCGCGCCGGCGGTGACCACGAGGACGTCGTAACGCAGGTGGTGCTCGGCGCCGTTCACCGGACGGACGGTGACCGTGCGGTCGGCATGGCGGATCCCGGTCACCCTGCCGGCGATCAGCCGGGTACGGCGCAGATGCCGCCGCAGCGACACGGCGGCGTGACGTGCCTCGATCGATCCCGCCGTCACCTCGGGCAGGAAGGGCTGGTACGTCATGTAGGGGCGCGGGTCGATGACCGTGACCCGCGCCTCCTGCCTGCGCAGCCTCTTCTCCAGGCCCCACGCCGTGTAGAAGCCCGCATAGCCGCCCCCGACAATCACCATCTCGCGCATGATTCCCTCTGTTCGTAGTGCCGCCACCGCTTAGACCGTGCGACGGCCGCTGCTGTGACACCGCCGTCCCGCCGGCGCCGGCACGGCGGTGTCATGGGCCGTGCGGCCCGGCTGCCGGTTCCCCGGCCCCGCGGCACTGTGACCCGTATCACGGGCATGGCGGAGCATGGATGCCCAGGGGCGGCCGATGTTCCCTTGCGGACATGAACACGAACCATGAGGTCCCCTTTCCCGCCCCGTCCCACTGGATCGACGGCCGTGCCGTGCCCGGCTCGGGGCCGCTGATCGACGTCCGCAACCCGGCCGACGGGTCCGTGGTCGCCTCCGTGCACGAGGGCACGGCCGAGGACGTCGACAAGGCGGTGGACGCGGCGCTCGCCGCCTTCCCCGGATGGTCGGCGACCTCGGCCGAGGACCGCATCGCCGTGATACGGCGTCTGGCCGAGGGGATGCAGCAGCACTCCGAGGCCATCGCGGCCACGATCACCCTGGAGATGGGCGCCCCGATCGGTTTCTCCCGCCAGGCGCAGGCGGGCTTCCCCGTGGCCTCGACCCTCGCCGCGATCACCGCGGCCGAGGGGTTCGAGTGGACGGAGGTGGTGGAGAACTCGCTGATCGTCCGGGAGCCGGTCGGCGTGGTCGGTGCCATCACCCCGTGGAACTTCCCCCTCCAGCAGTTGGTGACCAAGGTGGTACCGGCGCTGCTTGCCGGTAACACCGTGGTGCTCAAACCGTCGGAGATCTCGCCGCTGAGCGCCCGGATGTTCGCGGAGATCGCCACCGACGCGGGTCTCCCGGACGGCGTGCTGAACGTCGTGCAGGGCACCGGTCCGGTCGTCGGCGAGGCGATCTCCCGGCACCCGAAGATCGACATGGTCTCGTTCACCGGGTCCACCGCCGCCGGCAAGCGGGTCTCCGTGGCCGCGTCGGACACCGTCAAGCGCGTCGCGCTCGAACTGGGCGGCAAGTCGGCCCACATCGTCCTGCCCGAGGCGGACCTCGACGTCGCCGTCGGCCGCGGGCTGGCCTTCGCCTGGGCCAACGGCGGACAGGCCTGCGGTGCCTACACCCGCATGCTCGTCCCCCAGGACCTCCAGGGCGAAGTCGTCGAGAAGCTGCGGTCGGCCGCCGCCGAGTACACGGTCGGTGACCCCGCCGACGAGGCCACGCGGATCGGTCCGCTCGCCTCGGAGACCCAGCGCGAGCGGGTGGACGGCTACATCCGGCGCGGTCTGGCCGACGGCGCCACCCTGGTGGTCGGCGGGCCCGGCCGGCCGGAGGGCTTCGAGACGGGCGCCTACGTCAGGCCCACGATCTTCTCCGACGTCGACCCCGGATCCGTCATCGCGCAGGAGGAGATCTTCGGCCCCGTCCTCGTCGTGATCCCCTACACCGACGACGACCACGCCGTCGAGATCGCCAACGGCACGATCTACGGCCTCAACGCCGCCGTCACCGGCGACGAGGAACACGCCATCGCGATCGCCCGGCGGCTGCGCGTCGGCCAGGTCGACGTCAACGGCGGAGAGCACAACTTCCAGGCGCCGTTCGGCGGTTACAAGCAGTCCGGCAACGGCCGGGAGATGGGCCGGGCCGGTATCGAGGAGTTCCTTGAGACCAAGGCGATCACCCGCTGACGGACCCTGTCGCGGGTCTTCGCTCCCGTCAGTCGCCACGAAGGCCGGACGCCCCCGACGAGGAGGTGGCGTCCGGTCCTTCCCCGCGCCCGCGGACCGCTGTCACACATCGCCCGGCCAACCGGTCAGTCGGGTGTACCACCGCACACCGGACACAGACGCCGGGGGCCCGCTCCGGCAGCGGAACCCCGGCCGCCCGCACACCGGAGGAAGAACAACATGTCGTACCCGGAACAGGTCTATTGGGGGGACGGCGGTGAGGTCAGCGCCGATTTCCGTCCGGCGAACACCCCGCCGAACATCGGCGAGGCCGGTGAGGACGCCCTTCACTACCTGGCGACCACGGCCACCACACGGGGCGAGTTCGGCCTCTACCGAGTCGAGATGAGGCCGAGGGCGGGCGGCCCCAGGACTCACTTCCACAAGTCCGTCTCGGAGTCCTTCTACATCCTCGACGGCACTGTGCGCCTCTTCGACGGGGAACAGTGGATCGACGCGCGCAAGGGCGACTTTCTGCATGTGCCACAAGGCGGGCTGCACGCCTTCCGCAACGACTCCGACGCCCCGGCGGACATGCTGCTGCTCTTCACACCGGGCGCGCCGCGTGAGGAGTACTTCGAGCAGGTGTCACAACTGGCCGATGCGACGGACGAAGAACGCGCCGCGTTCTTCGTGAAACACGACTCCTACTTCGTGGAGTGAGCCGCAGCGCCGGAAAACGAGCGGTCCCTGCCCGGGGTGCCGGGGAGGGACCGCTCGTTCCATTGGCAGAGAGGGCTGTGGGAGGTGTTACATGGCGGCTCCGCTGGTGGTGCGGCGGCGGCGGATCAGGAGGAAGCCGCCGAGGGCCGCCGCGGCGGCCGTGCCACCGATGGCCGGGTCGATGACCGGGATCCCGGGGACCTCGGTCTTGACGCAGGAGTCGTTGTTGTCGGGGTTGGGGTCGGGCTCCGTACCCGTGACCTTGACGCAGTTGTTCAGCACGACGGTCTGCGCGGGGACGGGAGCCTTGGCGCGTACGGTGATGGTGTGGCTCTCACCGACGGCCAGCGGCCCGCCGGAGCAGGTCAGTTTGCCGGCGGCGATACCGCAGTCCGCGTTGGAGGTCTTGGCGTCGGTGATCCCCTCGGGCAGCGGGTCCGTCACCGTCCAGCGCGTGGCGGTGTTCGGCCCGTTGTTGGTGACCATGATCTGGTACTCGATGTCCTCGCCCGGACCCACCTTGGCCGGACCGATCTTGATCACGGACAGGTCGGCCTGCGGGTTCACGAAGCCGAAGTCGGCGCCGTGGTCGTTCTGGCCCGCGCCCTTCGGGGTGACCTGGACGGCCGGGAACGGGTTGCCGGACGTCTCACCGCTGGAGTCGATCTGGTCGTTGCCGCCCTGGTTCGGCCGGGTCGGCTTCCAGCCGTCCAGGACGCCACCGGCCTGGTAGTCGGCCGGGTTGTCCATCTTCACGGTGTACGTCTTGCCGTACTGGAAGTCCTCCGGCTTGACGTTCTTGGTCACGGTCGAGTCGAAGTAGTACTCGCCCCGCTCGTTGGTGACCGCCGTACCGATCTTCTTCCCGTCGGCGTCGTACAGGTTGACCGTGGCACCCACCACCGGCTCCTCACCGGGGTCCTGGATGCCGTCCTGGTCGGTGTCCTTCCAGACCCGGTTGCCGATCTGCAACGGCGCCTCGTCGCACAGGACTTCGAGGTCACCCATACCGCGGGCCTTGCCGAAGTCGTCGTTCAGGAAGAGGCCGTCCCCGTTGATGGCGCTGGTGCCGTCGTTGCGGTCCAGCCACCGCACACCGCTGCCCGTCTTCTGGATGGGGTCCATCGCGGTGAACGGGATCCTGTCCTCCACCGCGGAGAACGCCACACCACCCGAGCTGATCTCCTGGTGGCCACCTGCTTCGGTACCCATGTAGTCGCCGGGGTAGAACTCCTTGACATCCGGGCCCTCTCCGCCCGAGACGGCGGGGCCGGTGTTGTTGTTCTTGCAGCCGCCGTTGCCGTCCAGGACGAACATGTGGTTCCCGCCACGGCACGCCCGGTTGATGTCACCACCGTTGACCGCGGTGGTCGCCGGCCAGGTGCCCGAGGTCTCCGGCAGGTTCCAGCCCGCGCGGTCGGCGAAACGGTCGGCGAAGCCGACGACCATGTCACCGTTGGTCTCGAAGTCGATGTCGGTCAGCTCCGGCTCCGGGTTCTGGATCACGTCACCCGTGCACGCCTTGCCGTCCTGGGTCAGGGGCCGGGTGTCGGTCCACGGGTACCAGCTCGGGCCGCCGCACGCGTTGGCGCCCGTCCACCCGCCGCGCGGGAAGTTCAGCGGCTGGTCCATGACCGTGCCGGTGAACTGGCCCGTGACCGGGTCGAAGACCTGCACGACGGCCCGCATGTCGGCCTTGCTGCCGGTCGACTGCGCCGAACACACGCCGCCGACGTACACCTTGCCCTCATGCAGGCCCAGACCGAAGGGGCGCCAGTCCCCCGGCGCCGCACACCCCGGGTCCTTGATGGCGTACGACGCCTTCGGCGCTGCCGCGGTGGACTGGGTGGCGTCGTAGCGGTAGAGCCTGCGGTCGTGCAGGTTGACGACGTACAGGTCCTTGCCGTCCGCGCTGACGTCCAGGTCGCCCAGCGACTCCTTGCCGACCACAGGACCGAACGCCTGGTCCATCCCGGCATTCATGTTGTGCTGGGTGCCGCCGGGGTTGGGGACCCTGGTGAACACCACGGTCTGCTTGGTGGCCGGGTCGGTCCGGTAGATCGCACCCGCCTCGCCGGGACCGTACTTCGCCCCCCGCTTGGCATAGGCGGCGGAGAAGACCTGCTTGGTCACCCGGTTGACGCCTACGCCCCAGACCGTGCCCGTCTGCCCGTTGTTCGCCAGGTCCGTCACCAGACCGGGATCCGCCACCGCGTCACCGCGCGTGCCGAACGGGAACGACGTCAGCGTGCGCTTGCTGTCCGGGGACGCGCTACCGGGCGGAATGGAGGCGTTCTGGCAGGCCGTCACCAAGGTGGCGTTCTTCTGGCAGTAGTCCTCCGGGGACCAGAACGAGGTCGTGATCTCCACGTTCTTGCCACCCGACAGGTCCACGAACTCCACGTTCGACGACAGCACCGTCGGGTCGATCAGGTTGGGCCGCGCCGAGGCGAACCCGGGGAACAGCACGCCCTGGTCGGGGTTCTTCACCTCGATCCGGTACTTGCCGCCGCCCAGGCTGTTGCCCGGCGTCAGCTTCACCGTGCCGTCCGCCTGCGTCGTCCCGGTGATCGACCGCCCGGCGTCGTCGGTCAGTACGACCGTGACCCCGGCCATGCCCGGTTCCAGCGCCTGGTCCCACTTGCCGTTCGCGTTCACCTCGCGCACGACGCGGACGGTCGCGTCACCGTCCCCGGAGTCGGCCACCGCCGGGGACACCGCCGTGACCACCCCCGTCGCCGCGAGCGACGCCGATAACGCGGCCGACAGGGCCAAGGACATACCGCCGGACCATCGCCGGCGCTGCCACTGATCCACTACCGATTCCTTCCTCCGTCAACGAATGTGCGTCCGAAGCGAGCCTCCTCGCTCACCTGAAGATCCTCACGGCCGCCATGTATGACGAGCGGATAAGCCGAACGAGCGAGTCGGGGCGTGGGGGCCCGCACCCGGTGCGGCCGGGCGTGCACCGGTCCGTGCGGCACACATGAGTGCAACTGTGTGATCACAGCGTGGGCCCGGGGGCGCCCGTCCACCGCCGCGAGCGCACACCATGGCAGCTTGTAGCATGGTGGTCTCGGAGCCGGAAGGGACAACGATGCACGCTGGGAACGATCACACTGAGGCCGTTGACCAGGCGACGAAGGACTTCCTTGCGGCACGCCCCCAGCTCTTCGGCATCGCGTACCGGATCCTCGGCAGCTCGGTGGAGGCCGAGGACATCGTCCAGGAGACATGGCTGCGGTGGCACAACACGGACCGCACGAACATCGTGGAGCCGACGGCCTTCCTGACCACGATCACCGCGCGGCTGGCCATCAACCTCGCCCAGTCCGCCAGGGTACGAAGGGAGTCGTACATCGGACCGTGGCTCCCCGAACCCGTCGACACCACGGTGGATCCGCAGGTGGGCGCGGAACGGGCCGAGGCGCTGGAACTGGCGGTTCTCTTCCTCATGGAGAAGCTGAACCCCGTGGAACGCACGGCCTACGTCCTCAGAGAGGCGTTCGACTACCCCTACCACCGGATCGCGGACATCCTGGAAACCAGTGAGGCCAATGCCCGCCAGTTGGTGAGCCGTGCCCGCAAGCACCTCGCCGCCGAGCGCAGGAAGCGGGTGAGCCCGGCCGAGCACCGACGGCTGCTGGAGGTGTTCCTCGCCGCGGCGCAGACGGGCGATCTGTCGGTGCTTGAGGACCTTCTCGCCGCGGACGTCGTCAGCTACTCCGACGGCGGCGGGGTGCGCGGCGCGTCGAAGGTCCCGGTCATCGGGCGTCAGCGCGTGGCCAGGTACCTCGCGGCCTTCGCGCCGCGGTTCTGGCCCGAGGCGGACATCCGGTGGGTCGAGGCCAACGGGCGGCCGTCCGTTCTCGTCTCGGCCGGCGGGAACGCCGTGGCGCTGCTGTGCATCGACGCGTCCGCCGACGGGATCGACCGGATCATGTGGGTCATGAATCCCTCCAAGCTGTTGCCCTACGTGGCCTCCCTGAGCGGATGACCGACTCCCCCGGCGGTCGCCTTCGGGTGTCCGGCGGCGTCCCGCTCTCCTCAGCGCGTGCGGGGGGCGGGACGTGTCAACTGTCAGTGCCGGCCGGTGATCTCCTTGTACTCCTCCCGTGTGGGTTTCGGGATCTGGCTCGCCTCCCCGTAGAGGCCCTGGCTGAGACGGGCGCGCAGCCGCTGGGCCCTGCTGGGCGTGCCCTGCGTGCCGTCCCCGCCCACCCCCGCGGCGAGCGGCGCATACTGTTCGTGTGCCGTCAGGGTGTGCAGTCGTTCCCGGCTGAGCGGTTCGTGCACCTCGACGAACTCGCCGTGGGGCAGGCGCTTGATGACGCCGGTCTCACGGCCGTGCAGCACCTGGTCGCGGTCGCGCCGCTGGAGTCCGAGGGCCAGTCGCTTTGTCACGCAGTAGACGACCACGGGCACGGCGAACAGGCCGATGCGGACCGCCCACGTCACATCGTTGACGGAGACGTGCAGTTGAGTGGCGATCACATCGTTCGCCGCACCGAGCAACGCCACGAAGTAGACGCTCAGCCATGCGGCACCGAGCGCGGTGCGCACCGGCCGGTTGCGCGGCCTGTCGAGGAGGTGTTGCTCCCGGTCGTCACCGGTCACCCAGGACTCGATGAAGGGGTAGGCGCCCAGGGCGAGGAAGAAGCCGACACCCGCAAGGAGCGGAAGGAGGTTGTCCAGGGCGAGGGTGTGACCCCAGGCGCTGATCTCCCAACCCGGCATGACACGCAGCAGCCCGTCGGCGACACCCATGTACCAGTCGGGCTGGGAGCCCGCCGAGACCTGGTCGGCACGGTAGGGGCCGTACTTCCAGACGGGGTTGATCTGCGCGATCGCCGCGAGGACGAAGACGACGCCGGTGACGAGGAAGAAGTATCCCGCCGATTTCACCGCGTACACCCGAAGCGGCAGGCCGACGACGTTGTCGTTGGTACGGCCGGGCCCGGGATACTGCGTGTGCCGGTGCCGGCGGGAGACCACCACGTGGACGGCGATGAGGGCCACCATGGCGGCGGGGATCAGCAGCACATGGATGGTGTTGAAGCGCGCCACCAGATCATGGCCGGGGAATTCGCCGCCGAAGAGGAACATCGACAGGTAGGTGCCGACGATGGGCACCGACAGGATCGTTCCGTTCACGACGGCCAGCCCGGTGCCGGAGAGCAGATCGTCCGGCAGGTCGTATCCGGTCAGACCCGCGAACATGCCGAGGACCAGCAGCAGGAAGCCGAACACCCAGTTGAGTTCCCGCGGTGTGCGGAAGGCACCCGTGAAGAAGACCCGCATCATGTGCGCGACCACGGCGGCCATGAAGACGAGCGCCGCCCAGTGGTGGGCCTGCCGGACCAGCAGGCCGCCACGGACGTCGAAGGAGATGCGCAGGGTCGAGTCGAATGCCTCCGACACCGTCCTGCCGTGCAGCGGGACATAGCTGCCCTGGTACTGGACCGGCTGCGACGAGGGGTGGAAGTAGAAGCTCAGACAGGCGCCTGTGACGAGGAGGACGATGAAGCTGTAGAGGCATATCTCCCCGAGCAGGAAGGACCAGTGGTCCGGGAAGGCCCTTCGCACCATGGTCTTCGCGGGGCCGCGGATGCCCAGTCGCCCGTTGACCCAGCCGGCGACCTTCTCGCCGCTGTGTTCCCGTACGAGGCGCTGACGCGGTGCGAAGAACCACCGTGTGTCGTGTGCGGGCCCCGGCACCGTTTTGTCCACGGCTGTACTCCTTGGCGGGGTTCGTGAACTGCTGTCCTCCCTATGACCGGCCACGCCGTGAAGATGTGACACTGCGTGTGGACGACCGCCCTGCGCGCACCCGGCGGTGCTGCGTCAGTGGCCCGTGGGGTTGAGGTTGTTCCAGGTGCGGAGTTTGTCGGGGTTGAGGACGGCCCAGATCCGGATGACATGACGGTCGGCGATGTCGAGGCTGATGACGGCGGCGACCAGCCGGTCGTAGCGCACGACGAGGCCGGTGCGCCCGTTGACGGACTGGGTGTGCAGGGCGGTGCGCGGGTGGCGGGGCAGCAGCGCGAGCAGGCTGCGGGCGACCTGTGTGCTGCCGCGGACCGGTTCGGCCAGGGCCCGGACCTTGCCGCCGCCGTCGAAGAAGGCCGTGACATCGGGTGCGAGGACGGATGTCAGAAGGGCTTCGTCCTGCGTCGCACAGGCCGTCCGCACGGTGTGGACGGCCGCGTCGTGCTGCCGTGGCGTGGTGTGCCGCGCGCGCCGTGCCCGGAGACTGCGGCGGGCGTAGTCGGCCGGCTCGGAACGCTCCGGTCCCGGCTGCCGCACGATGTCGACGACCGTGCGCGGCGCCCCGCACACGTCGTCGAGCACGCACGCGGATGGTTCTTGCGGAGAGAGGGAATCCGGCGCGTCGAACAGTGTTCCGCTGATCTCACCCTCCAGCGTCCCGTGCGGCCCGGCCCCCGAGCAGGAAGGGGCGCTGTCGGGCGGGGTCAGCCGGGCCAGGCAGATGCTGCCGGTGACCTGGACGAGCCAGGAACGCGGCGAGGTGATCCGTGCCCGAGCCGGCTGGGGCAGCGCGTACCACCGCCGATAGGTCTCGTCCACGACGCTCTCCGCCGCGCCGCCGTCACCCAGCATCCAGTGGGCGACGTCGAGCAGATGACGCCGCTCGTCGAGCAGCTCCGCGATCGGCACCGCGTCATCGGCACGGCCCATACGACATCCTCCCTCTCGCACGGCCCCACACACCACAGCCACCGCGGCAGTCGTCCCGATCTCCTGGACCGGACCGGTGCGGATCTTGTGACGTGCCTGCGCGCCGGCCCGTACCCCGGTGCACCTCCTGCCCGGTCCGCACCGTGCCCGAACCTCGCAGCATCGTGGGACACTATCTCACACTCATCCGAGGTGACCTGGTGAATCACCAAGGAGAGGAAGGGACATGGGTCCCAGAGCGACTGGGCCCCCGGTGAGTCGCACCGCCTTGGGAACGATCTGTGAAAGCGGGTATTTCGATGGACTCGGATCTCACTCGGCTGCGGCCGATGCCGACCGACTGGCAGCGCGCCCTTGCCGTGGTGGCCCACCCTGACGATCTTGAGTATGGGTGCTCGGCCGCCGTCGCCTCCTGGGCCGAGGAGGGCCGTGAGATCGCCTACGTCCTCGCCACCCGCGGTGAAGCGGGCATCGACACGCTCGCACCGGCCGAGGCCGCGGTGCTGCGGGAGCAGGAGCAGCGCGCCAGCGCCGAGGCCGTCGGTGTCTCCTCGGTCGACTTCCTCGACCACCGGGACGGTGTGATCGAGTACGGAGTCGCCCTGCGCCGCGACATCGCCGCCGCTGTCCGCCGTCACCGGCCGGAGCTGGTGATCACCCTGAACCACCGTGACACCTGGGGACCGGGGGTCTGGAACACTCCGGATCACGTGGCCGTGGGGCGGGCCGCCCTCGACGCGGCATCGGACGCCGGCAACCGCTGGATCTTCCCGGAGCTGACCGAGCGGGAGCTGCCGCCGTGGAACGGTGTCCGATGGGTCGCCGTCGCCAATTCCCCGCTCGCGACCCATGCCGTGGGCGCGGAGCGTGGCTTCGAGCGCGCGGTGCTGTCGCTGCTGCGGCATCGCGCCTACATCGAGGCGCTGACCGACGAGGATCCCGAGACATACGTGCGCCGCTTCCTGACGGAGAGCACCGGTGCGCAGAGCGCACGGTTCGACGGCAGGCCGGCCGTGGCCTTCGAGTTGTTCAGCCGGTGACGGCGACCACGACCGCCGCGCCCACGGGACCGGACCGCGAGATCAAAACGCGCGTCGCTTGGGGCGAGTAACCCTTCGCGGGGGCATCGGTCCGGCGTCGAACCGTGTCACACCATCGGTACGAGCACTGACGTAGAGGTGGTGAGTGGCTGTTGCACGGTCACCACCGATCCGGCCGCCGTCGGCGTCTTCCTGGCGGCGGAGGCCGCTCTGCTTGAGGTTCGTCTGCGCATGCTGCGCGAGGCGGTCGACACCGTCGACGAGCGCATCGCGGCGGTCGCTGCGTCGCACGCACACAGTGGCAGCGGTCGAGACGTTCCCGGCCTGCGCCGTTTGGTCGTGTTTCCCAACTTCCGGGGCTCGGAAAGACCACTGCGTATGATGAAGGTGACACTCGTCTGCGCGCCCGGGCCCCGCGACACCACAGGTGAGCCCGGCGCGGCAGAAAAGGGTTGAGGAT